>JAUWAE010000064.1 GCA_030602185.1 Comamonadaceae bacterium
GACCGCCGCCGCGTTGGCCCACAGGGAACGCAGGGTGATGAACAAGCGGCGCCAGTCGCGAACCGCCAGGGCCTGCCACAGCGGTTCGGGTGCCTGGAGCAGCAGGACGTTTTCGTCGAACAGGGTGAGCGCATCGCGCAGCGGCCCACGGGTGGCCTGCACCCCGCCCGCGGCCTCAATGGCCTGCGCCTGCAGCCGGTTCAAGGCGCGCTTGGTCTGGGGGAAGCGCATCCAGCACAGGGCGTTGAAAAAGTCGTGCAGGTTGTCGCGCGTGGGCACGGTGCCGGTGGCGTAGATGTGGCTTTCGTAAGCCATGCCCTCGGGCAAGGCGGCCTGGGGCACGAAGCGCACCGGGGCCTGCCCGACTGCGTTCAGGGCGGCAGCCACTGCCCCTTCGGCACCCCGATCGCCTGGCAAGTGCGCCAGCAGCGCTGCCCCGGGCTGGCGCCACGGCACCATCCAGGGCGGTTGCCAGTCGATCGCGGGCAGCCGCGGTGCGCCATCCACCCCGGATGGACTTTCACTGCGGTTCACCGGCCACCTCCCGCGGCTTCAGCCCACCAGCCGCCAGGGCAGCGCTTCGCCAGCCCGCAGGGGCTTGAGCTCGGCCTCGCCAAAGGCAAACCGCTCGGGCGGGGTCCAGCTTTCTTTCTTGAGCGTGATGGTGCCGCTGTTGCGCGGCAGGCCGTAGAAGTCGGCCCCGTAGAAGCTGGCAAAGCCTTCCAGCTTGTCCAGCGCACCGGCGGCATCGAAGGCCTCGGCATACATCTCCATGGCGGCGTGGGCGGTGTAGCAGCCGGCACAGCCCGTGGCGTGCTCCTTGAGGTGGGCCGGGTGCGGCGCGCTGTCGGTGCCCAGGAAGAACTTGGGGCTGCCGCTGGTGGCCGCTGCCACGAGCGCCTGGCGGTGGGTTTCGCGCTTGAGCACCGGCAGGCAGTAGTAGTGCGGGCGGATGCCCCCGGTGAAGATGGCGTTGCGGTTGTACAGCAGGTGGTGCACCGTGATGGTGGCGGCCAGGTGGGCGTCGGCTTCAGCCACGTACTGCGCGGCTTCCTTGGTGGTGATGTGCTCCATCACGATCTTCAGGCCCGGGAAGTCCTTGCGCAGCGGCGCCAGCTGCTGTTCGATGAACACCGCCTCCCGGTCGAACAGGTCGATGTCGGGGCTGGTGACCTCGCCGTGCACCAGCAGCAGCACGCCTTCGCGCTGCATGGCTTCCAGGGTCTTGTAGGTCTTGCGGATGTCGGTCACGCCCGCGTCGCTGTTGGTGGTGGCGCCGGCCGGGTAGAGCTTGCAGGCCACCACGCCAGCCGCCTTGGCGCGCACGATTTCCTCGGGCGGCAGGTTGTCGGTCAGGTACAGCGTCATCAGCGGCTCGAAGGCCACACCGGCCGGCACGGCGGCCTGGATGCGGGCCTTGTACGCCAGCGCCTGCTCGGCGGTGGTCACCGGCGGCTTGAGGTTGGGCATGATGATGGCGCGGCCAAACTGCGCGGCCGTGTGCGGCACCACGGTGTGCAGCGCGGCACCGTCGCGCACGTGCAGGTGCCAGTCGTCGGGGCGGGTGAGGGTGATCTGGGTGGTCATGGGCGAGATTTTCGCACCGCTCACGACCACCCCTTTGGCCCGGCCCGGTTCAGTGCTGCAGGATCTTGTTGAGGAAGTCCTTGGTGCGCGGCTGGCGCGCGTCCGGGTTGCCGAAGAAGTCGTCTTTCGAGCAATCCTCCAGGATCTTGCCGCCCACGTCCATGAAAATCACGCGGTCGCTGACCTTGCGGGCAAACCCCATCTCGTGGGTCACGCACATCATGGTCATGCCCTCGCCGGCCAGGCCCACCATCACGTCCAGCACCTCGCCCACCATCTCGGGGTCGAGCGCCGAGGTGGGCTCGTCGAACAGCATCACGATCGGGTCCATGCTCAGCGCCCGCGCAATGGCCACGCGCTGCTGCTGGCCGCCCGAGAGCTGGCCGGGGAACTTGTCCTTGTGCGCCATCAGGCCCACGCGGTCGAGCACCTTCAGGCCGCGGGCTCGGGCGTCGTCCAGGCTGCGGCCCAGCACTTTCACCTGGGCCAGGGTCAGGTTCTCGGTCACGCTCAGGTGGGGGAAGAGCTCGAAGTGCTGGAACACCATGCCGACGCGGCTGCGCAGCTTGGGCAGGTCGGTCTTGGGATCGTGGACCGCCTGGCCGTCCACCCAGATCTCGCCCTTCTGGATGGGCTCCAGCGCGTTGATCGTCTTGATCAGCGTGGACTTGCCCGAGCCCGACGGGCCACAGACCACCACCACCTCGCCTTTCTGGATCTGGGTGGAGCAGTCGTTGAGCACCTGCACCTGGCCGTACCACTTGGACACATGTTTGAGTTCAATCATCACAATACTCCGCAAGCCGTGTTCAACGGACGATGGCAATCTTCTGGTGCAGGCGCTTGACGCACCACGACAGCGTAAAACAGATGACGAAATAGACCAGCGCCGCCATCAGGTAGGCCTCGATCGGGCGGCCGAAGTTCTTGCCTGCCACCTCGAAACCCTTGAGCATGTCGTAGGCGCCGATGGCGTAGACCAGCGAGGTGTCCTGGAACAGGATGATGGTCTGCGTCAGCAGCACCGGCAGCATGTTGCGGAAGGCCTGGGGCAGCACCACCAGCCGCATGTTCTGGCCATAGGTCATGCCCAGGGCCTGCCCGGCGAACACCTGCCCGCGAGGAATGGACTGGATACCGGCGCGCATGATCTCGCTGAAGTAGGCGGCCTCGAAAGCAATGAAGGTGATCACCGCCGACAGCTCGGCCCCGATGGGACGCCCGATGAGGAAGGGCACCAGCAGGAAGAACCAGAGGATCACCATCACCAGCGGGATGCTGCGCATGCCGTTGACGTAGAGCGTGGCGGGCAGCTCCAGCCACTTGCGGCCCGACAGGCGCATGAGCGCCAGCACGGTACCGAACAGGATGCCGCCCACCGTGGCCACCACGGTCAGCACGACGCTGAACGCCAGGCCCTTGAGGACGAAGTTGGCGATCAGGTCCCAGTTGTAGAACGACCAGTCGAGGTTGCCCATGGTCAATGCCCCCCTGTCCCGCCGGCCACGATGAAGCCCGGCACGCGCGAGCGCTTCTCGATGAACGCCATGACGCGGTTGATGGCGAAGGCCGACACGATGTACAGGCCCGTGACGGCCAGGTAGACCTCGATGCCACGGCCGGTTTCCTCCTGCGCCTGCATGGCGAACATGGTCAGTTCGGCCACCGACACCGCAAACGCCACCGAGGAGTTCTTGAAGATGTTCATGGTCTCGCTCGTCAGTGGTGGGATGACGATGCGCAGCGCCATGGGCAGCAGCACGTAGCGGTAGGTCTGCGCAGTGGTGAGCCCCAGGGCCATGCCGGCGTAGCGCTGGCCACGCGGCAGCGCCTGGATGCCGGATTTCACCTGCTCGGCAATCCGCGCCGAGGTGAACAGGCCCAGTGCAATCACCACCAGCACGAAGCCGGGCACGCCCTTGAGCGCCGGGAACAGCGCGGGCACCACGTGGTACCAGAGAAAGATCTGCACCAGCAAGGGGATGTTACGGAACAGTTCCACCCAGGCGTTGCCCAGGCCCACCACCACCGGGCGGTTGGGCAGCGTGCGCAGCGTGCCCACCACCGCCCCCACGACCAGCGCCAGCGCCAGCGCCAGGACCGACACCGACACCGTCCAGCCCCAGGCCGACAGCAGCCAGTCGAGGTAGGTGATGTCACCGCCCTGGCCGAAGCAGCGTTCGCCCACCTCGCGGGTGATGGTGTCTTCGCAAAAGACTTGCCAATCCCAACTCATCGGGGACTCCTCATGCGTACAAACAACAAAAACACCCCCTGCGCCTGTAGGCGCGCGGGGGTGTCTCCCAGGAAACGCCTCGTCTTACTTGACGGCGTACTCTTCCATCGGCTTGTCGTTGGGGTTGGCCCAGGCGGCCTTGGTGGTGTCGGACAGCGGCATCTTCAGATTGACATTGGCCGGAGGAATGGGCTGCATGAACCACTTGTCGTACAGCTTGGCCAGGGAACCGTCGGCAATCTGGCGCTTGATGCTGTCGTCCACCGCCTTCTTGAAGGCCGGGTCGTCCTTGCGCAACATGCAGGCAATGGGCTCGACACTCAGCACCTCGCCCACGACCTTGAAGTCGGCCGGGGCCTTGGACTTGGCGATGTTGGCCGCCAGGATGGAGCCGTCCATCACGAAGGCGTCGGCGCGGCCGCTTTCCAGCAGCAGGAAGCTGTCGGCATGGTCTTTGCCGTAGATCTCCTTGAAATCCACGCCGTTGGCGCGCTCGTGCTTGCGCAGCGTCTGCACCGAGGTGGTGCCCGTGGTGGTGGCCACCGTCTTGCCCACCAGGTCCCTGATCGAGTTGATGCCGCTGTTGGCCTTGACGGCGATGCGCACCTCCTCCACATAGGTGGTGATGGCAAACGCCACGTCGCGCTGGCGCGCGGTGTTGTTGGTGGTGGAGCCGCATTCCAGGTCCACGGTGCCGTTCTGCACCAGCGGGATGCGGTTCTGTGACGTCACGGGCTGGTACTTGACGTCGAGCTTGGACAGGCCGAGCTGCTTTTGCACGTCGGCCAGGATGCGCTCGCCCATTTCGGTGTGGAAGCCGACGAACTTGCCACCACCGAGGGTGTAGCTCAGGCCGGACGATTCGCGCACCCCAAGGGTGACGCTGCCAGAGGATTTGATCTTGGCCAGGGTGTCATTGGCCTGGGCGATGGCCGCGGTGGCGGCCAGGCCGAGGACAGCGCAAGCAAACAGGGATTTCTTCATGCGTGCATCCTTTGGTCAACTCAGGGTTGAAATGAAAAAAACATTCTAGGGCGGTACGCGCCACAGGGCCATGGGGGAACTACGCAAACCCCGTGCCTGCCGGCCCGGACCGCGCGCGCATCAGTCAGTCAGCGCCTGCATCAGCCTGGCTGATGCGCGGCGCCACGCACCCCCAGGGCCACGTCATCCCAGAACGTCTGGGCCACACGCTTGCCCTTGTTGCCGGCGGCGCGGTAGAGGCGGATGTCCAGCTCGCCACGCCAGCCCTGGTCATCGGGGGCGGCGCTCACCAGGCGACCGTCGCTCAGGGCCTGCTGCACCGAACTGGTGGGCAGGAACGCCACCCCATGGCCCTCGATGGCCATCGCCTTGAGGCTTTCAGACATGTCGGTTTCATAGACGCGGTCCAGGTGCACCGATTCGCCATGTTGACGCAGCACCCAGTCCACCACGCGCCCCAGGTAGGCGCCCGGGGCGTAGGCCAGAAAGGGCACCGGCGCGCCGGCACGCCCAGGCAGGCGGAACAGCGGCTGACCCGAGGCATCGGGCTTCACGTAGGGTGCCAGCACCTCGCGGCCCAGCGACAGCATCTCGTAACGCTCGGTGTCCAGCTGGATGGGCTGCGACGCGTGGTGGTAGGCCAGCAACAGGTCGCAGCTGCCTTCGGTCAGTCGCATCACGGCGTCGTGCACGTTCAGCGCGATCAGGCGGCTCTTGATCGGCCCGACAGCGGCGCGCAGACCCGACAGCCAGGCAGGATAGAAGGTGAAGGCCAGCGTGTGCGGCACCGCGAACTCGATGGTGTCCTTGGCCACGGCGGTGTGCTGGCGCAGCATGGCCCGGGTGGTCTGCAGGGTGTGCAGCAGGTCCAGCGCCTGTTCGTACAGCGTTTGCCCGGCCGGGGTGAGCCGCGTGGGGTAGGACGAGCGGTCCACCAGGTCGGTGCCCGCCCAGGCCTCCAGCGACTGGATGCGGCGCGAGAACGCGGGCTGCGTCACGTGCCGCAACTGGGCAGAGCGGCTGAAGCTGCGGGTTTCGGCCAGGCTGACGAAGTCTTCAAGCCACTTGGTGTCCATGCGGGCCTCCGGCAACGGCGTTGGACGACGGCGGCGACGAGGGCACGGGACCGCCCTCACCGCCCTCACCCCCGCTTTGCTGCAAGGCCCACATCTCGGCGTAGCGGCCGCCGGCGGCCAGCAGATCGGCGTGGCGTCCGCGCTCGACGATGGTGCCCTGCTCCAGCACGATGATCTCGTGCGCGTCCACCACGGTGGACAGGCGGTGCGCGATCACCAGCGTGGTCTTGTGGCGCGCCACGCTCTTGAGTTCGGCCTGGATGGCGCGCTCGTTGGCGCTGTCCAGGGCCGACGTGGCCTCGTCAAAAATCAGGATGGGCGGGTTCTTGAGCAGCGTGCGCGCGATGGCGACGCGCTGCTTCTCCCCGCCCGACAGCTTGAGCCCGCGCTCGCCCACCATGGTCTGGTAGCCCTTGGGCAGGCGTTCGATGAAGCCGTGGATGTGCGCGGCCTGGGCCGCCTTCACCGCCTCGTCGTGCCCCGCATCGGGCCGGCCGTAGAGGATGTTGTACTCGATGGTGTCGTTGAACAGCACCGTGTCCTGCGGCACGATGCCGATGGCGCGGCGCACGCTGCCCTGCGTGACGCTGCGGATGTCCTGCCCCGCGATGGTGATGCGCCCTTCCGATCCGTCGTGCCCGTCGCCCGGACGACCCACGTCGTAAAACCGGTACAACAGCCGCGCCAGCGTGGACTTGCCCGAGCCCGACGGCCCCACCACGGCCACCGTCTTGCCCGCCGGGACGGTGAAGCTCACGCCGTGCAAAATTTCCCGCTCGCGCTCGTAGGCGAAATGCACGTTCTCGAAGCGCACCTCGGGCGGGCCATCCAGCCGCAGCGGCTGGGCGCCGGGGGCATCGGCGATCTCGCGCTCCTTGTCCAACAAGATGAACATCTTGTCCAGGTCGGTCCGGCCCTGCTTGATTTCGCGGTAGAGCACGCCCAGGAAGTTAAGCGGGATGTAGAGCTGGATCATGAAGGCGTTGATCATCACCAGGTCGCCCAGGGTCATCTGGCCTTGGGCCACCCCCACGGTGGCCCGCCACAGCATGGCTACCAGCGCGGTGGCGATGATGAGCTGCTGCCCCGCGTTGAGCATGGACAGCGTGGCCTGGCTTTTGAGGCGGGCGCGGCGCAGCCGCTCCAGCGCCTCGTCGTAACGCCGGCCCTCAAAGGCCTCGTTGTTGAAGTACTTGACGGTCTCGTAATTCAGCAGCGAGTCGATGGCCTTGGTCTGCGTGGCCGACTCCATCTCGTTCATGTGGCGGCGGAACTGGGTGCGCCACTCGGTCACCTTGACGGTGAAAAACACGTACAGCACCAGCGCCAGCAGCGTGGTCCAGACGTACCACAGCTCGAACTTGATGCCCAGCAGCGCGAGCACCAGCACCACCTCCAGCAGCGTGGGCAGGATGCTGTAGAGCGAGTACGAAATGAGCGATTGCACGCCGCGCGTGCCACGCTCGATGTCGCGCGTCATGCCACCGGTCTGGCGTTCCAGGTGGAAGCGCAGGCTGAGTTCGTGCAGGTGGCCGAACACCTGCAGCGCGATCGCGCGGGTCGCGCCTTCGGTGGCTTTGGCAAAGATCAGCTCGCGCAGCTCGGTGAACAGCGTGGTGGAAAAGCGCAGCAGGCCATAGGCCAGCAGCAGCCCCACCGGCACCACCAGAAAGGCCTCGCTGCCCGGCGGCAGGCCGAGCAAGGACTGGCCGGGTTTCGGCGTGAGCGCGTCCACCAACTCCTTAAGCAACAGTGGCACACCCACGTTGGCCAGCTTGGCCACCACCATGAAGGCCAGCGCGGCGGCCACCCGCCAGCGGTACTGCCACAGGTAGGGCAGCAGGCGACGCAGCACCGCCCAGTCGGAACGGGAAATGGCGGCCGCAGGGCCACCGGCCGCCGGCGATGGCGCCGCTGCGGGCGCACGGCCCGCCGAGGAAAAGTCGCGCATGGATGACAATCAGGGGATGAACGCTCCGATTTTGCCCCCAAGTGGTCCCCCCATGGCGCCGTCCGACAAAGAGCTGGTGCTCAAGGTCATTCCCATGCCGGCCGACTGCAACGCCAACGGCGACATCTTTGGTGGCTGGGTCATGGCCCAGGTGGACCTCGCGGGCTCGGTGCTGCCCGCCCGGGTGGCGCAGGGGCGTCTGGCCACGGTGGCCGTCAACCAGTTCATCTTCAAGCAGCCGGTCAAGGTCGGCGACATCTTGAGCTTCTACAGCAGCATCACCCGCATCGGCAACACGTCGATCACCGTGCAGGTGGAGGTGTTTGCCGAGCGCTTCCGGGCACAAGGCCAGTTCGTCAAGGTGACGGAAGCCTCGCTCACCTACGTCGCCATCGACGACCAGGGCCAACCCCGCCCCGTGCCCAAAGCCTGACCCGATTGCCTGACTTGCCATGCCCAAGACACCCCCCGCTCCGGCCCCCACCGCCACCACACTCACCCCCGCCGACTACCTGATCAAGATCCTCACCGCCCGCGTGTACGACGTGGCGGTGGAGTCGGCGCTGGAACCCGCCAGGAACCTGAGCCGGCGCCTGCACAACAAGGTGCTGCTCAAGCGCGAAGACCAGCAACCCGTGTTCAGCTTCAAGCTGCGCGGCGCCTACAACAAGCTGGCCCACCTCACGCCCGAACAGCTCAAGCGCGGCGTCATCTGCGCCTCGGCCGGCAACCACGCCCAAGGCGTCTCGCTGGGGGCGCACAAGCTGGGCGCGCGCGCGGTCATCGTCATGCCCACCACCACGCCGCAGGTCAAGATCGACGCGGTCAAGGCGCTGGGCGGCGAGGTGGTGCTGCACGGCGACAGCTATTCCGACGCCTACCAGCACTCGCTCAAGCTCGAAAAAGAACAGGGCCTGACCTTTGTGCACCCGTTCGACGACCCCTACGTGATCGCGGGCCAGGGCACTATCGCCATGGAAATGCTGCGCCAGCTGCAAAGTCTGGGCAGCCAGCGGCTGGATGCGGTGTTCGTGGCCATCGGCGGCGGCGGCCTCATCAGCGGTGTGGCGAACTACATCAAGGCGGTGCGGCCCGACATCAAAGTGATTGGCGTGCAGATGAATGACTCGGCTGCCATGATGCAGTCGGTGGCGGCCGGCGAGCGGGTGAACCTGCCCGACGTGGGCCTGTTCAGCGACGGCACCGCGGTGAAGCTGGTGGGCGAGGAAACCTTCCGCCTGAGCCGCGAACTGGTGGACGAGTTCATCACCGTGGACACCGACGCGGTGTGCGCTGCCATCAAGGACATCTTCGTGGACACGCGCAGCATCGTGGAGCCAGCCGGCGCACTGGCGGTGGCGGCCATCAAGAAGTACGTGGCCGAGCGCAAGACCAAGGGCGAAACCTACGCCGCCATCCTGTGCGGCGCCAACATGAACTTCGACCGCCTGCGCTTCGTGGCCGAGCGCGCCGAGGTGGGCGAGGAACGCGAGGCGCTGTTCGCCGTCACCATCCCCGAGGAACGAGGCAGCTTCAAGCGCTTCCTGGAAGCCATCGGCGACCTGCCGGGCGGGCCGCGCAACGTCACCGAATTCAGCTACCGCATCAGCGATGCCCAGCGGGCGCACGTGTTCGTGGGCCTGACCACCCACGGCAAGGGCGAAAGCGGCAAGATTGCCGCCAACTTCACCAAACACGGCTTCGCCACGCTGGACCTCACGCACGACGATCTGGCGCAGGAACACATCCGCCACATGGTGGGCGGGCGCTCGGCCCTGGCGCAGGAGGAGCGGCTGCTGCGTTTCATCTTCCCGGAACGGCCGGGCGCGCTGCTGAAGTTTTTGAGCCTGATGCGCCCGGGCTGGAACATCAGCCTGTTCCACTACCGCAACCAGGGGGCGGACTACGGCCGCATCCTGGTCGGCCTGCAGGTACCGGCCAAGGATGGCAAGGCGTTCCAGAAGTTCCTGGACACGCTGGGCTACCCCTACGTGGAAGAGACTGAAAACCCGGTGTACCGGCTGTTCCTGAATTGACGCCGGTCTGGCGTTCCACGGCCCTGCCATGCAAGCCCTGAAGCACTTTTTGCTGGCGCTGCAGTTCTTCACCCGCATTCCCGTGACGGGGTCGCTGGCGCGCTGGGTGGGCTTCAGCCCGGCCATGCTGCGCGCCAGTGCGGCGCACTTCCCCGGCGTGGGCTGGCTGGTGGGCGCAGTGGCGGCAGGCGTGTACGGGGGGCTGTGCTGGTACCTGCCACCGGTGGCCGGCATCACCTGGGTGGCGGCGGTGTTCTGCACCATCGCCACGGTACTGATGACGGGCGGCTTCCACGAAGACGGACTGGCCGACGTGGCCGACGGCCTGGGGGGCAGCTACCAGCGGGAGCGCGCACTGGAGATCATGAAGGACTCGCGCATCGGCGCCTTCGGGGCCATGGCGCTGGTGCTGGCGCTGCTGGCCAAGGTGGGGCTGCTAGCGGTGCTGGGGCAGTTGTCGCTGGCAGGCGCGCTGGTGGCGCTGTGGCTCGCGCACGTGGCCTCGCGCACCTGGCCGCTGCTCACCATCCGCTGGTTGCCGCATGTGGGCGACGCGGCGGGGAGCAAGTCCAAGCCATTGGCCGACCAGATTGCCAGCCGGGCCCTTTGGGCCGGTGCCACCTGGTGCTTCTTGGCGTTGGCGTTGGCGGCGTGGGGGGCCCACACCGTGGCACCGTCCTGGCTCGGTGGTCTGGTCAGTGGCGAACGCGCTGTGGGCGCACTGGGTTGGGGGTTGCTGGGTTCGGTCGCTGGCTGGGCGCTGGTGCACTGGCGGCTACAGCGCCGCCTGCAAGGCTTCACCGGTGACGGCCTGGGTGCGGCCCAGCAGGTGAGCGAAATCGGCTTCTACCTGGCCATGGCCCTCGCCATGGGCGCGCGCTGAACATGGCGCTGGAGTTGTGGCTGGTGCGCCACGCCCGGCCGCTGGTGGCGGAAGGCGTGTGTTACGGCCGGCTGGACGTACCCGCCGACCCGGCGCACACCGGTGCCAGCGCCCAGGCACTCGCCCAGGCCTGGCAGGCGCAAGGCGCGCAAAGCGCGCCTGCGCTGGCCTGGCATTCGCCGGCCCAACGCGCCCAGGCCCTCGCGCAGGCCGCCGCCGACCATGGTCTGCCCACCGCCCGGCCCGACGCGCGCCTGACCGAAATGGACTTCGGCACCTGGGAAGGCCAGCGCTGGGACGACATCCCCCGCGCCGCACTGGACGCCTGGACCGACGACTTCCACCACCACCGCCCCGGCGGCGGCGACAACGTGGCCGGCTTCCTGGCCCGGGTGCGGGACGCGCTGGACGACTGCGCCCACCAGGCCCGCGCCCAGCAGGTTCGCCGCGCGCTGTGGTTCACCCACGCCGGCGTGATCCGCGCCGTGGACGTGTGGCTGACCCAAACGGCGCAGCCGCTGCGGGCCAGGGATTGGCCAGCCAAGGCCTGTGAATTTGGTCATTGGCAGATCAGGGTCTTGAAAACCGACCCATCCGGCCTTATTATTGGCACTCGTTGGCGGTGAGTGCTAACACCTGCAGGTGTCACTGCCGCCACGTCCAGTCCAACCCCCAAGTTCTCTCTCATTGATACAGGAGATCGCATGAAACTTCGTCCTCTCGCCGATCGCGTGATCGTCAAGCGTCTGGAAAACGAAACCAAAACCGCTTCGGGCATCGTGATCCCCGACAACGCCGCCGAGAAGCCCGACCAGGGTGAAGTGCTGGCTGTGGGCCCGGGCAAGACGAACGACAAGGGCGAAACCAAGGCCCTGAGCGTGAAAGTGGGCGACCGCGTGCTGTTCGGCAAGTACAGCGGCCAGACCGTGAAGGTCGACGGCGACGAACTGCTGGTCATGAAGGAAGACGACCTGTTCGCGGTCGTCGAGAAGTAATCCGCCCCGTTGCAACCCATTCATTGAAGGAACCTGACAAATGGCAGCAAAAGACGTAGTGTTCGGCGGTGAAGCCCGCGCCCGCATGGTCGAGGGTGTGAACATCCTGGCCAACGCCGTGAAAACCACCCTGGGCCCGAAAGGCCGCAACGTGGTGCTCGAGCGCTCCTTCGGCGCGCCCACCGTGACCAAGGACGGTGTGTCCGTGGCCAAGGAAATCGAGCTCAAGGACAAGCTCCAGAACATGGGTGCCCAGATGGTCAAGGAAGTGGCTTCCAAGACCTCCGACAACGCCGGTGACGGCACCACCACCGCCACCGTGCTGGCCCAGGCCATCGTGCGCGAAGGCATGAAGTACGTGGCCGCCGGCATGAACCCGATGGACCTCAAGCGCGGCATCGACCGTGCCGTGGAAGCCCTGATCGCCGAGCTGAAGAAGGCCTCCAAGCCCACCACCACCAGCAAGGAAATCGCCCAGGTCGGCTCCATCTCTGCCAACTCCGACTCCAGCATCGGCGACATCATCGCCAACGCCATGGACAAAGTGGGCAAAGAAGGCGTGATCACCGTGGAAGATGGCAAATCGCTGCAGAACGAGCTGGATGTCGTGGAAGGCATGCAGTTTGACCGCGGCTACCTGTCGCCCTACTTCATCAACAACCCCGAGAAGCAGGCCGCCATCCTCGAAAACCCCTTCGTGCTGCTGTTCGACAAGAAGATCAGCAACATCCGCGACCTGCTGCCCACGCTGGAAGCCGTGGCCAAGGCCGGCCGTCCGCTGCTGATCATTGCCGAAGACGTCGAAGGCGAAGCCCTGGCGACCCTGGTGGTGAACACCATCCGTGGCATCCTGAAGGTCGTGGCGGTGAAGGCCCCTGGCTTCGGCGACCGCCGCAAGGCCATGCTGGAAGACATCGCCATCCTGACCGGCGGCAAGGTCATCGCTGAAGAAGTGGGCCTGACCCTGGAAAAGGTGACCCTGGCCGACCTG
>JAUWAE010000324.1 GCA_030602185.1 Comamonadaceae bacterium
GGTCAACGGTGGCGAATCCCTGTCGCTGCTGGCGGCGGTGCTGTTCGGCCTGGCCCTGCCCATTGCGCCGGCGCAAATCCTGTGGGTCAACATGGTCAGCTCGGTGGCCCTGGCCATGGTGCTGGCGTTCGAGCCCACCGAACACGACGTGATGCAGCGCCCACCCCGCTCCCCCCGCGAGCCCATGCTGAGCGGCTTCGTGCTCTGGCGCATCGGGCTGGTGTCGGGCCTGTTCCTGGCCGGCATTTTCGGGATGTACCAGTGGGCCCTGGTGCAGGGCGAAACGGTGGAGCACGCCCGCACACTGGCCGTGAACACGCTGGTGGCCATGGAGGTGTTCTACCTGTTCAGCGTGCGCTACCTCAAGAACCCCTCGTTCCACTGGCAAGGCGTCAAGGGCACACCACGGGTATTGGCGGCCGTGGGCGCCGTGGTGGTGCTGCAAAGCCTGTTCACCTACGCGCCGTTCATGCACGGCGTGTTCGACACCCGGCCGCTTGCCTGGTGGGAGGTGCTGCTGTGCGCCGGCGTGGGCCTGGCGGTGCTGACGCTGCTGGAGCTGGAAAAGGCGCTGCTGCGCGGCCGGCGCCGTCAGAGCCCCACGTCGATATAAATGTCGTCCAGGGCCAGCGGGCCGCCCACACAGGGCAGCTCGATGGTGCCTTCGGTGTGCAGTTCGTGGCGCCAGCCGGTGGATCGGCGGAACACCTCCACCCGCCGCGCATCCTGCGCCACCAGCAGGTAGGCCTCCAGACTGGGCAGTTGCTGGTAGGCCAGCAGCTTTTCGCGGCGGTCGATGCGCTCGGTGCTTTCGGACAGCACCTCCACGATCAGACAGGGGCGTTCGCGAAAGTAGGTCGCGCGGTCTGTGTCATCACAACACAGCAGCAAGTCGGGGTAGTAGTACACCTCCTGCCCGGCAAAATCCAGCCGAACCTTCATGTCAGAGGTGAACACTTGGCAGTGGTGCTGTCGCGCTTTGGGCGTCAGGGCAAACGCCACCGCGTTCACGATCAGCCCATGCCGGTCGCTCGCACCCACCATGGCGTACACCTGCCCGTCCACGTACTCGTGGCGGACTTCGCTGCGCAGTTCGCCTTCCAGGTATTCCTGTGGCGTGATGAAGCGTTTCATGGCGGCCTGTGCGGTCATGGTGTTCTCCCTGCAATACGTTCGTCTCCGGCAAGTGTAGACCAGCCCCCGCGAACCGGCGAGCCCAGTAAAATCAAGGGTTTCCACTTTCACACAGCCCCTGGATACACACCAGCGCCGCTGCACCGCCATGAGCAAAAAAGTCTTCATCAAAACCTTCGGCTGCCAGATGAACGAGTACGACTCGGACAAGATGGCCGACGTGCTGGGCGCCGCCCAGGGCTACGAACCCACCCAGAACGTAGACGAAGCCGACCTGATTCTGTTCAACACCTGCTCGGTGCGCGAAAAGGCGCAAGAAAAAGTGTTCAGCGACCTGGGCCGCGTCAAGCACCTGAAGAAAAAAGGCGTGCTCATTGGCGTGGGCGGCTGCGTGGCCAGCCAGGAGGGCGAAGAGATCATCAAGCGTGCCCCGTTCGTGGACGTGGTGTTTGGCCCGCAGACCCTGCACCGCCTGCCGCAGTTGCTGGAAGAACGGCAGGCCCAGGCCCGCCCGCAGGTGGACATCCGCTTCCCCGAAATCGA
>JAUWAE010000286.1 GCA_030602185.1 Comamonadaceae bacterium
CTTCGGCCGTCCAGATCTTGCGGTCGGGCGTGTTGATGTGCTGCAGGACGGAGTGCAGCGTGGTGGTCTTGCCCGAGCCGGTGGGGCCCACGCACAGCACCATGCCGTGGGGCCGCTCCACCGCGTCGCGCAGGTGCCCCAGGTTCTGCGGCGTCAGGCCCAGCTGGTCGAGCGGCAGCGGTTTGGCCGACGACAGCAGGCGCATCACCACGTCTTCGGCGCCGTTGTGGGTCGGGATGGTGGCCACCCGCAGCTCCAGCTTGTGCTGCGGCGAGAACTTGGCGAAATCGATCTTGCCGTCCTGCGGCTTGCGGCGCTCGGAGATGTCGAGCTCGCACATGATCTTGATGCGGCTGATCACCGCATTGCGGTAGGTGTGCGGCAGCTCCATGTAGGGCACCAGCCGGCCGTCCTTGCGCAGGCGGATGCGCACCTTGCGCTTGCTGGGGTGCGTCTCGATGTGGATGTCCGACGCCCCCTGGCTGTGCGCTTCGATGATGATGGTGTTGATCAGCCGCACCAGCGAGTTGTCAGACTGCTCGATCGGCGTCTGGGTGTCCTGGAAGTCGGGCTGGACTTCCTGCTCCAGCGACTCGAGCAGTTGGTCGGAAGTGGTCGTGGGCGCGTCGCTGGCCGGGAGGTCCAGCGTGGCCAGGCCGCCGTCCATACCAAAGCGCGCGTAGGCCTCGGCGATGGTGCGCGCCGTCAGCGCCCCGCTGGCGAGCGCGGCCACCACCTTGCACTGCAGTGAAAACTCCAGCTCGTCGATCGAGCTGCGGCGTGACGGGTCTTCGGCCGCCACCACCAGCAGGCCGTTGCGCCACAGCAGTGGCAGGATCACGTGGCGCCGGGCCAAGGCCTGTGGCACGCGCCGCAGGGCCTCGGCGTCGAGCGGAAACTGGCCCAGGTCCACCACCGGGTAGCCCATCTTGCGGGCCAGCGCGATGCGCAGGTCGCTGCGCGTGAGCTGGCCACTTTGCACCAGCAGCTCGCCCAGCGGCACGCTGCGCTCGGACTTTTGCCGCTCCAGCGCATCGGCCAGTTGCTGCGGCGTCACCAGCCCCAGCGCGGTCAGCGCCTCGCCGATGCGCACCATGGGCATGCGCGACTGTTCTTCCAGCGCCATGAGCAGCTGTTCGGGCTTGACGATCTCCTTGATGACGAGGTAGTCGCCCAGCTTGCGGTTGCGCAGGTTGTCCTGCTCGCGGGCGGCGAGCTCCACCTGCTCAGGCGTCACGGCCTGTTGCGACACCAGCACGCGGCCTATCGTTTCGCCCACCTGAAAGTCGGTGTAGGCGTTGCGCGGCAGGAACTGTGGCTGGACGTCGTCGCGCTCGTTGACCGGCGTGAACAGGAACAGTCCGTCCTCGGTTTCGACGTGGCCCACCGTTTCGCCCTGGCGGGTGCTGCCGTCGCTCAGCGTGAGGCTGTAGGGCAGCCGGGTCCGGTACGCCAGCAGCTGCGAATGGGCGAAATCGGCTGGCCCGTCGTCCCCGTCCGCAGCCCCGTCGTCGGGTGACAGGGTTTGCTCCAGCGTGATGCCGCGGAACATCTCGAAGCGCAGCGGCATCACCGCCCGCGACGGCGGCACCTGGATGTGGGCGGTGCGCGCCGGTGGGTCCAGTGACACCAGCAGGCAGGGTCGCATCTGGCCGTTCGGTCCCTCGATGGTGCAGGGCTGCGGCTGGGTGGTCGGCCTGGCCGTGGCGTAGCTGGGAAAAGGAGGGGTGGGCCAGTCGAACGTGGCCGCGCCGGGCCGCTCGGAGGTGGTGTGACCTCGGTTCAGGAAGGCGGAGAGTGTCATGGCGTGCGGGGATTTTTTTCATTATGCGCTGAAATGTCTCCGGCCACCGCAAGGCGGCTCAGCTGTGGGGTGGCCGGTACTGGATCGCCTCTGCCAGGTGGGCCGAGTCGACCCGCTCCTCTCCGGCCAGGTCGGCGATGGTGCGCGCGACCCGCAGTACGCGGTGCAGGGCGCGCCCCGACCAGCCCAGGCGCGTGGCGGCCGTGGTCAGCAAGGCCTGGCCCGCCGGGCTGAGCGACACCGCCTGCTGCAGCGCGGTCCCTTCCAGCGCCCGGTTGGGGCAGCCTTGCCGGGCCAGCGCACGTCGGTGCGCGGCCGTCACGCGGGCCCGCACGGTGGCCGATGGCTCGCCCGCCGGGGCCGTGAGCAGCGCGTCGGGGGCCAGCACCGGGACTTCGACGTGCAGGTCGATGCGGTCGAGCAGGGGGCCGCTGAGCTTGGCCCGGTAGCGCGCGACCTGGTCGGGCGTGCA
>JAUWAE010000043.1 GCA_030602185.1 Comamonadaceae bacterium
ATCGTGCCGCGCGAGCAGATCGTGGGCAACGCCCAGTTCCGCCCTGAGATGGTGGGGGTGGACGTGCCCGGGGGGGTGTATTCGCACATCGCCGGCATCGACATCGTGCGCGCGCCGGTGCCGGGCGGGCAGGGCGAGGCCGAGTACTACGTGCTGGAAGACAACCTGCGCGTGCCCAGCGGTGTGAGCTATATGCTGGAAGACCGCAAGATGATGATGCGGCTGTTCCCCGAACTGTTCAGCCAGAACCGCGTGGCACCTGTGGCCCATTACCCCGACCTGCTGCTGGAGACGCTGCGCGCCGTGAGCCCCGCACACACCGCCGAGCCCACGGTGGTGGTGCTGACGCCGGGCATGTACAACAGCGCCTACTTCGAACACGCCTTCCTCGCCCAGCAGATGGGGGTGGAGCTGGTGGAGGGGCAAGACCTGTTCGTGAAAGACGGTTTTGTTTACATGCGCACCACGCGCGGCCCCAGGCGGGTGGATGTGATCTACCGCCGGGTGGACGACGACTTTCTGGACCCGCTGGTGTTCCGCCCCAACTCCACGCTGGGTTGTGCGGGCTTGCTCGACGTGTACCGCAAAGGCAACGTCACGCTGTGCAACGCCATCGGCACCGGGGTGGCCGACGACAAGTCGATCTACCCCTACGTGCCCCAGATGATCGAGTTCTACCTGGGCGAAAAACCCATCCTGAAGAACGTGCCGACCTTTCTGGGCCGCAAGCCCGACGACCTGAAGTACATCCTGGCCAACCTCAAAGACCTGGTCGTGAAGGAGGTGCACGGCGCCGGCGGTTACGGCATGCTGGTGGGGCCGGCCTCCACCCAGGCCGAGATTGAGGCCTTCCGCAAGGCCGTGGAAGCCAAGCCGGATGGCTACATTGCCCAGCCCACGCTGAGCCTGTCGACCTGCCCGACCTTCGTGGAGTCTGGCATTGCCCCGCGCCACATCGACCTGCGGCCCTTTGTGCTCAGTGGCCAGAAGGTGCAGACGGTGCCCGGAGGGCTCACCCGTGTGGCCTTGAAGGCCGGTTCGCTCGTCGTCAATTCTTCACAGGGCGGCGGTACAAAAGACACTTGGATTCTGGAAGCCTGAGGGGACGCGTCATGTTGTCAAGAACCGCCGATCACCTGTTCTGGATGTCGCGCTACACCGAGCGCGCCGAAAACACCGCCCGCATTCTGGACGTCAACTACCAGACCTCGCTGCTGCCCCAATCGGCCGGCGTGGCCCAGGTGGGTTGGGAAGGGCTGCTGCGCATCAGCGAGCTGATGCCCGCCTACCAGTACCAGTATGGGGACGTGACGCCGCAAAACGTGCTGCACTTCATGGTGCGCGACGAGAACAACCCCTCCAGCATCGTGAGCTGCCTGCGTGCCGCCCGCGAGAACGCCCGGGCCGTACGGGGTGTGCTGACCACCGAGCTGTGGGAAACCCAGAACCAGACCTGGCTTGAACTGCAGCGGCTGCTCAAGAGCAAGAACTTCGAAAAAGACCCGTCCGAATTCTTCGAGTGGGTGAAGTTCCGCTCCCACCTTTCGCGCGGGGTGGCCATCGGCACCATGCTGCAGGACGAGGCCTTCCACTTCTACCGCATGGGCACCTTCCTGGAGCGGGCCGACAACACCGCCCGATTGATCGATGTGAAGTTCCACGCGGTCGAGAGCGACTTCTACGGCAATGCGAGCGAAGCCGACCAGGAGCTGGACTTCTACCACTGGAGCGCGATCCTGCGCAGCGTCAGCGCCTTCGAGGTCTACCGCAAGGTCTACCGTGCCGTCATCACGCCGGAGCGGGTGGCCGAGCTGATGATCCTGCGGCCCGACATGCCCCGCAGCCTGCTCGCCTGCATGAACGAGGTGGTCAACAACCTGCGGGCGGTGAGCAACGAGACCTCGGCCGAAACCGAACGCCATGCCGGCAAGTTGCGCTCCGAGTTGCAGTTTGCCCGCATCGACGAAATCCTGGCCAACGGGCTGCACGCCTTCCTGACCCAGTTCCTGGACCGGGTCAACATGCTGGGCAACCGGATCAGCCAGAACTTTCTGGTGCCTGTGGCCGGTTGATGCCCGGCGATGGTGCGGCCTTGCCAATACCCAGGCACGGCTGCACCGTGACGGTGCCTTCTGCCAGGCCCAGCCAATGCCCCAAAGGGGTGCAGCCCTGGTGGGTGCAGAGCTCGTAGTCCGCCGTGTGGGCTGAGCGGCTCAGCAACAGCCGGGGCGCCGGCCCGCCCGCTGGTGTGTAGGTGTACCAGCCATCGCGCCAACGGGCCTGCTCGGGTGGCTCCATGCCGGCCGCCGATCCTTTGATGCGCGCCTCCGTTGCCACCAGCACCGGCTGGCCTCCGATCAGCTCGGCGCGGTAGTCCTCTTCCCAGCGTACCCGCTCGATCGAGTGGGTCCAGGCCAGGGTAAAGGCCGTGACCGGCAACACCGCCGTGGCCATTGGCGATGGCTGGGCGGCGTCGGCCATGCCGGGATCCGCCCACAGTGCCAGGCACAACACCAGGGGGGTCATGCCCCTCGGCGCTGGCGCCACACGTGCCACGCCACGAACAAGGCCACGGCCCCGAGGCCGATCTCGTCCGTCACCGGCAGCGCAGCGACGAGGAAGCTGGCCGAGCCGATCGCCAGCAGCCGCTCCCACCAGCGCAGCGGGCCGACCAGGTAGCCGATGGCGCCGGCCCCCCACATGGCAATTGCCACCAGTGCCTTGAAGACGATCCACGCCGTGTCGACCCAGTCGCCCCCCTGCAACATCAGCGCCGGGCTATATACCGCCATGTAGGGCACGATGAAGCCGGCAATGGCCACCCTGACCGCGTTCAGGCTGATCTTGAGGCCTTTTTCGCGCGCGATTGGAGCCGCGGCGAACGCCGCCAGCGCTACCGGGGGGGTCAGGTCGGCCATGATGCCGAAATAGAACACGAACATGTGAGAAACGATCAACGGCACCCCGAGCTCCAGCAGCACCGGTGCTGCGAGCGAGCTGGTGATGATGTAGTTCGGGATCGTCGGAATGCCCATGCCCAGGATGAGGCAGGTGAGCATGGTCAGTAGCAGCGCCAGGAACAGGCTTTCGCGGCCGATGGCGATGACGTGACCCCCCATCTCGGCCGCCACACCGGTGAGGTTGATGACACCGATGATCACGCCGACCAGGGCACAGGCGATGGCCACGGGCAGCGCGTGGCGGGCGCCGTCCACCAGCGCCTGCACCGCCAGGGCGCGGGTGTCGGCGCCGGTGCGGCGCAGGTAGGTGAAGGCCACCAGCACCGCCGTCACCACGAAGAAGGTGCCCACACCAAACTGGAAGAACCCAGCGCAGGCCAGCCCCAGCAGCACCCAGAACAGGGCCCGCAGCGCCAACCCGCGTACCCCGCTGATGCATGCGGCCCCGAAGATCAGCACCACCGTCAGCGCCAGCCCCACCGAGCCCGAGAACAGCGGCGTGTAGCCCGAAAACAGCAGCACCACCAGACCGGCCAGCGGCAGCAGCAGGTACCAGCGCTCCTTCACTGCGGTCCAGGGGTTGGGGCACTCGTGTTTGGGCAGACCATGCAGGCCCTTGCGACCCGCTTCCAGGTGCACCATCCAGAAGGCGGTGACGAAATAGAGGATGGCGGGGATCACCGCCGCCTTGACGATGGCCAAGTAGGGCACGTTGATCGTTTCGGCCATGATGAAGGCCACCGCCCCCATCACCGGCGGCATGATCTGGCCGCCCATGCTGGAGGTCGCTTCCACACCGCCGGCGAAGGCGGGAGAGTAGCCGAAGCGCTTCATCAGCGGGATGGTGAACTGCCCGGTGGTGACCACGTTGGCCACGCCCGAGCCGTTGATGGTGCCCATCAGCCCGGAGGAAATCACCGACACCTTGGCTGGGCCCCCGCGCGTGTGCCCGACCGTGCCCATGGCAAAGTCGTTGAACAGGCGGATCATGCCCGCCTGCTCGAGGAAGGCGCCAAACAGGATGAACAGGAAGATGTAGGTGGACGAGACGTAGGTGGGCGTGCCGTAAATGCCCTCGGTGCCAAAGCCCAGCTGGGCCACGATCTGATCCAGCCCATAGCCGCGGTGGGCAAAAGCGCCGGGCAGGTACTGGCCGAACAACGCGTACAGCAAGAACGCCGCGCAGATGATGTCAAGCCCCAGCCCATGACGCGCCGTGCCGCTTCGAACACCAGGGCCACCGCCACCGGGCCGACCAGCCAGTCCCAGGCGTAGAGCTCACCGGCGCGCACGGTCAGGTCGGCTTCGAACACCCACTGGTACAGGCCGGTGGCGAAGCCGGCCAGGCCCAGGCCCCAGCCCAGCACCCTGCCGACGCGGCCGAGCCCGCCGCCCGAGCGGTAGAACGGTGGGTAGATCAGGAAGATCATCAGGAGCACGAATCCGACGTGGATTGCGCGGATGACCTGGCTTGACAGGGGGTGGAAGGCCGCCATCCAGAGCTGGTAAGCCGAAAACGCAATGGCAACCCAGAAAACGGCGCCGCGAAGGCTGGGGGTGTGGTCGTGGTGGGAAGGTGTGGTCATGGCAGTCCGGCAGGGGCCATCAACGGGCACGGCCCCCGTCCATGGGGGCCGTGCGAGAAGTGCTCAGGGCCATCGCCCTGGGCGTTCACTTGATCACGCCGACTTCGCGGTAGTAGCGCTCGGCACCCGGGTGCAGCGGCACCGGCATGCCCTTGACGGCGTTGGCCCGGTCGATCGCCTTGGCCGCGTTGTGGGCGGCGTGCAGGGTGGGCAGGTTTTCGTACATCGCCTTGGCCATGCGGTAGGCCAGGTCGTCCGACACGCCCGCGTGCGTCACCAGGAAGTTGGGGATGGCGGCGGTCGGCACGTCGGCGGTCTGGCCGGCGTAGGTGCCGGCCGGTATGGTCGCCGGCTGATAGGCGGCATCCCCCACCTTGGCCACCACGTCGGCGGGCACCGGTACCACCACGATCTTCACCGCAGTGGCCAGGTCACGGATGGAGGCCACGCCCAGCCCGGCCGATTGCAGCGTGGCGTCGAGCTGGCGGTTCTTGATCAGTTCGACCGACTCGCCAAACGGCAGGTACTCGACCTTGGCCAGGTCGTTGTACGACAGGCCCGCGGCTTTGAAAATGGCGCGCGCGTTCAGCTCGGTGCCCGAGCGTGCCGCACCCACCGAGACGCGCTTGCCTTTGAGGTCGGCCAGTGTCTTGATGCCGGAGTCCGCATTGGCCACGATCTGGATGTAGTTGTTGTAGGTGGCAGACAGACCACGCAGCTTGTCGAGCTTGGTCTTGAAGCCGGCTTCCTCGTTGCCTTGCCAGGCGTCGGACAGGGCGTCGGCCAGCGTGAAGCCCAGCTCGCCACGGCCTGCCTGCAGCAGGTTGAGGTTTTCGGCCGAGGCGCGCGTCACCTGCGCGGTGGAGCGGGCGTTCGGGATGTCCTTGGCAAAAATCTGCGACAGCGAGACGCCGAGCGGGTAGTACACGCCGCTTTGACCGCCGGTGAGCACGTTGACGAATTGTTGCTGGGCGCTGGCATGGCCCGCCCACAGTGCAGCGCCCAGACCCAGCGCCAGACCCAGTCGTTTCAGCAATCGCATCGGTGTGTCTCCTGAAGGTTAGAAATTTGAGGTTTCATGTTATCCCAGGCCACGCCGGCTGGCTGTCCCGAAAAACACCTAGGCGACAGGGGTGGGCAGCAGTTCGAGCCGCCTGGCTTGCCAGTCGAGCACCGCGGTGCGGCGGTGCATGCGTTCGGCCAGCCGGGGGTAGGCCTGGGCGATCACGTCGGCCGCGAAATCGCCCATGAAGCGGGCTTTGAGCTCGGCACGAGCCCGCTCCACGCCCAACTGCTCGTAAGGCACCGAGGCGAGCAGCAGAAAACCGTCGTCGGGGATGCGCCCCTGATCCATGTTGCTCTGGATGATGTGGGCCGCGGTGCGGATGGGGTGGGCGAGGTCAGGGCTATACGGGCCGACGATGAGCGCCAGGTTCGGGGTGTGCAGGAAGTCGAAGCCCCGGCCCAGGCAAATCACCCATTCCCGGTGCTCGATGGCCAGTTCACGCTGGCCTGCTGCGGCCCGGGCGCGCACCTCGGCGATGTGGGCCAGGTTACCGCGCAGCAGTGGCAGCAGGTCGGCCCTCATGGGGGCGGGCATGTCGGGCAACAGGGCGGCGAGCTCGGCCTCCAGCGTCTCGCTCTGGTGCCCGGGGTGTTCGGCCAGGTCCAGTGTGGCGCCTGTGGTGCTGTGCAGCACCAGGGCTTCCTGGTCGGTTTCAAAGCCGCAGACCAGGGGGTACACGGTCGCGTGGTCGTGCCCGAACAGGTGGGACAGCTGCGCCCGTATGGCCCAGGCATGGTCCTGGCTGGCGGCGCGGTTGTAGTGGAAGCCGGCGCAGCCGCGCTGGGGGTCGCCGCGCGACCAATGGTAGGTGATCAGTACCAGCACCCGGCGGCCGGCACGTACCATGTCCATCACGTGCTGGGTCAGGATCTCGCCCAGGTGGGGCCAGCCGAGGTTGAACATGCCCCCCAGGTTGCGGAACGGCATGAGGATGCCGGCCGGGGTTTGTGTGGCCACCGACAGGTTGATGCGCCCGTCCATGCATTTGAGGGCGGCTATGGCGGTCGGATGGCGTGCCTGGTAGCGCTGACGCGCCAGCCAGGCGTCGGGCCCGCGGAATGCTTCGCCGTGCCGGCGGGCCAGTTCGAGCAGCCAGTTGATGCGCTCGGCAATGGGGGCGTGGTGGATGGCGTCGGCGGCGGAGAGGTGATTAGGCGGCATGGCGGCAGGGGCGTGGCTGCCACCCAGTCTAGGTTGCCGGGGTCAGCGGCGCCATAGGGCTTCTACCGCCTGGCCGAGCTCGATCACGGCCATCGCGTAATAGCTGCTCCAGTTGTAGCGGGTGATGGCGTAGAAGTTTTCGGTGCCTGCCACGTAGGTGCGGGGCGCGCCACCCTGGGCCGGGTCGCCGTTTTCCAGTTCCACCAGGGCCAGCGGCCCGGTGTGCTGCAAAGCCACGCCGTCCAGCATGGCGCCCTTGGCCTCGAAGCTGGCGACGCTGAACGTGGGCAGGATGTCGGGCGCGAGCAGCGCCTCCAGGTCCAGCGTGGCGGTGTCGAAACGGACGGGGTAGTGGGTTGGCATGCCTGGTTGCCAGCCGTAGGCTTGCAGGTACCGCGCGACCGAGCCGATGGCGTCGGACGGGCTGTTGAGCAGGTCGACGCGGCCGTCGCCGTCGAAGTCCACCCCGAAACGCTCCCAGTTGCTGGGCATGAACTGCGGCAAGCCCATGGCGCCGGCGTAGCTGCCGCGCCAGTCTTGCGGGCGCCCACCCTGGGCGCGCGCCAGTGCCAGGAAGGCAGCGAGTTCGGCCCGGAAAAATTCGGTCCGTTGCGCTGCGCGGGGGTGCTCGGCAGGAAAGTCGAACGCGAGGGTGGTGAGGGCGTCGAGCACCCGAAACTGGCCGGTGTGCTGGCCGTACAGCGTTTCTACGCCGATGATGCCCACCACCAGCCAGGCCGGCACGCCGTAAGCCTCTTCGGCGCGTTGCAGCGTGGCGGCGTGCTGTTGCCAGAACCGCAGTCCCGCTTGCAGGCGACGGGGCTCGACGAAGCGGGCGCGGTAGGCGGCCCAGTTCTTGGACGTTCCGGGTGGGGCCGGTGCCATGAGGCGGATCACCTGCGGCAGGCGTTCGGCGCGGGCCAACCAGAGGCTGGCCCAGCCGTCGCTCCAGCCTTGGCGAAGGTCAAGCTCGGCGGCAAAGCGCTGGGCCGCTTCGTGGCGGGCGTAGCTGCTCGCGGCCGCGGCGGAGTCAGGGCGCTGTTTGCTGGCTTGGGCCTGCGCCGGGTTGGGTAGCCAGAGAGCCGTCACCAGCAGGGCGGCAGCGGCCAGCGTGGTGCAGTTTGAGAGTAGGGGCAATGCGCTGGGGGTGGGGCGGTTCACTGGGCGGGCGGTGGGAGCGGTCGGTCGGACTTATCGTAACCCGTAACCGGCGGGCGTGGGCAGGCAGGGAGCTGGCGCCAGCGGCTGCGCAGCGCTTGCACCGAAGTGCGGCTGGCGGGGTCGTAGCGGCAGGCTTCCAGCTCCAGCAGCCACTGGCCCCAGGCGCCGGCGGCCGCGGCATGCGGGTGGTGGGGGGCGAATGGCGCAAGTGCCCGCGCCATCTGGCGTGGGGTGGCATGTGGCGGCAAGTCGAAGCCGGCCCGCTGCAGGTATTGGCGCGCAGCGCCCAGCAGGCGCAGCCAGGGGTCTTGGCGGTGCCGCAGCCACCACAGCCATCCCATGCCCAGTGCACTGACCAGGCCTGCCAGTCCACCCAGCACCTGCAGCAGGTCGGTCCAGCTGGGGGATTGGAAGCCCAGGCGCCGCAGCAAGTCGAGCTGTCGCGTCTGGGTGTAGTTCAGCACCCACTGGTTCCAACGGTTGTTGGTGGCCTCCCACAGCGCCCGAATGCGGGGCCACAGTGCCGGGTTCACGCGCAGCAGCGTGCCGGTGAACAGGCCGGGCGGCGGGCGCAGGCGCTCCACCGTGTCCGTGCGGGCGGGCATGACGTACGAGGTGGGGTCGATGCGCGTCCAGCCTTCGCCGGCGAGCCACACCTCCGCCCAGGCGTGGGCGTCGCTCTGCCGCACAGTCCACACGCCGTCCACCGGGTTGAGCGAACCGCCCTGGTAGCCGGTGACCACCCGCGCCGGGATGTCGATGGCCCGCATCAGCACGACGAAGCTGGAGGCGATGTGTTCGCAAAAGCCCTCCTTGCGGTCGAACCAGAACTCGTCGGCCGTATGTCGTCCGTACAGGCCCGGTGCCAGGGTGTAGCGGTAGCCGCCGGTGCGCAGTCGGTCCAGCACGGCTTGGACGTACTGGCGGGCGTCTGCCTCGGCGCCAAGCTGGCGCTGCAGGTCCTGCGCCAGTTGCAGGGTGCGGGGGTTGTAGCCGGGGGGCAGGTCGAGGTCGTCCTGCAAGGCCAGCGTGCGTTCGCGTGGGCCGTGGCGGTGCTCAAGGTAGGCTTCGGCTTCGAAGCGGGTCACGTCGGTCAGCGGTCGCCGCACGGTCCACTGGCCGTCGGGCGTCAGGGCCGCCGTCTGGTTCCCCACAGCCGGCAGGGCTGGGGTGGCTTCCAGCGCCAGGACCCAGGGGCGGTTGCTGGGCTCCATGGTGAGGCGGTAGCGCACCGGTTCACCCGCCACGCCCCACACGGCGGGTGGGTTGGGCCGTGCGTCCAGTTCACTGTAGCGGGGGCGCCATTGCACGCCGTCAAAGCGGCTCAGCACCGGCCCGCGGAAGTACAGCGCCTGCTGGGAGGGCCGTCGCCCGGACTCGAATTCGACCCGGAAGGCAATGCTGTCGTCTAGCGCCAGGCTGGCGATCTGACCCACCTGCATCTGGCCCGACAGACCGCTGCGGCCCAGCGTGCTGTCACTCGGTATGCCCCACAGCGGCGCAAACCGTGGGAAGAACAGGAACAGCGCCAGCATGATGGGTGCGCCCAGCAGCGCCATGCCCCCTGCCAGTTTGGCGCTGTGCCACAGCGGTGGCCGACCCACCGGACAGTGTGCGTTGACCAGCGCCGTCAGCAAACCCAGCAGGGCCAGCAGGATGCCGGCGGCCGTCAGCAGCGACTGGGAGTGGAAGAAATGGGTGAGCAGGGTGAAGAAACCCAGGAAAAACACCACGAAGGCATCGCGCCGGGCGCGCAATTCCAGGGTCTTGAGGGCGAGCAGCACCATGATCAGAGTCACGCCGGCATCCTGCCCGAGCAGGGTGCGGTGGCTGGCCCAGGTGCCGCCCAGGGCCAGCACCAGCAGGCCCAGGCGCCAGGGCCAGCGTGGCAGCGGGCGCTGGCGCCAGGCCAGCCAGCCGCGGCCGGCCAGCACGGCAAAGGCCAGACCGCTGCACCACCCGGGCAGGTGGGGGGTCTGCATCAGCACGATCCAGCCGATGACGGCGAGCAGGAACAGGGTGTCCCGGGCCTCGCGCGGCAAGTGGGCGGGGGAGGGCATCAGGCGCATGCCAGCGCCTCCAGGCAGCGCCGCCGGTGGTCGGGGCCGTTGGCCGGCGCCAGCTCGACGCCAGGCAGCCTCAGGCCGTAGCGCAACTGGTCGCGGTCGGCGGCCAGCACCCAGGCGCACAGCCGCGACAGCTGCCCCTCGGTGTCGCTCAGACCGCAGTGGCTTGCCTCCAGCCAGAGCTCGCGGCTGGCCGGACGGGCGAACTCGCGGCTCACCCAACCCTGTTGGGGGTCGGCGCCGGTGCGTGCGGCCTTTTTCCAGGCCACCCACTTGAGCGGGTCGCCGCGGCGGTAGGGGCGCAGGCCTTCCATTTCATCGCCCAGTCCCTGGGCTCCGGGTGGCGCGGTGTCGGTCGGCTCGCTCCCACCGTGGCGTGGCAGGGGGGGCGGATCTGCCTCGGGGGCGGGGTACACCAGCCCCTCGGCCTGCGGCCGCCACCAGTGCCAGGCCGCCACCGTGCCAAGCGGAAAACGGGTGTCCAGTCGCAGGGCCGGCAGGGGCAGGCGCCCGCGGCGCGGAGTGGGGCAGGCCAGTGTCACCGTTTCGTCCGACAGGGGGGCGACATCGGTCAGTACCGGTTCGCCATCGCCCGAAGAGGCCCCGAACCACTGCAGCGCCACCGCGTGGCGCGCCCGCCGGGTCGGGTTGTGCAGCCGCACGCGCACCGGCAGTGCCTGCCCCGCGAAGACGGGCTCCAGTCCTTGGACTTGTACGGCCAGCCCACGCAGGTTGTTGTGCGTGAGGTGCAGCCCCACGAAGGCGCAGCCTGCCAGCAGGAACGTCAGCAGGTAGCCCAGGTTGAGCTGGTAATTGATGCTGCCGACCAGCAGCAGCACCAGGGTGAGGGCCAGCATCAACCCGGCGCGGGTGGGCAGGATGTAGACGTTGCGGTGGGTAAGCACGGCCTGTGGCCGAGCGGGCAGGCGGTCCATCCACCAGCTTTGCCAGCGCGCCCGGGCACGGCCCAGAGCGCTCGGGCGGGGGCGGCGGGGTGGCAGTGCCGAGGGCATGGTCTTTCAGGCCAGGCAAGACAAGGGTATGGGACGCCTCAAGGCAGCGGCGTGGCGGCCACGAGGGCGCGCACCTGTTCGGCGGCGCCGCGCCCGGCCGTGCCGACCGGCACCAGCCGGTGGGCAGCGGTTTGCGGCAGGATGGCGGCAATGTCGTCGGGCGCCACGTACTGCCGGCCTTCGAGCAAGGCACGGGCTTTGGCCGCGCGGAGGATGGCGAGCCCCGCCCGCGGGCTGAGGCCTTGCACGAACCAGCGGCCGTCGCGGGTGGCGTCCAGCAGGTCCTGTAGGTAGTCGAGCACGGGGGCGGCCACGGCAACCTCCTGGACCACCCGCTGCAGCGCCCGCAGCTGCTCCAGGTTCAGCAGGGCCGGCAGGGCGTCGAGCAGCCCGCGGCGGTCTTCACCTTGCAGCAGCTGCCGTTCGGCGGCCCGGCTGGGGTAGCCCAGGTGGATGCGCATGAGGAAGCGGTCGAGCTGCGACTCCGGCAGCGCATGCGTGCCGAGCTGGTCGTGCGGGTTCTGCGTGGCAATCACGAAGAACGGCTGGGGCAGCGCCCGCGTCTCGCCTTCCACCGAGACCTGTCGCTCTTCCATCGCCTCCAGCAGCGCGCTCTGTGTCTTGGGGCTGGCGCGGTTGATTTCGTCGGCCAGCAGCACCTGGGTGAACAGCGGCCCAGGATGGAACACGAAGGCGTCGCGGCCGCGTTCGAACACCGCCACCCCGGTCAGGTCGCTGGGCATCAGGTCGGAGGTGAACTGCACCCGTGCGAACGCCAGCCCGAAGGTGCGGGCCAGGGCCTGCGCCAGGGTGGTCTTGCCCACGCCGGGCACGTCTTCGATCAGCAGGTGGCCGCCCGCGAGCAGGCAGGTCAGGCAGTCGCGTAAGGCCTCGTCCTTGCCCACGATCACCGTGGTAAGCTGGTGCAGCAATGAGGAGATCGTCTGTTGGGGGGCGTTCATGGCCCCCCGACGATAACGGAAAACGGCATCTATGAAACCGACAGGCTACTACACCCACAGAACGTGCTGGCGACATGAGATGGGCGCCGGCCACCCGGAATGCCCGGAACGACTGAGCGCGATCGAAGACCGCCTGCTGATCACTGGCGTGGCCGACGCGCTCGAACGCCGCGAGCCCGCCCCAGCCTCGGTGGCCGAGCTGGAGCTGGCCCACGGGCGCATGCACATCGCGGCCCTGCGCGGCTTGAGCGATGAGCTCAAAGAAGAGATCGCCGCCGGCGGGCCCGCCCATGCCCAGCTCGATCCCGACACCAGCCTCAATGTCCACACCTGGGAAGCGGCGCTGCTGTCGGCTGGCGCGGCCCTCAATGCCACCGACGCCGTCATTGCGGGCGAGCTGGAAAACGCCTTCTGCGCCACCCGGCCACCCGGCCACCACGCCTGCCGCGACAAGGCCATGGGCTTTTGCTTTTTCAACAACGTGGCGGTGGCGGCCAAGTATGCGCTGGAGCGCCACCACCTCCGGCGCGTCGCCATCATCGACTTCGACGTTCACCACGGCAACGGCACGGAGGACATCGTCGCGGGCGATGACCGCATCCTGATGTGCAGCTTCTACCAGCACCCCTACTACCCCGAGTGGAGTCACTCCAGCGCCGCCAACCTTGTCAACCTGCCGGTGCCGGCGTACACCAAGGGCATGGACATCCGCGAGCTCATCGACATGACCTGGCTGCCCCGCCTGGAGGCCCACCGGCCGGAGATGATCTTCATCAGCGCCGGGTTCGACGCCCACCGCGAAGACGACATGGGTCAGCTGGGTCTGGTGGAGCAGGACTACGCCTGGATCACCCGCGCGATCAAGGACGTGGCGCGCCGCCATGCCCAGGGCCGGATCGTCAGTGTGCTGGAGGGCGGCTACAACCTGAGCGCCCTGGCGCGCAGCGTCGAGGCCCACATCCGCGTGCTGGCCGACGTGTGACGATTGAACAACGACCTTGCCGGAGACACCCCCCATGAGTTCCGATGCCCCGATCTTGTTGCACGAGCGCGATGCGCGCGGCGTGCACCGCCTGACCCTCAACACCCCGCAGGCCTTCAATGCCTTGAGTGAGGCGATGCTGGCGGCGCTGTCGGAAGCGCTCGAGGCCGTGGCCCGCGACGACACCGCCCGGGTGGTGGTGCTGGGCGCGGCCGGCAAGGCGTTCTGTGCCGGCCACAACCTCAAGGAAATGAAGGCCAACCCCCGGCTCGACTACTACCAGCAGCTGTTCGCCCAGTGCTCGCGCATGATGATGCAGATCCAGCGCCTGCCAGTGCCCGTGATCGCCCGGGTCCAGGGCCTGGCCACCGCGGCCGGCTGCCAGCTGGTGGCCCAGTGTGACCTGGCGGTGGCGGTCGATGCGGCCCGCTTCGGTGTCAACGGCATCGACGTCGGGCTGTTCTGCGCCACCCCCAGCGTGCCGCTGGTGCGCAATGTGCCCGCCAAGGTGGCGATGGAAATGCTGCTCACCGGCGAGTTCATTGGTGCGGAGGAGGCGAAGCTGCGTGGGCTGGTCAACCGCGTGGTGCCAGCCGAACGGCTGGATGACGAGGTCGAAAGCCTGGTGAGCGCCATCCTGGCCAAGCCGCGCGAAGCCATCGCCATGGGCAAGGCCGTGTTCTACCAGCACCGCGAAACCGGCATCGAAGCCGCCTACCAGCTCGCCGGACAAACCATGGCCTGCAACATGGTCCACGACGTGGCCCAGGAAGGCGTGCAGGCCTTCATCGACAAGCGCGCGCCGTCCTGGCGCCAGTGATTGCTTCCTTTCATGGCCAATACCGCTCCCGTTCCTCTCCAAGATTTTTCTCTCTGGCTGGCGTCGTTCCAGCAGCCCGGTGTCCTGACCGAGCTTGCGGTGCTGACCGCGTGCGTCGTGCTGGCGTTCGGCGTCGTCTGGGCCTTGCGTCGTGGCTTGGACCCCGATCACCATACGTCGATCTGGTTCGGCCGTCGCCTGATCGACGGCGTGCTCTTTCCGGCCTTGCTGCTGGCCTTCGGCTACGCCGGCCGTTCGGTGCTGGAAACCCAGCAGACGCTGGCGGTGTTCCGTGTGGCCATTCCGGTGCTGGTCTCACTGGTCACCATCCGGGTGGGGGTCAAGGTGCTGCAGGCCGCCTTCACCGAGGCCCGCTGGCTGCGACCCATCGAACGCAGCATTTCCTGGGCCGCCTGGCTGGCCATGGTGCTGTGGGTCAGTGGCTTGCTGCCGGTGATCCTCAACGAGCTCGACCAGATCACCTGGAAGCTGGGCGGTACCACCTTGTCGGTGCGCACCTTGATCGAGGGAGCGCTCACCGCCGGGGCTGTGCTCATCGCTGCGCTGTGGGTGTCGTCCGCCATCGAGTCGCGGCTGTTGCGTTCGGCGGCCGGTGGCGGGGAGCTGTCGCTGCGCAAGGCCGTGGCCAACGCGACCCGCGCGCTGCTCATGTTCGTTGGCCTGATGCTGGCGCTCTCTTCGGTCGGCATCGACCTCACGGCCCTCTCGGTCCTGGGTGGTGCCATCGGTGTGGGCATCGGTTTCGGCCTGCAAAAGCTGGCGGCCAATTACGTCAGTGGTTTCGTGATCCTGACCGAGCGCAGCATGCGCATCGGCGACATGGTGCGGGTCGACAACTTCGAAGGTCGCATCACCGACATCAACGCCCGTTTCACCGTCATCCGCAACCTGACTGGGCGTGAGTCCGTCGTGCCCAACGAGATCCTCATCACCAGCCGCGTCGAGAACCTGTCGCTCGCCGACCCGAAGATCTGGCAATCCACGGTGGTGAGCGTGGCCTACGACAGCGATGTGGAACTCGTGAGCCGCCTGTTGCTGGAGGCGGCGCGCCAGCAGCCCCGTGTCCTGCGCGAACCAGGCCCGGCGGCATCGCTGTCGGCGTTCGGGCCCGACGGACTGGAATTCACGCTCGGCTACTGGATTGCCGACCCCGAGAACGGTCAGCTGGGTTTGCGCTCCGACATCAATAAAACCATCCTCGAGTCGTTCCGTGACCATGGGGTCGAGATCCCGTACCCCCAGCGGGTGTTGCACGTCCGCGGCGCGGCCGGTACCCCTGTACAAGGGGTTTTGGGCACACGCTAAACGTTATATAAAATAACCAATTGAACGGCTGTTTGGCGGTGTGAGGGCGAAGCCCCTATAATCTCAAAAAAGAACGGTCGTTCGTTTTTTATGGCGTACAATGTTGACGTTTACGTAAACGTCAACTGAAGGCGTTCCACAATCAACCACAGGAGCAAGGCATGAAGATTCTGGTCCCCGTCAAACGCGTGGTGGACTACAACGTGAAGGTGCGCGTCAAGGCCGATGGGTCGGGCGTGGACATTGCGAACGTCAAGATGAGCATGAACCCGTTTGACGAGATCGCGGTGGAAGAAGCCGTGCGCCTGAAGGAGAAGGGCGCGGCCACCGAAGTCATCGCCATCTCCTGCGGCGTGGCGCAGTGCCAGGAAACCCTGCGCACCGCCATGGCCATCGGTGCCGACCGCGCCATCCACGTCGAGACCGACGCCGAGCTCCAGCCCCTGGCCGTGGCCAAGCTGCTCGCCGCCCTGGTGGCCAAGGAACAGCCCGGCCTCGTGATCCTGGGCAAACAGGCCATCGACGACGACGCCAACCAGACCGGCCAGATGCTCGCTGCCTTGACCGACCTGCCGCAGGCCACCTTCGCCTCCAAGGTCGAAGTCGCCGGCAACAGCGCCGAAGTCACCCGCGAGATCGACGGCGGCCTGGAGACCCTGAGCGTGAACCTGCCCGCGATCGTGACGACCGACCTGCGCCTCAACGAGCCGCGCTACGTC
>JAUWAE010000188.1 GCA_030602185.1 Comamonadaceae bacterium
CACCAGGCGCGGCCATCTTCAAATGGTCAGCGTAGTGGCGCTCTCCCCAATGCGGGCGGCGTTCTTCGATGTACGCGGCCCACGCCTCGCCTACGGTAACGGCCTTTGCTTGCTCTTGCTGGCGCTGTGCCATGCGTTCGGCCTGTTGCTGGCGCTCAAGCTCTCGCGGGTCGCTCCCGCCATCCACCAGCACCTTGAGTTCCCCGGCACGTTGCCGGGCCTTGTCAAGCGTCCAATCAGCGGCAGTGCCAATCCCAATGCGAATGGTCTGCCCGTTGAGTCGCCCCTCGAATGCGTAAGTTTTGCGGCCTGTCGGGGTGGCTCGCACCATGAGGGAAGGTGCAACGGTATCCCATAGGAAGGCTTGAGACTTGCCGGATGGACAAGTAAAGGCCTCCACCCGCGCTGCGGTCAGTTTGACGCGGCTTGTGTCGGTTCCCATGGCACCCCCTGAATCTGTAGGCAATCTGTAGGCAGATTGGTTGATAAAAGTCGAATCCCAATCAACACCATTAGGCCCACGCAATCACCGTAAGATGTTGATTTACATAGATTCTACCAACATCACTCAACACAGGCAAATATATATTTCAGCGGAATCATAATCCGCAGGTCCCCTGTTCGAATCAGGGAGGAGCCACCAAACCCAACCCACTGTGTTCGCGCACAGTGGGTTTTTTGTTGGCTGTTGTGGTGTCATCGCGCGGTTTTGCGCACTTTTAGCGATCCACGGGCGCTGCTGACACTTCAGACGCCGTAAACGCCAAGAAGACCCTAAGACCCACTCAGAGTCATTTGCGCAACAAGGGCCTCACGTTGTGTCATGATGGGCATGAGAACAAGGGGCATAGGTTGCTCCTTGGCTCCCGATCGGCCGCCCGAACCACTGCCCCTGCCTTTTTATGCTCACCTCTCACCAGCTTGTCCGGAGGTTGACCAGGCTCCTGGCGAGAATGTTGCTGTGCTTCGGCTTGGCGGCCGGGCTGCCATTGATGGCGCAGATGGCGCAGCCCCCCGCAACCCTCCGGGTGGTGGCAGACAACAACTATCCCCCTTTTCTCTTTGTGGACGAACAAGGCCAGGCGGTTGGGTACGTGGCAGACTGGTGGGCCCTGTGGTCCCGCAAGACGGGGGTACCAGTGGACCTGCAAGCGCCTTCTTGGACCGAGTCGCAGCGGCGCCTCCAGGCCGGCGAGGCCGACGTCATCGACCTGATTTTCCGCACCCCCCAACGCGAACCGCTGTACGACTTTTCCTCGCCCCACAGCCGCGTGCCCGTGTCGATTTACGAACACCACACCCTGTCGGGCCTCAAGAGCGTTGACAGCCTGCGGGGTTTTCTGGTGGGCGTGATGGCGGGCGACGCGTGCATTGACATGCTGAAGCTGCAAGGCATTCAGAACTTCCGTGAATACCCCAGCTACGCCGACGTGATTGCAGCTGCCGTGGCACAGGACATCAAGCTCTTCTGCATGGATGACTACCCGGCACATTTCTACTTGTACAAGCAGAATGCGCACCAGCTGTTCCGAAAAACCCTGTCGCTGTACGAAGGGCAGTTTCACCGTGCGGTGAAAAAAGGCCGTGAAGACACGCTGGCGCTGGTGATGCAGGGCGCCGCCCTGATCACGCCACAGGAAGAGCAAGCCTTGAAAGACCGCTGGGTGGTGGGGCTGGAGCCGGCCGAGCCATTCAACTGGCTGCCGGTCTGGGTGGCGTTGGGTGTGGTGGGGGTGCTGTCGGTGCTGGCTTTTGGCTGGGTGCGCAGCTTGCGGGTGCTGGTGCGCGCCCGCACGGCCGAACTGCAACGCACACAAGCGGCCTTGAATGAGCGCGTCAAAGAGCAGCGCTGCGTGTATGCAGTGTTCCGTGTCACGGAATCCATGGACAGCCCGCTGGCTGACATGGTGCAGGGCGTGGCCGACGTGCTGCCTGCCGGCTTCCAGTGGCCGGAGCACACGGTGGCGCAGGTCCGCATTGGGGAGGTAGTGGGCCAACACGGAGCATGGCACCAGGCAACGGCCCAAATCAGCGTGCCGGTGATGGTGGGTGGAGCCCAACGCGGCGAGGTGGCCGTGGGCTGCACCCTGCGGACGCAAGACGCGGGCGACAGCCCCTTCCTGGCCGAAGAGCGCGCCATGCTCCACACCATCGCAGAGCGGGTAGGCGGGGTAATGCAGCGGCGTGAGCTGGCCGCAACCGTGCAGCGGCGGGACAGCATCTACCACGCGATTGTGGACCAGGCGAACGACAGCATGGCGGTGGTGGAATCTGCCACAGGCCGTTTCATCGAGTTCAACGAAGCCGCCTGCCGCAACCTGGGCTACACACGGGCCGAGTTCGAACAGGTCAGTGTGTTCGACATTGACGTTGCCATGCGGCCCGAGGCCATCCAGCGGGCATTCGAGCGGCTGGCGCTCGACGGCTCGGCCGTGCTGGAAACGGTGCACAAGACCCGCTCGGGCGATCGGCGCGACGTCCGCATCAGCAACCGGCACCTGGAGCTGGACGGCCGTTCGCTGTTCGTCTCCATCTGGGCCGACATCACGGAGCAGAAACAGCAACAGCACGAACTGCTGGCCTACCGTGACCAGTTGGCAGCACTGGTGGCTGAGCGCACCGCCGAGCTTCAGGCCATTCTGGACGGGGCATCTGTGGGCATTTTCCGGCTGGATGGCCGAACCGTGCTGCGCTGCAACCGTACACTGGAACACATACTGGGTTACACCGCAGAGGAAACCGTGGGACAGACCACACGGGCCTGGTACCCTGACGAAGTCAGCTTCCTGGAGGTGGGCGAAGAAATTCGCCGGCAGATGGCGGCCCAGGGGTTTTTTGTGGCGGAGCGCCAGTTGCGGCGCAAAGATGGGCAACTCATCTGGGCCAAGCTCGCGGCCCGCCCGATCGAACCCGGTCACCCGGAAAAGGGCCTGGCGGGCATGGTCGAAGACATCAGCACCGAACGCCTGGCACTGCAGCAGATTGAGCAGGCCCGCGACCTGGCCGAGCAGGCCACCCGCACCAAATCGGAGTTCCTGGCCAACATGAGCCATGAAATCCGCACACCGATGAACGCCATCATCGGCATGAGCCTCCGGGCCCTGAAAACCGATCTGGATGACCGCCAGAGAGGCTACATCGAAAGGGTCCAACGGGCGAGCAACCACCTGCTGGGCATCATCAACGACATCCTGGACTTCTCCAAAATGGAGGCGGGCAAGCTCAAGCCCGAGCGCGTGCCCTTTCGGCTGGACGAAGTCATCGACAACGTCATCACCATGCTGGGCAACCGGGCCGAAGAAAAGGGCCTTGAGTTGCTGCTGGACGCATCGGCCCAACTGCCCCTGGCCTTGCTGGGCGACCCGCTGCGCCTCAACCAGGTGCTGATCAACCTGTTGAACAACGCCATCAAGTTCACCAACCAGGGGGAGGTGGTGTTGAGCATTGCCGAGCTGGCGCGGCGCAACGGGCGGGTGGAGCTGGTGTTTGCCGTGCGCGACACCGGCATGGGGATGACGCCCGAGCAGAAAGCGCGCCTGTTCACGCCGTTCGCTCAGGGCGACACTTCCACCACCCGCAAGTTTGGCGGCACAGGGTTGGGTCTGGCCATTTCCAAAGGGCTGGTGGAGATGATGGAGGGGGACTTCGAGGTGGAAACCGCGCCCGGCGTCGGGTCCACTTTCCGCTTCACCGCCTGGTTTGAATTGCAGGAAAAGAACTCCAGCCTGTCATTTCGCATGCCCACCGCCCAAGAACTCAAAGGGTTGCGCACCCTGGTGGTGGACGACAACGAATCGGCGCGCGTGGTGCTGTGCGACATGTCCCGCTCGTTCGGTCTGGACACCTCCTCCGCTGAAGCCGGGCCTGAGGCGCTGGCGCTGTTGCAGCAGGCAGCCCTGGAGGGCCAGCCCTTCCGGCTGCTGCTGACCGACTGGCACATGCCCGGCATGGACGGCGTCGAGCTGATCGACCGCGCCAAGCGCCAGCCTGGCATGCCCGATGTGGCGGTGGTGATGGTCACGGCCTACGCCCGGGAAGAGGCGCTGCACCGGGCCGGGAGCCTGGGCGTGGACCTGCCCTGGGTCATTTCCAAGCCGGTCACCCCCTCCACACTGCTGGAAGCCATCGGGTCGGCCTTGCAACGACCGCGCGGCATGGCGCCTGTCGCGTCGAGCGGGGTCGCCAGCCAGGGGCCGCGCCTGCAGTCGCTCCAAGGCAAACGGGTGTTGTTGGTGGAGGACAACGACCTGAACCAGGAACTGGCCACAGAGCTGCTGCGCGATGCCGGCATGCAGGTGGTACTGGCCCAACACGGGCGGGCCGCGCTGGATGTGCTGGCGGTGGACGACCGTTTCGATGCGGTGCTGATGGACTGCCAGATGCCGGTGATGGACGGCTACGAAGCCACCCGACAGATCCGGCACCAACCTCGTTTTGCCGCCTTGCCCGTGATCGCCATGACCGCCAATGCCATGACAGGCGACCGAGAAAAGGTGCTGGCAGCCGGCATGAACGACCACATCGTCAAGCCGCTGGACGTGCAGCACATGTACGAGGTGCTTGCTGAATGGATAGACCGGCATCCGTTGTCCGAACGACCGGCGCGTGCGCCCGGCGGCCATCCCCCTGCCCCCCAAGATCCCGATGTAGCTGACGCTGTGGCGTCGGCACCAGGTGACGACGTGGTGGCCCTGTCTCTGCCCGGTGTGGACACGCGGGCAGGGCTGCGAACCGCCAACCAGAACATGGCACTGTACCGGCGGCTGCTGCAACGTTTTGCC
>JAUWAE010000122.1 GCA_030602185.1 Comamonadaceae bacterium
CCCTGGCATTCCAGGGCGCTGGGGCCGGTCAGCCCCCCGAGCCGGTGACCGCGCGCAGCTACAGCCCGCAGAACGTGGGCAACGATGCCTCGGCCCGGCCGTGGGAGCGTTCCGGCAGCACCTTTGGCGCCGACGACCCCGTTCAGGGGGGCGGCCTGATCGGCTCTGCGCTGGCCGGACCGCAAACCTGGGGCATTCCTGCCGACTTCGACACCGAAGGCTTCCTGCGCGCCTCCAAGGCCAACTTCGTCAAGCTGCAAGACGCCTGGGACCGGGCCGACGTTCCCGCCCTGCGCGCCATGATGACCGACGAGATGGTCGAGCAGATCCAGGCGCAGCTGACCGAGCGCGAAGCGCAGGCGGGCAGCCCGACCGCGCAGACCGAAGTCGTGATGCTCGAAGCCCAGCTGCTGGGCATCGAAGAGCTGGACCACGAATACATGGCCAGTGTCGAGTTCTCGGGGATGATCCGCGAGGAGCCTTCCGCCGGTCCCAACCCCTTCCGCGAGGTCTGGAACATCACCCGGCCCAAGCAGGGCGCGGGTGGCTGGCTGGTGGCGGGCGTGCAGGCGCTCCAATAAGGCCCGCCGTCCGGCAACGGCCGGGATATCCGCCACAATCGGGGGCTATGAACAAGCCCCCGTTTCCATTTCCGCCGCCGCTGGACCAGTGGGTGAGTCGCCTGCCGCCGCCGCCCGAATGGCTGCGCGCGGAACTGCTCAACCGCGTCGTGCTGCTCCTGAACCACGTGCTGATGCAGGAACCCGCTGCCATGGACCGCCTGCGCCGGCAGCAGGGCAAGACGGTGCGCGCCCGCTGGGGCGCGGTGGACATGGGGCTGCAGGCCACGCCGGCCGGCCTGCTGGCCACGGCGTCGCTCGACGGCACGCCCGACCTGGAGTTGACCGTGGCCGAGCCCTCGCCGCTGGCGCTGGCCCAGCGCGTGCTGGCCGGGGACAAGCCCGCGGTCGACATCCGCGGCGACGTGCAGCTGGCGGCCGAGGTGGCCTGGCTGGTTGACAACGTCCGCTGGGACATCGAGGAAGACCTGTCGCGCTTGCTGGGGGATGCGGCGGCCCACACCCTGGTGGGTTGGGCCCGCGGCATGGCCGCCGGACTCAAGGGCGGGGTGGCGCAGGCCGCCGGGCGTGCCGAGGCGTTCCGCGCCCGGGCGACCGCCTGGCGCCACGGGGCCGACAAGGCACCGGAGCCCGCTGCTTCCCCGGACGCCACTGGAGCCCCTCGGCCATGACCCGTATGTTCCGTGGGGCGTTCATCGTCTGGATCGTGCTGCGCTACGGTCTGGACGAACTGGTGTTGTCTGGGTTTCGCAACCCGCTGGTGGGCCTGTTGCGCCGGGTCATCACCGTCGGGCGCAACCTCCGCGCGCCGCGTGGCCAGCGCCTGCGCGAAGCCCTCGAGCGGCTCGGGCCGATCTTTGTCAAGTTCGGTCAGGTGCTGTCCACCCGGCGCGACCTGCTGCCGCTCGACATTGCCGAAGAGCTGGCGAAGCTGCAGGACCGGGTGCCGCCATTCCCCTCGGCCGTCGCCGTGGCGACGATCGAAAAGGCCTTTGGCAAGCCGCTCGACGCCGTGTTCTCGCAGTTCGACCACACCCCGGTCGCCAGTGCGTCGATCGCGCAGGTGCACTTTGCCATCCTTCGGGATGGGCGAGAGGTCGCCGTCAAGGTGCTGCGGCCCAACATGCTGCCGGTGATCGAGAAGGACCTCGGTCTCATGCGCATGATGGCCGGCTGGGTGGGCAAGCTGTCGGCCGACGGCAAGCGCCTCAAGCCGCGCGAGGTGGTGGCCGAATTCGACAAGTACCTGCACGACGAGCTCGACCTGGTGCGCGAGGCGTCCAACGCCGCGCAACTGCGCCGCAACATGGCCGACCTTGGGCTGGTGCTCATCCCCGAAATGCACTGGGACCATTGCCGCACCGATGTGCTGGTGATGGAGCGCATGCACGGCGCGCCGATCAGCCAGGTCGACCGGCTGAAGGCGGCCGGGGTGGACATTCCCAAGCTGGCGCGCGACGGTGTCACCATCTTCTTCACCCAGGTGTTCCGCGACGGCTTCTTCCACGCCGACATGCACCCGGGCAACATCCAGGTCAGCCTCGCGCCCGAGACCTTCGGTCGCTACATCTCGCTGGACTTCGGCATCGTCGGCACGCTCACCCAGTTCGACAAGGAGTACCTGGCGCAGAACTTCACCGCCTTCTTCCGGCGCGACTACAAGCGGGTCGCGGAGCTGCACATCGAAAGCGGCTGGGTGCCGCCCGACACCCGGGTCGACGAGCTGGAGGCGGCGATCCGCGCCGTGTGCGAACCGTATTTCGACCGGCCGCTGAAGGAGATCTCGCTCGGCATGGTGCTGATGCGCCTGTTCCAGACCTCGCGCCGCTTCAACGTCGAGATCCAGCCGCAGCTGGTGTTGCTGCAGAAGACGCTGCTCAACATCGAGGGGCTGGGCCGTGAGCTCGACCCGGAGCTGGACCTCTGGAGCACCGCCAAGCCCTTCCTGGAAACCTGGATGAACGAGCAGATCGGGCCGCGCAAGTTCTGGGAGCAGCTCAAGGCCGAGGCGCCGCATTACGCCAAGCTGCTGCCCGAGCTGCCGCGCCTGTTGCACGACTACCTGCGCCAGCGCCCGACCGACCTGCGGCGCGAGGTGCAGCAGCTGGTGCAGGAACAGCGCCGCACCAACCGGTTGCTGCAGGGCTTGCTTTACGGTGGCCTGGGCTTTCTGCTGGGCTTGCTGGCGATGCAGTTGCTGGTGCGGGTGCGGCTGTTCTGACGGGGGCGGGCTTGAAGCCCGCTGTGGCCAGCCCCACTTATAATGAAGGGTTTTCCACAATGTCCAGACCTTCCCGGTAATTGCCATGCCCATCTACGCGTACAAGTGCGAGTCCTGTGGCCACGCCAAGGACGTTCTGCAGAAAATTTCCGATGCACCGCTGACCGACTGCCCGGCCTGCGGCGCCGCCACGTTCAAAAAGCAACTCACCGCGGCCGGCTTCCAGCTCAAGGGCTCCGGCTGGTACGCGACCGACTTCCGCGGCGGTGCGTCGGCGTCGGCCGCCGGCGCGGCAGCGGGGGCTTCTGCCGCAGTGGCTGACAGCGGCACGGCTGCGGCCACGTCCGACGCGCCCGCGGCTGCCAGCACGCCGTGCGGCAGCGCCTGCGCCTGCCACTGAGCGCGTTGATGGCTGCCGTGCGCAAATGGCTGCTGGCCGGCCTGCTGGTGCTGGTGCCCCTGATCATCACCTTGTGGGTGCTGGACTGGGTGGTGTCCACCCTCGACCAGACGCTGAACATCCTGCCCGCCGCCTGGCAGCCCGAGCGTTGGGCCGGCATGCGCATCCCCGGCTTGGGCGTGCTGTTCGCGCTGGCCGTCGTGCTCAGCATCGGCGCGCTGGCGTCCAACATCGTCGGCAACCGCCTCATCAGCTGGTGGCACGCCCTGTTGCACCGCATCCCGGTGGTGCGCTCGATCTACTCCGGCGTCAAGCAGGTGTCCGACACGCTGCTGTCGGAAAAGGGCAATGCCTTTCGCAAGGCGCTGCTGGTGCAGTGGCCGCACGAGGGCATGTGGACCATCGCCTTCCTCACCGGCAATCCCGGCGGGGCGGTGGGGGCCCACCTCAACCCCAAGGACTACATCAGTGTCTACGTGCCCACCACGCCCAACCCCACCGGGGGCTATTTCGTGATGGTGCACCGGCGCGACTGTGTCGAGCTGGCCATGAGCGTCGACGAGGCCCTGACGTACGTCATCTCCATGGGGGTCATCGTGCCGGGCGGTGCCAAAGGCCTGCCCCCGATCAACCCCGAGCCGGTCACCGGACCGGCCTGACATTTCCTGAAAGCCAATCTGTATGCCTATGCGTAGCGAATACTGCGGTCTGGTGACCGAGGCCCTGATGGGCCAGAACGTGACCCTGTGCGGGTGGGTCAACCGCCGCCGCGACCACGGTGGGGTGATCTTCGTTGACCTGCGCGACCGCGAAGGCTACGTTCAGGTGGTGTGCGACCCCGACCGCCCCGAGATGTTCAAGACCGCCGAGGGCCTGCGCAACGAATTCTGCGTCCAGGTCAAGGGTGTGGTGCGCGCCCGCCCGGAAGGCACGACCAACGACAGCATGAAGAGCGGCAAGATCGAGGTGCTGGCGCACGAGATCACCGTGCTCAACGCGTCCGTCACGCCGCCGTTCCAGATCGACGACGAGAACCTGAGCGAGACCACCCGCCTGACCCACCGCGTGCTGGACCTGCGCCGCCCCTACATGCAGCGCAACCTGATGCTGCGCTACAAGGTGGCCATGGAGGTGCGCAAGTTCCTCGACGCCAATGGCTTCATCGACATCGAAACGCCGATGCTCACCAAGAGCACGCCCGAAGGGGCGCGCGACTACCTGGTGCCCAGCCGCGTGCACGACGGTCAGTTCTTTGCGCTGCCGCAAAGCCCCCAGCTGTTCAAGCAACTGCTGATGGTGGCGGGCTACGACCGCTACTACCAGATCACCAAGTGCTTCCGCGACGAAGACCTGCGCGCCGACCGCCAGCCCGAGTTCACCCAGATCGATATCGAGACCTCGTTCCTGGGCGAGGAGGACATCCGCGCGATGTTCCAGGGCATGATCAAGACGGTGTTCCACAACACCCTGGGCGTGGACCTGGGCGACTTCCCAGTGATGCCCTATGCCGAGGCTATGCACCGTTTCGGTTCCGACAAGCCCGACCTGCGCGTGAAGCTCGAATTCACCGAGCTGACCGACGTGATGGCTGACGTGGACTTCAAGGTCTTCAGCGTGCCGGCCCAGATGAAGAACGGCCGCGTGGTCGCCCTGCGCGTGCCGGGCGGCGCCGAGATGAGCCGCTCCGAGATCGACGCCTACACCGAGTTCGTCAAGATCTACGGCGCCAAGGGCCTGGCCTGGATCAAGGTCAACGACGTGGCCCAGGGCCGCGATGGCCTGCAGAGCCCCATCGTCAAGAACCTGCACGACGCGGCCATCGCCGCCATCCTGCAGCGCTCGGGCGCGCAGAACGGTGACATCCTGTTCTTCGGTGCGGACAAGGCCAAGGTGGTCAACGACGCCATCGGTGCGCTGCGCATCAAGATCGGCCACACCGAGTTTGCGAAAAAGACGGGCATCTTTGAAGACCGCTGGGCCCCGCTGTGGGTGGTGGACTTTCCGATGTTCGAGTACGACGACGAGGCCCACCGCTGGAACGCGGTGCACCACCCCTTCACCGCGCCCAAGGACGGCCACGAGGAGCTGATGGGTACCGATCCCGGCCAGTGCATTGCCAAGGCCTACGACATGGTGCTCAACGGCTGGGAGCTCGGCGGCGGCTCGGTGCGTATCCACCGTGCCGAGGTGCAGAGCAAGGTGTTCTCGGCCCTGAACATCGGCCCCGAGGAAGCGCAGCTCAAGTTCGGTTTCCTGCTCGACGCGCTGCAGTACGGTGCGCCGCCGCATGGCGGTCTGGCGTTCGGCCTCGATCGCCTGATCACGCTGATGACCAAGGCCGAGTCCATCCGCGACGTGATAGCCTTCCCCAAGACGCAGCGTGCCCAGTGTCTGCTCACCCAGGCGCCGAGCCCGGTTGACGAGAAGCAACTGCGCGAGCTGCACATCCGTTTGCGCAACCCGCAACCCGCCTGATATAGTGGTCCCATCGGTTCAACCAAGCAACGGGAGCATTGCATGACAGATTCCACCTTGAATCCCAAGGACAAACTCGTGGCCGACCTGAAGGTCGTGGTCGCTGATGCCGAGGAACTGCTGGCCGCCACGGCCCACCAGACCGGTGAGAAGGTGGCGGTGTTGCGCGAGCGCATGCAGGAGAACCTGCGCAATGCACGCCACCGGTTGGCCGATGCCGAAGATGCCATCAAGGCCAAGACCCGCGAAGTGGCCAAGGCCACCGACCACTACGTGCACGAGCACCCCTGGAAATCCATTGGCATCGCGGCGGGCGTCGGTCTCGTCGTTGGCATGCTGATCAGCCGCCGCTGAGGTGCGCGCACGCGCCATGGGGTGTGGCGGCCATGGGTGACGCAGAGCGCCCGACCGACACCGAGGCCGCCACCACGTCGCTGCTGAGCGGTGCCAAGGGGTGGCTGCACGACGGTGTGGAGCTGCTGCGGGTCCGCCTGGAGCTGCTGTCGGTCGAGGCCCGCGAGCACGCGCTCGGCGTAGTGGAGCTCCTGGTGCTGGGCGTGGTAGCGGTGTTGCTGCTCGGGTTGGGCGTGGCCTTCCTGGCTGTACTGCTGACGGTCTTGCTGTGGGAGAGCCACCGCGCTCTGGCGCTGGGGATGTTCACGGCCGTGTTCCTCTGCCTGGGCGCCGTGGCCGCGGTCGGTGTCTGGCGGGCGGTGCAGCGCCAGCGGCACTGGTTCGAAGCCAGCGCGCGCGAACTGGCGCGCGACGCCGAGCGCCTTCGCCCATGAGCCGGCGCGAGGCCCTGCGGCAGCGCCGGCAGGCGCTGGAACACCGATCCACGGTGCTGCGCGAACGGCTCACCCACCATTCCCTGGCCTTGGCGCCGGCGTTCGACGCCGCTGAGCGGGTGCGCAGCACCGGGCGCTGGCTGCGCGACCACCCGTGGTGGCCGGCCTTGTTGGCCGGTTTGTGGGTGTTGCGCGGCCCACGGCGCGCGCTGCGCTGGGGCTGGCGACTGGCCCGTGGCGGCCGCTGGGTGTGGCGGCTGGTGCAGACTTGGCGCCACCTGGCTTGAGCCCACCCTGAAGTCCCCGTCGACCCTGCCGATACAATGGTCTTGCACAGCTATCAGGACTGAACACTTATGTTTGTGATCATCGGCTACGTGGTAGCCCTCGGGTGTATCTTTGGCGGTTACATCATTGCGGGCGGCAACATCGGCGTGATCCTCAAGGCCCTGCCGCTGGAAATGCTCATCATCATGGGCGGTGCCATGGGGGCCTTCGTGGTCAACAACCAGCCCAAGGTGCTCAAGGCCGCGGCAGGCGGCTTCGGCAAGGCCATGAAACCCTCCAAGTACACCAAAGAGCGGTACATGGAGCTGCTGGCCATGCTCTACGAAATCCTGCAAAAGGCCCGCAAGGAAGGCCTGATGGCCATCGAAAACGACGTGGAGAACCCCGAAGCGTCGCCCCTGTTCCAGAAATACCCGACCGTGGGCAGCGATCACCACGTCGTCGAGTTCGTGACCGACTACCTGCGCATGATGGTCTCGGGCAACCTCAACGCCCACGAGATCGAGGCGCTGATGGACAGCGAGATCGACACCCACCATCAGGAAGAGCACCAGGCGGTGGGGGCCTTCACCCGCCTGGCCGGTGCGCTGCCGGCCTTCGGCATCGTGGCCGCGGTGCTGTGCGTGATCAAGACCATGGGCTCGGTGGGCCAGCCGCCGGCCGTGCTGGGCGGCATGATCGGTTCGGCCCTGGTGGGGACCTTCCTGGGCATTTTCCTGGCCTACGCCATTGTCGAGCCGCTGGCCGGTGTGCTGGAGCAGAAGATGGACGAGGGCACCAAGGAGCTGCAGTGCATCAAGACCACGCTGCTGGCCAGCATGCAGGGCTACGCCCCCATGACGGCGATCGAATTCGGGCGCAAGGTGCTCTACTCGACCGATCGCCCCACCTTCTCCGAGCTTGAGTCGCACGTCAAGACGAAGAAGTAACTCCAGACAGGACACCCCCAGCCATGGCCGCGTCGGGCAAGCCGCTGCAACCCATCATCATCAAGCGCGTCAAGAAGGGCGGGCACGGTGCGCACGG
>JAUWAE010000015.1 GCA_030602185.1 Comamonadaceae bacterium
TTCAAGCAAAACCTTCGCCAAGGCCTCGGTGTAAACGCTGTTGTCGCCGGTGCCATCGGCCGCCAGTTGGCCTGGTGCCGTGGAATAGGCGACCAGGGTGCCGCGCGGCGCCTGGATGGGCGCCAAGCCCAAGTTCGTGAAATTGCGGTACTTGGCAGAAGACGCAGGCTGAAACGGGTTGTCTCGGCAGGCGTCCAGCACCACCACATTCACGGACGATTTTCCAGCAGACACCTGTTCGAGCAAGCTTCTCACCGGGTAGGCCTTGATCGGCACCGACTGCTCACTCGTCACCTGCATGTCCACCGGGATCAAGTAGCTTGAGCCGCTGATCTGCATGCCATGTCCGGCATAAAACACCAGCGACATGGAGCCGCTGGGCAGGCTCTCGGAAAACTCTGCCACGGCCTTGGTCAGGCCCGAACGGTTGAGGTCGTAATGCTCGACCACCTTGAAACCCAGGCGCCTCAACGACTGCGCCATGATCTTCGCGTCGTTGGGCGGGTTCTTGAGCCGGCGACTGGCACCCACGTAATTGCTGTTGCCGATGACCAGTGCGTACCTTGCAGGAGCCTCTGTGGAAACCGTCTGCGAGAAAACACTGCCAGCGAAAAGAAGAAAAGGGACCAGTGCAAGACACCGGAGAATTCCCAGATAGCGAACAACAACAAGCATGATGGTGGCCAGCGTCGGCTGGTATGCACGGAGGAGAAGGTTCTTACTTCGAGGCCTGCCAGCCATCGCTGGTCTTGACGAAACGGCCGCGAGTAGTCTGGGTAACTTCCTTGCCTTGGACCTTGGCGACGACCTTCATATCGCAACGGTAAGCCTTGTCACCATCCTTGTCGCAGCCGACCTTTTCGACCTTGAGAATCTGCATGGCCTCCATTCCCGCCACCTGCGCAAACGGCCCCATGGCCTTGATCAGCTGGTCGGCCTCCCTCTGCATTGCGTCCTTCATTTCCCCCTCCGACGGGGCGCCGCCACACGCCGCCAAGCCCAAAGACAGGACGACAACACCCATGTACTGGGTCACTTTTTTAGAAACGTTCATGTTTTTCCCTTATATAGAAACAGACTCCCAACACCATGGCTGCGCCCTTCAGCGCAGCCACCACGCCTGCGCTTGGTGCTGTTGCGTTGCGGTGGCAACGCGCGGAAATCTCTTGTGCTTGTCAGCCGCGCGGCTGCCAAGCGATGGTTGCGCAGGCGTTCTCTCCTGAACAGGTCAGCGCTGTTTGCATGACGACTCCTGCAACTTGGGCAAGTAGACGGCCTCCTCCACCAGCGCACTGGCCTTGAACATCTGCGTGATGGCATCGTCATCGCCCAGCGCCCGAGGCATGAGCCACAACTCCCCCGTCTCGCTGGGGCCATTGACCAGCGCCACGTCAGCCCGGCGCAGCAGGAGTAACACCTCGGCATGGGCAGCGGTGGGGTCTAGAACGATGCGCCAGCCCGGACCGTCGTAACAGCCGGCGGTCGCGCCAACCCGGCCCCCCCGGTATTGCGCTGCTTCGTCGCTCACCGGCAACAGAGCCAGCAGCACGGCCATCTGCGCCACCAGCACCACCACGGCAAACCCCGCCAACGGCTTGGGAATGGCCCACGCCTGGCGCCACCATTCGGTCAGCTTTCCAAGCCAACCGGGGGCAGGAGCCGCCTGCCCAGCAGGTGCGGGTTTTTCCTTGGCCCAAGCCTTGAGCAGTCGATCAATACGAACGTCTTCGGGCACCTGGCTTTGGCTGGCTTTGACCACAGCGCGGAAAGCCTCGGTCAAGCGCAGTTCTTTGGCGGCCTCTGGGTGTGCCTTCAGGTAAGCCTCCACCCAAACGCGTTCGGCGGCGTCCAGCGTGCCGTTGACGTAGAACGGCAACGCATCCAGCAACCGGCGATGCTCTGGGGTGCTTTGCTGCGTGTTGTTTTCATCCATGCTTCACCTCCCGGTACCAGCCGGTCAAGCAGCGCATGAGTGCCTGCCGGGCCAAGTAGAGGCGCGATTTGACGGTACCCACCGGGCACGCCATGCGTGCCGCCACCGTGGCCAAGTCCTCATCCTCGAAGAAAGTCCAGAAGAAAGCATCGCGCTGCTCGTCGCTGTCGAGCCTGTCCATGCACCCGCGCAGCCTGTCCATCGCCTGGCGAGACGATATGGCGTCCATGACCTGATGGTGCGCCTCTGGATCGGGAATGGCTGCGCACATCGCATCATCAAGGTCGGCGTAGGGCTCATCCCCCTTTGAACGCAACACATCCACCGCCTTGTTTTTGGCGATGCTGCACAGATACGTGGTGTAGCGGGAATCCCACTGGTAGGCCAGCGGCTTGCGGGCCACGGCCAGGAAAACGTCCTGCACCACCTCCTCCACATCGGAGGGGTTGGACAAACGCTGGCGAACGAACGCGTAAACAAAGCCATGGTAGTGACGGTAGAGCCTCTTCAGCGCTTCGTCGTCCCCCGCAGCCACTGCGTTCAATATTTTTCGCAGCTCCTCACCTGACAGTTCTTGTTGAGCCATTCCTCAATCTTAAGTGGCATATCGTTCATTTTCATAAACACTTGACCATAGGTGGCGCGGTTGCAACACAACGATGCCAAGACACCCCATTGCACAGCTTGTCCGGCTGGATCCGCCAGGCCAACGCCCGCGGTCTGAACGGCAAGAAGCTGGTGTCGGAAGTGAAGGCGATCGGTGCCAAGCACATGAAGAACTGAGGCTCTTCAGATCAGAAGAAAGCCCGGAGTGATCCGGGCTTTTTCTATTGAGATCGACAATCAGTTTTTTTCGAAAGAAGGGCTACCGAAATTGTCCCTGACATTCTCGATCTTGTAGGCAATGTTGGCCAGATCGGCGACCGTCGTGCTGGCGCGAAAGGCTTCCAATGCTTGACGGAAGACTTCGTGACGCCGAGAGATGTCGACCGTCTTGGCTTTCTCCGGATCGCTGAGATCGGCCAGTTGTCCTTCGATCCACTCGAGGCTGGCCTTCATCGCCTCTTTTTCCGAGCTGTTGACGTAATGTGCGCGCTTTACTGCCCGCAGCTTGTCGGTCAGCTCTTTGACGTATTCCGACAACCCTTCATCCCATCTTTCAAAAGATTGATTTCGGCTTTCAGGAATTGGTTGTCACGCCGGAGTGCCTTGTTCTGTGCTTCCAGCCTTTCCGCATATCCTGCCAGGCATTGGCGTGATCCACGGCCTGCTGCACGTTGTTGAACGCAATGGTCTGTTCCATGTACTGATTGAATCTCCTGCTTCCTTGCGCAAGGCCGATCGCCAGATCGTCCATTATCGGGTTCAGAATGTCATAAACACCGGTACCGCTCATTTTTATCTCCTTTACATCGACGTGTCGCACGACAACGCCGCGTCTTGTCCGCTGGAAGACACCATGGCCTTGAAGTCGGCCTCGGGATCGGGCCGGTAAGCCACCCTGGCCAGCGCTTTTTGAGCTGCACCCTTGGGCACGGCAAGCACGAGTTCGTACCCGTTCATGCCCGTCTCTTCCACGTAGTACCGCTCAAATCCCTTGACGGGAAGACCATAGTAAGTGCCGGACATGGGCAGACGAATGGTGACCTCGCGAGATTTTTTTGTCTTCGTCAGCTTGCCTACGCTCTCGCGGTATGGGGAGGGCAAGACGATCTTTCCATCCTCCAGTCCCATGGTGAATGCATCCAGCGTCGGGTTACCCCCGCAACCTCGCTCCCAGCTCTTGAACAAGGGGGTCCAGTCCACCTTGGAGTTGGCGGTTGCGGCCGGTGGCGCTGAAGGCACAGCTCCGCCTGTTGCAGCTGGCGGGGTTGCAGGTGCCGGTCGCGCGGGTGCAGGTTGTTGCTGAGGGATGGCGTTCAGAATGGTCCCGATGATCTTCGCGGCATTCAATTCGGCACTGGCCTGGAAGGAAGCCATGGTGAGCACGGCCAGGCAAAAGGTTGGCAATGATTTCATGTGATGGTAACCCTGCGGTTGATTCAAAGTTTTGCCCACCTGAGTCGGCCCAAGGGCAGTGTTGGTTCAGGCTTTCTTAACTTTCTCGGTGGTGGCCAAACCCGTAGTATTCACATCGCTGCCCACCTTCAGCGCAACCCACCTTGGGGCATCTGCCCCGAACCCGCACATCCAAACACGCGAAACATCTTTGAGTGCCACAGCCCCCTCCCTTCTGGCGTTGACGTATCTATTGGATATTTAATAGAACGATTTTTACCATGAATTGGGGGCGTACGGCCCGGGAATTGGCAGGCACGGGACGGAACGTAGCCTGGTATCGGCGGTGGCCGTCAACCTCCCTTGAGGCAAAGAAGGCTGATTTGTTGACCGCCATTGGTCGATTGGACTTGAACCGCACGCATTGCCCGGCCGGCCAGATGCGGCACACGCAACGCGGTCTCCAATGGCACATCCACCACCAATTGGTACTCTGTTGCGTTGGCGTTTGCCGCTTGGCGCCACAGCAGGGCCTTGATGGGCATGCCCTGGTAGGTGCCTGCCAGCACGAGGTGCGCCCACTCGCCCGTTTTGGCAGAGGGGGGCGTGAAGTGGCCCACCTGCGAGCGGTAACGGGCAGGCACGTCCCGTTGCGCCCGCTCAACGCCCTCAACAAGCTGCCGCATTTCGGCGCTCGGGTTGCAGCTGGTTTCCCAATCGGCAAACAGTGGCGCCCAGTCGGCCACCGGCGTCAACGACGGCAACCTGTTGACGGGGGTAGTTGGCGCCGTCACCGCGGCTGGTTCTTGTGACGGGTTACCGGCCTGAGCCAATGCCCCTGTGAGCCCGCAAACCGCTGCGATCACCACTGCTGCGAATCGATGCACTTTTCTTCTCCTGTTTGACGTTGCGTATAGACAGGCACTGCTGTCCGTGGGCTTGCTGCATGCGTTGGCCTGAGCAAGTACGGCTTCGTCGCAGGGGACGGGTTGACGGTTTAAAGATTTTTTCGACCGGTGCAGGTGCGTCCCGAAATCACCAGGTGCAACAGGGTCTGGCTCAGTCGATACACCACAGGCCGCCCCACCATGCCAAGGCATCTTTAAAGGGAGTGGCGACACGTCGCATAATCCGTTTCATCCACATAAGCGCCCACGAATATTCATTCGCTTCGCCCCATGCCCATTGCTCGCCATTTGCACCTCAACCTGCGCCAGGCCCGGGCCTTGTGGAGGCCGATTCAGTCGGTCGCTGTCGCCTTCTTCACCGCCCTGATGGTCTGGCCGACGGCGCATGCGCTGGAGGTCGTCTTCGAGCCAGTGGCGCCCGACGTCTACGCCTATGTGGGCGACACCGAAGGCCGCACCTACGACAACGAGGCGCTCAACGCCAACCTGGGCTTGGTAATCACGCCCGCGGGCGCGTTGTTGATCGACAGCGGCGCCACCTTCCAGAGCGCCCGCAAGATTGCGCAAGCCGCCCGGCGGGTCACGCAACAGCCGATCCGGTGGGTCATCAACACCGGCGGGCGGGACCACCGCTGGCTGGGCAACGGCTATTTCAAGGCCCAAGGGGCCGAGATCATGGCCCACGCCAACGGGGAGGCCGACATGAGAACCCGCGGGCCGCAGCAGTTGCGGGCCAACGCGCCCGTCCTGCGGGACAAGCAGCATGGCACGGAAGTGGTGTTGCCTACCCGCTGGCTGACGGCCCCTGACACCCGGCTGGACCTGGGTGGCGTGGAGGTGCAGGTGGTGCACCGCCAGGGGGGACACTCGCCCGGCGACAGCATGGTGTGGCTACCGCAGACCGGGGTGGTGTTCACGGGCGATGTGGTGTACGTGGACCGCATCCTGGGGATGAACCCTGTCAGCAAGACCAAGGCGTGGCTGCAGTCGTTCGAAGCGCTGGAGGCGCTGAACCCCAAGGTGGTGGTGCCCGGCCACGGCCGTGTGACCACGCTGGCGCAGGCCCAGCGCGACACGGGCCAGCTGCTCAAGGCGTTGCGCACCCACATGGGCCAGGCGGTGGAGGCTGGGACGGACCTGAACACGGCGGTCCAGTCCTTTGATGGCACCCCCTTCCAACACCTCAAGCACGTGGACGTCTGGCTGCCCCAGCTGGCCAACCACACCTACCTGGAAATGGAGCGGGAGTGAACGCCACAGGCAGCCAACACCACAGCTCCTTGTGCACCCCACCTGCTCGGCAACCTTGAACCCGCGTTAGTTGAATTTGCGTTAGGCCACCGCCTCGGGGTGCAGGGCCTGGTGGACTTTGGCCATCAGTTCCGCGCGCCGGTACGGTTTGGGCAACAGCAACACGCCCGCGTCCAGCCGCCCGAAGTGCACCACGGCACTCTCGTCGTACCCCGAGGTGAAGAGCACCGGCAAGTTCGGGTGCAGCTGCCGGGCTTGCTCGGCCAGCTGTGCCCCCGACATGCCGCCGGGCATCATCACGTCGGTGAACAGCAGATCGATGTCGTTGCGCTGGCGCAGGCATTCGATGGCCTCGGGCCCGTTGGCGGCGGCCACGACCGAGTAGCCCATGTGCTGAAGGACCTCCTGCGCGTAGTCGCGCACGCCGCTGTCGTCTTCCACCAGCAGGATGCGCGCGCCCAAGCTGACCACCGGCTCGGGCACCGGCTGGGCCGCGTGCCAGGGCACCGCCTGGGCAGCATCCAGCAACCTGGGCAGGTAGATCTTCACCACCGTGCCCTGGCCCGGCTCGCTGGCAATGTCCACATGGCCGCCGGTCTGCTTGACGAAGCCGTACACCATGGCCAGCCCCAGCCCAGTGCCCTGCCCCTTGGGTTTGGTGGTGAAGAAAGGCTCGAACACGTGGCCCAGCACCTCTGGCGGGATGCCCTGGCCCGTGTCTCGCACAGTGAGCACCACGGCATCCAGGTATTCGCCCGCACTGGCCAGTGGGGACCCCTCTGACGCGGGCAGGTTGACGGTTTCGATCGACAGGCGACCGCCGTGGGGCATGGCGTCGCGGGCATTGATGGCCAAGTTGAGCAGGGCGCTCTCGAGCTGGCCCGGGTCCACCAACGTGGGCCACAGATCCTGGGCGGCGCTCACCTCCAGCTCGATGTGGCTGCCAAGCGACCTGGTGAGCAACGGCTTGAGGCGCTGCGCGAGTTGGTTGAGGTCGAGTGCTTGCGGCGCCAAAGCCTGCTTGCGGGCAAACGCCAGCAGGCGCCGCGTCATTTCGGCCCCGCTCTGGGCCGCATCCATGATGGTTTGAGCCAGTGCGCGCTGCTGCAGGTCCTGGCCAGCGCGCTGGTGCAGCATATCGGCGTTGCCCAGCATGACCGTCAACAGGTTATTGAAATCGTGCGCCACCCCGCCGGTCAACTGGCCCAGCGCCTCCAGCTTCTGTGCCTGCCGCAACTGCTCGGCCATCTGGCGCTGGCCGGTGACATCGCGAAAGTACACCGTCAGGCCATCGCTGAAGGGGTAGGCATTGATCTCGAAATGCTTGCCCAGCGGCTCGTAGAACATGTCGAAACGCACGACCACGCGATCAACCATGCTGCGCCGGTATTCCTGCTCGATGGCGGTGCCCACGGTCTGGGGAAAAGCGGCCCAGACGGTCTGGCCGAGCAGGTCGGCGCGGTTGCGTTGCAGCAGGGTTTCTGCCTGCTGGTTGAGCAGCACAAAGCGCCAGTCGCGGTCAAGGGTGTAGATGGCGTCCCCCACGCTTTCCATGGTCGCGCTCAGGCGGTCGGCAAGCCGCGCACTGTGGGTTTGCAGCTGCTTGAGTTCCTGCACATCCACGGAGGTACCGCACCACAGCGCCCGGCCGCAGACGTCGTGCTGCAGGAACACCGCGCGGCTGATGTGCCAGTGGTACTGGCCGTCCTTGCCCAACAGACGGTGCTCGGCCTCGTAGGGTTGCTGCGTTTCCACCGCGCGGGTCCAGGCGCTGACCACATGGTCTCGGTCGTCGGGGTGCACCCAGGAGATCCAGCCACGCCCCATCAGGGTTTTGGGCTCTGCCCCGGTGTAAGTGCACAGGTAGGGGCTGACGTACCGAAACGCGCCCCTGGCGTTGGCCGTCCATACCGACAGCGGCATGGATTCGGCAAACGCACGCAACCGCGCCACGCTGTTGGCCAGGGCCAACTGGTCGGTCTTGCGGTCATGAATGTCTTGCAGCGCCCCCTGCACCGCGCGTATCTGCCCGCGGTTGTCGGTCACGGCTTCACCAACCAGGCGCACCCAGCGCGCCTTGCCCTGCGCCGTCAGGATCTGCAGATCCTCGTCGAACGGCTCACCCAGGCTCAGGCAGCGCGACAGCCGTTCGCACAGCGTGGCCTGGAACTCGGGGGTGGCTCGCACCACCCCGTGCGACAACGGCGGTGCGTCGGCCGGCAGCGCCCCGTGGATCCGCGCGGCCTCGACCGACCACTCCACCCGCCCACTGGCGAGGTCGGCCGACCAGCCGCCGACTTTTCCGAGGACACTGGCGGTCTGCAGCAGCTTGCTGGTCTGTTGCAACTCCCGGTTGGAACTCTGCAAGCGGATGATGAGCAGGAGCTTGCGCACCGTGAGCAGCCCCACCAGCGTGATGACCACCACCGCGAGCAGGCGGTTGAGCAACACATAGCTCAACGGCACGCCATTGGGCGCATGGGGCGACACGTACACCCCCAGGCCGATCAGCACCAGGCTGGTCATGGTCACCCCGACCGCCAATCGCACGTCACGGGTCAGCAGCGTGGACATCACCGCCAACACATAGAGCATGCCATGGGCCACCCCAATGGGGTGAACATGTCCAGCACGAAGGTGGAGAGCGTGATCAACACCGGCAGCCACACCACCCGCGGGGTGTCATGAAACCACGCCATCCAGCGGCCGGGGTGGGCCGGGCTCATAGGGCAGGCCCTGTGCGCTCCAACACCGCGTGCAACTGCTGGCGCCGCCAGCGTTTGTTGTCGTACATCTGCTGGTCAGCCAGTTCACAGCAGGTCTGCAGGCTCAGTTGCGGGGTTTTGACGCTGACCCCAATCGATGCCAGCACCTGCTTGTCTTCCAACGTCCGCTGCAGTCGGCGGATCAGCGCGTCGGCGTCCTGGGCATCACTCTCGACGCTGAGGATGGCGAACTCGTCGCCCCCCAGGCGCGCAACCACATCAGACACCCGGGCCGCCTGGCGCAGCGCATCTGCGGCACGGAGGATCAGCTCATCGCCCGCGCGGTGCCCCAGCCGGTCGTTGACGTCCTTCAGGCCGTCCAGGTCGATGGCCAGCACGGCGGCGGAATGCCCGTAGCGATGGCAGCGCGCCTGCTCCGCCCGCAGCAGCTGCTCCCACCCCCGGCGGTTGAAGAGCTGGGTCATGGGGTCGGTGAGGGCTTCCATCTGGGCCAGTTCGGCAGCGCGCGCACTCTCGCTGGCCTGCAGTTCCAGCCTGAGCAGGGTGTTCAGCAGCCCGGCCAGCAACTGGACCAAGGACTCGTCTTGCTGCGACAGCGGCTGTTGCGGTTGTGGGTCAATGGCGCACAGCGTGCCAAACAGTTGTCCGGACACATCGGTCAAGGGCAGGCCGATGTAGGCCTTGATGGGCAGTTGCTGCGTCACAGGCGCTGTGCGGTAAACCTCGATGTGGTCCGCGTGAGGGGCAAAATTTGGCCCTTGCCCCAACACCATGCGTGAACACATCGAATCGCTCCAGCGCATCACCGAACCCGAGGGCACGCCGTAACAGCTGTCTTCCGCATACAGCACGATCCAGTCGTCCTTGAGGGTACGGGTCACCATCCAGAGCCCATAGCCCAGGCGCTGGCGCAAGGCGCGCAACACGGCCTGGCTGGCCGATTCAAAGTCGGCATAGGCGAAGTCATGCATGGCTGACCTCCATGTCGCTTCGTGGTTGTGCCGCCAGACCATCGAGCAGCGCCACCATCGACTCCCCCGCCGACTGGATGCGCTGCAGGCGCAAGCGCTGTTCGGGGGGCAGGAGGTGCCGGCCATCGAACAGGGCCAACTCGGTCAGACCCAGCACGGTGGTGAGCGGAGAGCGCAAGGCGTGGGCAATGCGCATGCCATCGCGGTGCGCTGCGGGCTCTCTGGGCACTGGCGGCTGGAGGTGCTCGTGCAGTACCAGGCCCCGGGCGGTGCCGAGACCGGGCGCCAAACCGATGGCCCGCAAGCGGAAGCGGCGGTGCTGGCTGGGCGCATCGCAAAGGTATTCGAGCTCGAACTCGGTGGTCCGACCGGCCAGGACGGCCTCGATGCCATCGGCTGCCGCATGGGGCAGGCCATGGTCTTCGCCTGGGCAGGCGGCACGGCACACCTGCAAGTAATTCACACCCACCCCGCTGACCGCCGCATTTCCGCCGTTGGCATGGCAGAAGGCGACCCAGCGCTCGTTGACTTGAAGGATCTGGCCCGTGCTGTCCAGCAGCGCCGCCTGGTAAGGCAGCGCATCCAAAATGACGGAAGAAAACTCAGAAGACATGACTAGATTGAAATGAACCGAACGGCTCAGCGGATGCTGGCTGGGGTTGCGGGCGCCCAGCGCCTGACGGTTTCCTGCAGACGTGCCAAAGACACGGGCTTGACGAGGAAGTCGGCCATGCCAGCGGAGATGCACAGTTCGCGGTCGGAGGGGTAGGCATTCGCAGTCAGCGCGACGATGACCGGCGCCTGCCCGGCCAAGGTGCGGCGGATGCGACGGGTCAGGACGACGCCGTCGGTGTCGGGCAGGAACATGTCCATCAGCACGATGTCAAACGCCTGCTGCGACAAGGCCGCGAGCGCCTGGGCGCCGGTGTGTGCCACCTGCACGCGGATGTCGCTGGCCGAGCAGAGCATCTCCCGGGTGGTTTCGGCGTTGATGAGGTTGTCCTCCACCAGCAGCACGCGCAAGCCCGGCACCTCTTCGGGCAGGCGAGCAAGCGGCGGCAACCGCAACCGCCCACCGATGACGCCTTGTGAATCGGGCAAGGGACGCAGCTCCAGTGGCGGGTCCGCACCTGGCAGCAGCCAGGCCTGCCCTGCCCCAGCCGTCTCGATCGCGCTGGACGATGAGAGCACGACCCGCACCCATTCGGGGTCGTCTGCCTGTGCGTCCACCTGCAGTTGCAGGCCCCCGGTGGTGCCACACAGGCCCGCATGCAGCCAGTTCATGAGCAGCAAGCCCACGTGGCGGGCGTTGCCCGAGCGGCTGACCGATGCAGCGGGCGAGACCTGCAGCGAGACCCGGCTGGCGGCGTCGCGGTCCCACTGGCCGAGCAGGGTCAGGCACTGGACGGCCACGGTGCGGAGTTCGACGCAGCCGGGCACCACGCGATCGACAGGCGCGGTCTGGAGGTTCATGGCTGCAGCACAGGCCAGTCAGCCTCGACGGGGGCGACAGCGGGTGCCACCACCTTGGGCGAGACCAGGCCGCTCGAGACCGCGTAGTTCAGCAACTCGGCGGCATTGCTGACGCCCAATTTCTCCATCAGGCGGGTTTTGTGGGTGCTCACTGTCTTAGGGCTGATGCTGAGCTGCTCGGCAATGCCGCGCAGCGCCTGGCCCGAGGCAATGCGCTGCAGGATCTCAAATTCCCGCTCCGACAGCCGGTGGTGTGCCGCACCACCGTCGCTAGCCGAACTGGCTTCCAGCACGCCCTCGACCAGGTCCGGATCGATGAAGCGGCCGCCGGCGTGGATTTTGCGCAGCGCCATGCCGACCATGGCGTAGGCCGAGTCCTTGCAGATGAAACCGGCCGCGCCGGCGCGCAGGATGCGGGCCGCCAATGCGGGCTCGCGGTGCATCGTGAGCACGAGCACACGCAGGCCGGGGTGGTGGCGGTTGAGCCGGCGCAGGGTCTCGATCGGGCCCGGACCGGGCATGACCAGATCCATCAACACCAGGTCGGCCGGGCACTGGGCCGCCAGCTCCAGCAGCCGGTCGCCATCGGAGGCCTCCCCCACCACCGTCAAACCCGGCTCGTCATTGATCAGGCGCCGCAGACCATCGCGCATGATGGCATGGTCGTCGGCCAACAAAATTCTCAGTTCTCTCACACCACTGCGTCCAGATTCATAGGTCCTGTGCCCATTCCCCATGCAAGGGCACCACCAGCACCACCCGGGTCCCGCCACCGGGCGGGAGATGACGCTGAATTCGGCTTCCAAAGCCAAAGAAAGTTCGCGCATGCGCTGCAAGCCACTCCGGTAGGGTGTCGCGCGGGTGTCAAACCCGACCCCGTTGTCGGCCAGCGACAGCGACAACGCCCGTGGCAGCAAGCGCAACGTGAGCTGGGCCGAGCCGGTTTGCGCGTGGCGCTGCACGTTGTCCAGCGCGGCCTCGACCAGGCGATAGATGGCATGCACGGCAAACGGCGGGAGTTCCACTTCGTCGGGGGTGACCAGTCGACACGCCACCCCGTGGCGGTGCTTGAATTCGTCGCGCAAGGCCTCCAGCGCCGCCACCAGCCCCAGGTCGAGCACCGGCGGGCGCAACTCGCGCACCATCTGGCGGGTGCTCTGGGTGGCCCGACCGAGCAGCTCGTCGAGTCGGTCGAGCGTGTCGGGCCGAAGTTCGCCCTGGACGCTTTGCTGGTGCAGCTTGCCCAGCTCCAGCCGCGCGGCATTGAGCAACTGGCCCAGTTCATCGTGCAACTGGCGGGCGACGTGGCGACGCTCGAGCTCCAGCAATTGTTCCTGGCGAACGGTGACACGCTCGAGTTCACTCAAGGTCTGGCCCAGGGTCTCGGCCATGCGTTCGCGCTCGGTGGTTTCCAGCCAGACGCCTTCCCAACTCAACGGGTCGGTGCCGCACGGGCGCGCCGACACCCGCCACACCCCTCGCGAGCCGTCCAGCGGCGACACCCATTCCAGCGCAGCGTCGCGGTTGGCCGCGTCCTGCCACGCCACCTGCAGAGACGCCCAGCCCTGCGGCCCCAGCAAGGCGGGCGGAAGGGCCATCGCCTCGGTCGCTCCGGCGGCCGTCTTCAGGTGCAGGGCGTGAGGGTCGGGGGTAAAGCCAGTCACACGGCCGGCCTCGCGGTCGAACGTGGCGCGGAACGTGAACGCCGACGTGGCCCGGCCGATTTCGGCCAGGCGCGCCTCGCTTTCGGCCAGCGCGACGAAGGCCGCGCGTTGCTGGGCCAGCGGGCGCAGCGTCCACACGCGCAGGTCTGGTGCACCCACCGCCAGTGGCCTATGGCTCACCTCCAACCACACGGGATCGGCCCCGGGCCGGCCAAGCATCAGGTGCTCACAGGCAGCGCTGTCATCCGCCAAGGCGTGCTGCAGCCGCTGGAGCGCGTGCCGGTCGGCCAGGGGGCCGAACAGCTGCAACGGGTTGCGGCCGATCAACTGTTCGCGCCGCAGGCCAAGCAAAGGCGTGGCACGGCCGCTGGCATACACCAGGCGCGCAGTCGTGCCTGCGCGGCCCTCGGCGCTCACAAGCAACGCCTCGGACACCGCCCCCAGCAAAGATTCCCAACAGTTGGCCAAGCTCACCTCGTGCACGGGCGGCTCAATTTCCAGCATGTCAACCATGACACTTAAACTACTTTATTTGTACTATTTGCTACTTTGGTCAAATGCTATCAGATATATTTACCAGTCAAATCTGTAGGGAATTGTCGGTTTCGGCAGACTGCGAGAGCTGTCGGGTGGTGAAGAGCACCCGGTCCAGGTCGGGGACAGACAAGGGTGGGCTGAAAAGGTAGCCCTGGATCTGCCGGCAGCCACGGGCCAGCAGCCATTGCAGCTGCGCCAGGTTCTCCACCCCCTCCGCGATCAACGTGAGGTCGAGCCGGCGGCCGATGTCGATGATCGCTTCGGCCACGATCGCCTGGCGCGGGTCCTTGTCCAGCGAGGCGATGAACGCCCGGTCGATCTTCAGGTACGTGAGCGGCAAGCGCTGCAGGTAGGCCAGCGACGAGTAGCCAGTCCCGAAGTCGTCCAGCGCAAGGTCAACCCCAAGTGCCCTGATGGCGCGCAAGGAACATTCGACCTGCTCGCCGCCCTCCAGCAACATGCCCTCGGTGATTTCGAGCTCGAGCCGCTCGGCGGGCAAGCCGCTGTCGCGCAGTGCGCCAAACACGTCGTCTATCAACCCCGGCTGCGCCAGCTGTGCCGGCGACAGGTTGACCGCGACCGACAACGGCCCGGCAGCCCCCCAACGGTGCGCCTGGTAACACGCCTCGCGCAGCACCCAGGAGCCGATGCGCGCAATCTGGCCACTTTCCTCGGCCAGGGGAATGAAGCGCGCGGGTGAGACCAGCCCCAGTTCGGGATGGTGCCAGCGCAAAAGCGCTTCCACGCCGATGATGCGCCCGTCTTCGGCGCGTACGCGAGGTTGGTAATAAAGCTCGAACTCGGCGCGGTCCAGCGCGTGCTGCAGGTCCTCACGCAGCCCGTCTTGCTCCCGCACCAGTTCCACCTCACCGGAATGCAGCCGCAGCGGCGTCACCCGGCGCGATGCGCGGGCCCCCTCGACCGCCAGCTCGGCACTCGACAACAGGGTGTCCAGGTCGATCGCGTCGTCGGGAAACACCGCGCAACCGCACACCAGCTGCCACATCACACCCAGCCCCTCGGTACCAGCGGCACCGGCCAGCTCCTGCTGAACCCGCTGGGCCACGGGGGCCGCCTCGTCGGCGGGGCCCAGTGGCAACCAGGCCGCAAAGCGGGTCGGCCCGGTGCGCGCAGCCAGACCGTGCCGGCCACAGAGGTCCGACAGTTGCCGCGCCAAGCCACGCAGCAGGCTATCACCGCCCTGACTGCCGTGGCGCCGGTTCACGCTGCTGAGCCCGAGCAAATCCACCACGACGAGCACCGCGCGGTGCCCCTGCGCCCTGGCGCTGCCCTGAGCCACCGGCATGCCGTCGGCCAAGCCGCTGCGGTTGAGCAGCCCGGTCAGAGCGTCGTGGTGGCGCAGGAAGCGGATTTCATCGTTGTCCGCAGGCGTTCGGGAACGGTCGGCCCAGCGGCAGCTCCAGAACCGGCCTGCACCGCCGGTGGCGGTGCCCTCCAGGGCGGCCAGCTTCTGCAGCACCACATGCCGGGCACCCAGCGGGTCCCAATGCACATGGCTGCTGCTGAGCGGCAACGCCGCCGGCGTGAAATGCCGCGGCAAATGCAGCAGATCGCGCCAATGGTCTGCACTGAAAGCGCGCAGCGCGGTGGCACTGTGACCACTCATCCGGCAGAGGCGGTGTTGACGTGCTGCAAGCCGAAGGCCTGGTCCAGCACCAGCCAGCCGTCATCGGCCTCGTCGAACACCGCCTGCCAGAGGTGCTGGGGCGGTCCGCACTCCACGGGGTGTATCGACCCGGCTATTTCTGGTCGTGTCATTGCTTGTCTCCTCGGTCGTTATTGGGATGGTTCGACGATGGCCGGCCACCAGAGGTCGAAACGGCTGCCCTGTTGCGGTGCCGACGTGACCTGCAACCGCCCGCCCAGCCGGGTGACGATGCCGTACGCCATGGACAAACCCAACCCCGAGCCCTGCCCCACCTCGCGCGTGGTGAAAAACGGGTCGAACACCCGCGCCACCACCTCGGCCGACATGCCGCAGCCGTTGTCCGTAACCGATAGGCACCAGCCTGGCTGGCCCGAGGCGTCGGGCTGCGACACCAGGTCCAGCCCGATCGCGCCCTGCTGCCACTGCAAGGCGTGGCAGGCGTTGTTGAGGAGGTTGAGCAGGACCTGCTGCAGTCCGTGGGGTTCCCCGAGAACGCGGGCCGGTTCGGCCGGCAAGGAAACGGTCATCGATACCCCCAGCGGGCGGTAACTTTCAAAAAACCGCAGCGATTCGTGAACAATCGCCCCCAGATCGACCACGACGGCGGGGCTCTGCTGGCCCGCGGCAAAGGCGGTGATCTGCTGCACCAGGCTGCGGGCCCGCAGCCCGACGGTGCGCATCTCGGTGAACGCCATGCGCACGGTGGCGATGTCGTCGGGCATGGCCAGGCCCAGGTCGGCAAAGCCGAGCAAGGCACCGACCAGGTTGTTGAAGTCGTGGGCAATGCCGGCGGCGAGCGTCCCCAGCGATTCGAGCCGTTCGTGCTCGCGTGCCGCGCGCTCCAAGGCGCGCAGCTGGCTGACGTCGCGCAGGAACAGTGCGGCCCCGGTGACGGCGCCGAAGCGGTCGCGGATGCCACTGAGGCTCGCATCCAGACACTGGCCCTGCTGTTGCAGCTCGCCCCGCCACGGCGGCCCGCCCGCCAGCACGGTCGCCAGCCCATCTCCCAGCGGTGTGCCCGCCTGCGCGAGCGGCCAGCTGGTCAACGGCTGTGCCGGCTGCGGCACGGGCAAGCCGGGGGGCACCAGCACGTGGGTCATCGCCGGGTTGTACCAGCGCACCAGGCCCAGGCGGCAACAGACGAGCACACCGTCCACGCTCTGCTCGGCAATGGCGCGCAGGGGCCGCTGCTCCTCGTCGCGCCGCTCGGCCAGCTGCTCGCGAAAGGCCAGGGAATAGGCCATGACCAGCTCGACCAGCGAGGTGCAGCCGCGTCGCAGTTCCTCCTGCCCCAGCCCGCCATGCATGGCCACCGCCTGCAGTGCCTGCGCCCAGGCGGCGATCGCTTCTTCGGGTGCGATTTCCTGATCGACCAGGGCCCGGCCCAGGTCGGCACTGGCCATCAGCGCGGCCTCGTCATCGCTTTGCAGCGCGGCGTCTAGCACGCCGGCCACCCGCTGCGCCAACGGCAGAATGCTCATGGCGCTCCCCATCCGAGGTCTGCCGGCCAACCGGGGTGCCAGCGCAGCAGCACCAGTCCCACGTCATCATCGTCCCGGCCGTAACGCGCCACCAGCCCATCGGCCTGCGCGGCCAGCGGCGCATCGCTGGCAGTGGTCAGATCGAGCCTGGGGTCGATGCCGTCGCTGAAGTGCGCCAGCACGCCTGCCTTGTCGAGGGCGAGGGCGTCGGTGCGCACGGGTGGCAAGCCGGCGCCCACGATGCCGGGCACCGAAGCGATGCGCCGCTTGACCGCCCCGCACTGAACCAGGGCCGACACGTTACCTATGCCTGCATGCTCCAGCTGGCCCGCCAACAGGTCGAGGCGGATCAGCGACAGGGCGGCCCCACGGGTACCCCGCAACGCATCGTCGCAACGCTGCAGCAGCAGGTGGGGTGACAGGCCGGGGGCAGTGTCGATGCAGGCCATCGCCGCGTCTGCCGCCTCCACCGCCGCCGCGCCATGGCCCAGGCCGTCTGCCAGCGCCAGCAGCACCCTACCCTCTCCAAGGCACCACAGGCCAGCCTGGTCACCGCACTGGCGCTGGCCTGGGTACGGCCGCATCGCCAGCGCGGTCTCCATGCCGCCACCTGGGTGGCGTACCGAGGGCAACCCTATCGCAACCATTTCCTCGCCACCACCGTGGTGCCTACGCCCGGTTTGGAACGGATTTCAAACTCGTCCATCAAGCGCCGCACGCCGGGCAGCCCGGCCCCCAGCCCGCCATTGGTGCTGAAGCCGTCGCGCATGGCGTCCACCAGGCTGTCGATGCCGGGGCCACCGTCTTCGGCCACGATCTCGAACGCGGTGCAACTGCCCACGCGCAAGGGCCGCAGGGTCATCACCTGCTGGCAACGGGCATGGAACACCAGGTTGGCCGCCAGTTCACTGACGGCCGTGACCGCATAGTTCACCGCCGGCCCCTGGAAGCCGAGGGCGTGCAGCATGGCGGCGGCAGCGCGGCGCGCTTCTCCAATCTGGTGCTCGCCGCAAATGGGCAGCACCTGCGGCACGATCCGCGCGGCGGTTGCGCTCAAGGACTCATTCATGGCGTGGGCTTTGAAAGGCAGGCCGCACCAGTGCACGGTGGCGCACCAGTGCGGCCTCGATCCGCGTCTGTCCCGGCTGGGAGTGGAGGGCAAAGTGGCTCATGAGGCGGCGCGTGCCGGGCAACCCCGCACCCAGGCCCCCGCCCGTGCTGTAGCCGTCGAGCAGGGCGGCGTTGACGTCGGCAATTCCCGGCCCCGTGTCGCTCACGCGCAGCTCGATGCGGATGTGCAGCGCATCCGATCGGTCCTCGATCTCGCACACACCACCACCGGCGTATTGCAGCGCATTGCGGGTCAGCTCCGAGATAGCGGTGGCCAGGCGGGTCTGGTCTACCGCGGACAAGCCCAGCTGCATTGCCAGATCCCGGCCGCGGCGCCGGGCCTCGACAATATCGCTCTGCGTCTGGATGACCACGGTGATCATGGCCGGCCACCCCAGCGACGGGTGTCCATGGCGTGACGCAGGCGCTCCAGCCCCTGCTCCAGGTTGAACGAGGTGCGCACGCCGATCAGGCCACGCCCCATTTCCACCAGGGTGATGGCAACGGCTGGCTGCACGCCACACACCACCACCTCGGCGCCCAGCATCTGGCAGGAGGCCGCGGTGTCGTTGATCACCCGTGCCATGAAGGAATCCACCACCTCCATCGCACTGATGTCGAGCAACACACCTGCGGCCTCGGTGCCGAGCACCCGCTGCACCAGCGCGGCCTGAAAGCTCTCCGCATCGGTGTCGGTCATGTCGGCCTGCAGCGAGGCGATGAGCACCTCGCCCAGTTTCAGGATCGGTATCCGCACGCTCATGGCTCAGACGGATCGGAGGGCAGACGGTTGCGACACCTGGGCCGGTACCACCCGCATGCCCAGGCGGGCAAACGCATCGGACACCCCGGCGCGCAAGAGGCCGCGGGTGTTCAGGCCGCGCAGGTCCACGCCCAGCTTCACCAGTGTCTGCGCGCCTTCGGCGCTGATCCCTGTGAGGATCACCGTGGTGCCCAGCATTTCGGCGGCCGAGACGGTTTTCACCAGATGACCGGCCACGCCAGTGTCGAGCACGGGCACGCCGGTGACGTCGATGAGGGTGACTTCGGCCTCCTCGCGCACCACCGCCTCGAGCAAACGCTCGGTGATGGCACGGGCCCGCAGGGTATCGATCACGCCCACCAGGGGCAGCAGCAGGATGCGGTCCCACAGCTTGATGACCGGCGACGACAGCTCGATCAGCGACAGGCTCTGGGCCATGATCATGCGCTCGCGCGACTGGCCGTGCGACTCGTACACGGCCAGCGCCAGCGACTCGGCCAGCCGCCCGACCACCGGCAGCAGCGGGCGCAGCGCGTCATCGTGCTCCATCACCGCGGCCGCACCCTGGCGGGAGGCCAGCACGAAGCGGGCGGCGTCCGACGGCAGGAACCCCTCGTGCACCCAGGCGGCGCCCAGGCGCCCGGCCTGTTCGATGGCCTCGGCGGGCAACAACCGGGTGGAGCCCTTGTTCTGTTGGGGCCACAGGTCCACCAGGCGGCGCCACAGGGCGGTGGCGTCCCGCAGCCACTCGTCGAGCTGGTCGGCGCCAGGTTGCAGGGTCGGGTCGTCGTTGCAGAAGGCATCGACCCACGCCTGGGCCACGGCCTGGGTGATGGCGTGCAAGCGGGCGGTGGTGTCTTGGGACATGGTGTGGGGTGTGGAATGAGGGGCGGGAGGGTTCATCAACCAGGCAACAGCCAATTCAGGGCAAACTGAAGCTCGGCGCGGGTGAAGGGCTTGGCCAGGGTCGAGTCAGCGCCGACCAGGGCCACCGACTCGAGGTTGAAACTGGGCGTGAGCGTGCGGCGCCCGCCCGAGACGGCCAGGATCTTGAGCGCGGGGAACGCGCGGCGCAGCTCGATGGCGGTGTCGATGCCGTCTTTCACCGGCATCAGCACGTCCAGCACCACCAGGTCGGGCTGCTGCCGGTGGCACGTGGCCACGGCGTGTTCGCCGTTGTCCAGGGTGAACACCTCATGGCGGTCCAGCCCCAACAGCTTTTGCAGCATGGTGCGGTGTTGCGGGTCGTCGTCGATGACAAGGATTCGGGCCATGGCAGTGCAATGGGAAAAAGGGTCAGAAAAGCTCGATCGCGGGAGCGGCCGGGGCGGCCGTCGGGGCCGCGCCCCGGGTCTGGTGAGCGGCCTGCTCGGCAGTGACGTGCTGGGCTTCGCCCTGGGCGTAGGCGGCCAGCACCGGCTGGTGCTGCCCGGGCGGCGGCAAGGTGGGTTCGGGGGCCAGCAGCTGCCGGGCGGCGTTGCGCGCTATCTCCTGCAGGGCAGCCGAGGTGGCGCAATAGCGCTCCACCTTCTGCCGCACGATGTCCTGGTACTGGATGCTGCCCATGAGCTCGACGATCTCGCCCGACAGCATCTGGTTGTATTGCGAGACGATGCGGATTTCGGTGCTGTAGAACTGCCGCATGTCTTCGTTGACGTGGCTGAGCCGGTCCACCGATTGCAGCAGCCGCTGCGCATCGGCCACATGCTGGGCGTCCTGCTCGTCCCGGCGGTCGCCAAAGCCCTTGGCCACCGCCTCGCGCACCTCGGCGATTTCGCGTGCGATGGTGCGCACCACCACTTCCGACTCTTCCGAGAGCTTGCGCACCTCGGCGGCAATGACGGCAAAGCCGCGGCCACGTTCACCGGCGCGCGCGGCTTCGATGGCTGCGTTGATCGACAGCAGGTGGATCTGGCGGCCAAAGCCGTTCACCCGCGCCAGCGCCTGGTCCAGGCCCAGCACATGCTGCAGCAGGCCTTGCATCTGGGCGCGTTCCTCACGCATCTGCTGCGGCAGGCGGCCGATGAAAGCCGATATCTCGGCGATCACCTCGGTGCTGGCCTGCAGTTCCGCCTGCATGTGGTCGCCCTGCTCCTCGGTGCGGCCCAGGTACTCGACCAGCTTGCCCGCGGTGCTGTCCAGCCGCCTGACGCGCTCCAGAATGGCCACGGCCGAACCTTCGGTGAAGGCACTGATCTCGCCCAACTCCTGGTCAATCGCCCGCCCCGCTTCGGCGCTGTCGTGCAAGAACTCGGCCACGCCGGCGCACCAGGGGGCTTGGGCCGCAGGTGTGGTGGGCGGGCCGGCGCGACGGCACCACCGCACCATTCGCTGTAACCAACTCGGCATACCCATTGCTCCGTCTTCCCGCCAGCGTCAGGCAGCCAGTGGCAGCACGTGGCCCACGGTCTTGAGCAGGTCCTGTGCGCTCACCGGCTTCACGATCCAGCCCGTGGCACCGCTGGCCCGCGCTTCGTCGCGCTTGGCCTGCTGGCTTTCCGTGGTCAGCACCAGCACCGGCGTGAAGCGCAAGCCCGGCGCCTTGCGTACCTCCTTGATCAGGGTCAGGCCGTCCATCTGCGGCATGTTCACGTCGGTCACGATCAGGTCGGGCTTGTAGCCGCCGCGCAACTTGGTCATGGCCTGGACGCCGTCGCCAGCGGTTTCCACTGCATAGCCGGCGCGCGCCAGAATGTCGCCCACGCCCATCAGGATCGTGGTGGAGTCGTCAACGAGTAGGATTTTTCGGGTCATGGCACGTCATCCAAGGCAATGGGGGTAGAGGCATCTGCCAATGCAGCGAGGCCGGCGGCCTGCGCCAGCACGGCGACGGGACTGGGTGGGCTGGGCAGCCACAGGCTGGGGCGCAGGCACATCAGCGTCTGCAGCACCGCGGCATGCAGGTGGGAGCACCCCCGCAGGTCCACCCGCCAGCCGGGGTGCGCCACCAGGGTGTTCAACACCTGCTCCGCGTCCTCGACGGTGGCGGCCCCGTCGATGCGCAGCAGTTGCAGGTCGTTCAGGGTTTCAATCACAGCAGCGCTCCCGGATCGACCACCAGCAGCACGCTGCCGTCGCCCAGCAGCGCGGTGCCGGTGAGTGCACGCAGGCCGGACAGCACGCCCTCCAGCGGCTTGACGATGGTTTCCATGCCCACATCGAAGGCATCGATCACCAGCCCCACCGGCTCGCCCAGCGCCCGAACCACCAGCACCGCCAGTTCGCCCTGGCCGGATGAGGGATCGCTGGGCAGGCCCAGCAGGCGCCGCATGCGGTGCAGGGGCACCACGCGGTCGCGCAGCACGATGGCTTCCTGCTGCTTGATGGTGAACACACGGTCTGCCGGCACGCGCAGGGTTTCAACGACACGGTCCATGGCCACGCCGAAGCGCTGGGAGCCGACGCGGAACGCCATCACGTGCGACACCGCCATCGACATGGGCAGCGACAGGCGCACGCGCGAGCCCTGCCCCACTTCGCTGCTCAGGTGCACACGGCCACCCAGGCGCTCCACGCTGCTGCGCACCACGTCCATGCCCACACCGCGGCCGGACACGTCCGAGACCTGCTCGGCAGTGGAGAAGCCTGCGGCAAAGATCAGTTGCACGGCTTCGGCGTCGGGCAAGGCGGCGGCTTCGTCGGCCCCCAGCAGGCCGCGCTCCACCGCCTTGGCCCGCACGCGCACAGGGTCCACGCCCGCGCCGTCGTCCGCGATCTCGATGCACACCTGGTCGCTGTCCTGCCAGGCGCGGATATGCACCTGCCCGGCCGCCGGCTTGCCCGCCAGGCGGCGCTTTTCGGGGGGCTCCACGCCATGGTCCACCGCGTTGCGCAGCAGGTGCACCAGCGGGTCGGCCATCGCCTCGATGACGTTCTTGTCGGCCTCGGTCTGGTCGCCGCTGATGTGCAGCTCCACCTCCTTGCCGAGGCGACGGGCCAGGTCGCGCACCACCCGGGGGAAACGCTGCAGCACCTGGGAGACGGGCATCATGCGCACCTGCATGATGGTGCCCTGCAGTTCCTGCACGATGCGGTGCAGCACGGCATGGCTGTCCTTGATCTCGCGGACCAGCTCGGTGCTGCCGGGAATGCGGGCGGCGCGCTGGGCCAGGTAGGGCAGCCCGTTCTTGGCCACCACCAGCTCGCCGATGAGATCCATCAGGTGGTCAATCTTTTCCTGCTCCACGCGCACCAGTGTCGAGGTGGCCTGGGGCTTGAGTACCGGCTCGGCGGCAGGCTGGTCACGCAGGGACGGCGGCGCCTCGGTTTGGGGGTCCACGGCCGCGGCCACAGCCACAGCCGCGGCGGGCTCCCCCGAAACTGCGCGCTGGCGCTCCAAGAGCCAGCGTTGCAGCAGCTGCTCGATGGCGCGGAAGTTGCCCTGGGTGTCGGCCTCGTCACACACGGCGGCCCATTGGGCGGCGCGCTCAGCGTCGTCCAGCACCGCCAGCGCGCGGGTCAGCACATGGCGCAGCGGCGTCAGCCTCGGGTCGGCCATGGCGCTTGCCGGCTCGCTGCCGGCGGGCCACATCACCGCCAGACAGGCCGCCTGGGCCTCGACCAAGCGCCAGAAAGCGGCCTCGCGCACCTGGGCGGCCGTGTCTGGCACCGGCGCCAGCGCCTCCACGGGGTGCACGGCGTAGCGCACCTGTTCGGGCACAAATCGCAACACCTGGGCCACGGCCTCCACGGGCGCCGCACACACAAAATGCAGGCGCAACTTGCAGTCGTAAGGGTCGAACGTGGCCGCCGGCCCGGGGGCCTGGGCAAACTCGATCTCGGACGCGAGCAGACCCGGCAAGGCGAGCAGGGTCAGGCAGGGGTCGTCGCCCGAAAAGAAACAACCCGCCAGCGGCTGGTAGGTCCCCACCACGACCTCGGAGGCCCCCGCCGCCGAGGCCGCGGCCAGCGCATGGGCCCGCGTCTCGGCACTCGCGGTAGCCAGCCAGCCGGCCCGGTCGCCCAGGGCTGCTTCGCCCTCGTCGGCCTCAGGCAGCGGCATGCCTGGCGCCATGGCGCTGGGCAGGTGCTGGCGCAGCGCCTGCGCGCACGCCGTGGCGGCCGCCTGGTGGTGGGTGGCCAGTGTGCCGTGCTGGGCCACCTCGTCCACCCAGGCCCCCACCAGATCGCACAGCCGCAGCAACTCGTCCACCGCGTGGCCATTGAGCGCCAAAGCGCCATCGCGCACCGCGTCCAGCAGGTCTTCGCCCGCGTGAACCACCACGCCGATGGCCGCGAAATCGAAAAACCCCGCATTGCCCTTGAGCGTGTGCACACTGCGGAACACGCGGGCAATCACCTCGCTGTCGCCGGGGGTGCGCTCCAGCGCCAGCAGGCCTTCCACCGCCGACTCGAGCAGTTCGCGGGCTTCGGTGACAAATTGGTTGAGCAGCGGGGACATGGGCGCTTCCGTGGTACGGCGGGTCACGGCCTCAAGCCACCGCTTCGCCGCACAGCAACGTGCACAGCGTCACCAGTTCGCGGGGCGTGACAGGCTTGGGCAGGTAGAGGTTGGCGCCCGCCTCGTAGGCCCGGGTCGCGTCGTGGCTCTGCGTTTCGGTGCTGATCATCACCGCCGGGATGTGCTGGGTGCGGGCCTCGGCGCGCAGGTTGCGGATCATGGTGTAGCCATCCATCAGCGGCATGTTCACGTCCACGCACAACAGGTCGTACTGGCGCCGGTGCGTGGCTTCGATGCCTTCGATGCCGTTGATCGCTTCGTCCACGGCAAAACCGGCGGCCTCCAGCACGTCGCGGTAATAGCGCCGGACCATGGCGGCGTCGTCAACGATGAGGATGTTTTTCATGGGTAGCGGGCCTGGCATCACAGGGGTTTCTGGTAGACGATGGCGTCGGCGAACTTGCGCACCTTGAACAAGGGCGAGATCCGGCTCATGGATTCGGAGTGGCCCAGACAGATGTAGGCACCGGGTCGCATGGCCTCGAAGATCAGGTCCACCGCCTTGCGGCGAGACGCCTCGTCGAAGTAAATCAGCAGGTTGCGGCAGAACACCAGGTCGATGTCGTGGAAGGCGGCCATCTGCAGCGGGTCGGTCACGTTCAGGCGGGTGAACCGCACCGACTCGCGCAACCCGTCATCGATGCGGAACTGCCCGTCGGCCTGCGGCTTGAACCAGCGCTGCTGCAGCGACGTGGGCAACTGCATCAGGGCGCGCTTCTGGTACAGCCCTTCGCGGGCCTGCGCGAGGATGCGGCTGTCGATGTCGGAGCCGATGATCTCCACGTCCACCTGGTCGATGGCGGGCCAGCGCTCGAGCAGGTACATCGCAATCGAGTACGGCTCCTCGCCCGACGAGCACGGCAACGACCAGATACGCAGCGTCTCGCCCTCGCGGCGGCGCGAGCGCAGGTCACCCAGCAGGTCGCGCACCATGCAGCGGAACTGGTACTCCTCGCGGAAGAAGTAGGTTTCGTTGACCGTCATGGCGTTGACCAGCGCCTGCATCTCCTCGCCACGGTCCTGGAAGCGCAGGAACAGGAAGTAGTCGTGGAAGCTGTCGCTGCCGGTCAGCCGGATGCGCTCCAGCAGCCGCCGGTCCACGAAATAGCGTTTGCCGTTTTCGAAGTAGATGCCCGTTTCGCGGTAGAAGTACTCGCGAAACCGCAGGTAATCCTCGTCGCTGATCGACAAGCCGATGCCGTCGACCACGGCACGGGGAGGCGTCAAGGTGGCGGCAGTCATGGGGGCGATCGCTGGGGTGGGGTTCATCGGTCTTGTGCCGCGCCGCGCAGGGCCGCGCTGGCGGTCTTGACCGCGTAACCGATGTAGGGGTCGTCCGGGAAGCGCCGGCGCGCCGTCTGCAGGGCGTTCAGGTGATCGGCCGAACCGATTTCGGCCAGGCCGTTGATGGCCGCATCGACCACGTTGACGTGCCCGTCGTGCTCCAGCAAGAAACACAGCAGCTCGCAGGCGCGCGGTCCGCCAATCGCCCCCAGCACCATGGTGGCGAAGATGCGGACGTCGGCATCGGTGCTGCCCAGCACTTCGGGCAGCACCCGCAGCGCCGGCAGCGGCATTTCGGTCAGCGCCTGCACGGCCAGGTTGCGCAGGGCAACGTCCTCGTTGGCCAGGCAGTCGGCAAACCCACGGGCGGCCTCGTCGGACTGGGTTTCCACCAGGCAGCTCACCAGCACGCTGCGCACGTGGGCATCGCCCTCCTGCGCGAGCCGTGCCACCATCGCGGGCCAGCTCTGCCGGTCGGCCACACGGGCACGCAGGGCCTGGCGGCGCTGTACCGGATCGGCGTCGGTCAGCAGGGGCAGGCGGTCGGAGGCGTCGGCCTCGGTGAGCCGGGGGGTCGCGGGGTGGTTGAGGGCGCGGATCAGTGCCACAGGGTTCTCCGGGAGTCAGACCCAGTCCAGCAACTGGCGCGCGATGCGGTCGCTGGGCAGGGTCAGGGTGGCGCCTTTGAGCTCGATCAAGGCGGCGGGCATGCCGAACACCACGGCGGTCTGCTCCGACTCGGCGATGGTGCGGCCCCCCTGGCGGTGCACCTCGGCCATGGCCTGGGCGCCGTCGTTGCCCATGCCGGTGAGCTGCACGCAGATCAGCCGTTCGGGCGCCACGCAATCCAGCGCGCTGCGCACCAGTGCCTCCACCGAGGGGTGCCAGAGGTACTGGCTGGCGGCCGGCCGTGCCGCGATGTAATGCTGGTCGGCACGCCGGGTGATGGCCACGTCGGCATCGCCCCGGGCGATGTAGATGTGGCCCGGCGCCAGTTCCACCATGCGCTCCACCTCGGTCACGTGCAGGGGGCAGATCCCGTCCATGCGGCGGGCCAGCGCCCCGGTGAAGCCGTAGGGCATGTGCTGGGCCACCACCACCGGCCAGGGGAAGTCCGCCGGCAGCTGCGGGAGGATCTCTTCCAGCGTGCGCGGCCCGCCGGTGGACACACCGATCAGCACCAGACCGGGCAAGGCGCCCGCCCGCTGGGTGGGCGCAGCCTTGCGCAGCGGCGGCACCGGCACAGGCACGGCGGGCGAGCGGCTGGCCCGCTCGTTCTGCTCGCGCAGGCGCCGCGTCAACCCGCGGCTGATGCGGACCTTGGCACTGGCGGCGACCCGCACCTTGTCCAGCAGCAGTTGCTCGATCACGTCGATGCTCAGCGAGATGGTGCCGCTGGGCTTGGCCAGGTAGTCCACCGCCCCCAGGGCCATCGCCTCCAGCGTGGCCAGCGCGCCCTTTTCGGTCAGCGACGACAGCATCACCACCGGGCAGGGGCGTTCGGCCATGAGGCGC
>JAUWAE010000326.1 GCA_030602185.1 Comamonadaceae bacterium
GAAAACGTGAAGGTGCTGGTGGACACGGTGCATGCCCATTCGCGCCAGATGCGCCAGCGCGCCTGATCGGGGCAGAGCGCACCGCCAATGGGCCCACGCCTAGCACAAAAATGGCGCTTCAACACGCCGATGCACCGGGCTTATGCACAAAATCTTGTGTGCGGCGCAACAGAGTCGAAAATCAGCGGTGGCGGCGACAAACCGCCCCATCAGATCGCTAAGTTGTTGATTTCAAACAGATACGGCCGTTGCGTATTTTCTGGGCAGTCTAACCAAAGCCTTGATTTTCAAGGCTTCGGCAAAGACATTCAGACACTTTCCACAAAGTTATCCACAGAAAATCTGGGCAACTGTCATAAATTTTTACAAATCAACGACTTACCTGTTTTTTCACCGAAATGACTGAAGTGTTGCCGCCAAGTCCCGACATCTGGGTGGACGTGGTGGTGACCACGCCCGCCCACAGCGGGCTGGGCGACAGCCTGGTTTACCGCAGCGACCGGCCGCTGGCACCGGGCACCCTGGTGCGCGTGCCCCTGGGCAGCCGAGACACCCTGGGCCTCGTCTGGGCCGTGCGCGACACCCCGCCGGATGGGGTAAACGTGGCGCAGTGCCGCCCCATCGCACACGCACTGGATGCCCTGCCCCCCCTCAACGACCACTGGCGCACCCTGGTGGCCTTTGCGGCCCGTTACTACCAGCGCAGCCTGGGCGAAGTGGCCTTGGCCGCCCTGCCGCCCGCGCTGCGGGACCTGCAACCCGAGCAACTGACCCGGCGGCTCAAAAAACAGGCGCAATGGGCCACCGGCGCGTCGGCCGCGCCCGCCGACCTGCCCGCCCTGAGCGACGAACAGGCCGACGCCCTGCAGGCCCTGGCGCAGGCCACACAGCCGGTGTTGCTGTTCGGCACCACCGGCAGCGGCAAGACCGAGGTGTACCTGCGCGCCGTGCAGGCCGCCCTCGACGCCGACCCGCACGCCCAGGCACTGGTGATGGTGCCGGAAATCAACCTCACGCCGCAGCTGGAAGCGCGCTTTCGTGAGCGCTTTGCCACGCAGGGCGTGGTTTCGCTGCACAGCGGCCTCACGCCGGCGCAACGCCTGCAGCACTGGCTGGCCGCCCACCTGGGCAAGGCGCGCATCGTGCTGGGCACCCGCATGGCGGTGTTCGCCAGCCTGCCCCACCTGCGGCTGATTGTGGTGGACGAAGAACACGACCCCAGCTACAAAAGCCAGGAGGGCGCGCGCTACTCGGCCCGCGACCTGGCCATCTACCGGGCGCGGCTCGAATCGGCCACGGCCCCCTGCCGGGTGGTGCTGGGCTCGGCCACCCCATCACTGGAAAGCTGGCATGCCTCGGAGCAGGGCCGCTACCTCCGGCTGGCCATGCCCGGGCGCATTGGCGGCGGCGCCCTGCCCCGGCTGCGGCTGGTGGACATGAACCACCAGCCCAAACACACCGCGATCGCGCCCACGCTGATCGACGCCCTGGCCCGGCGGGCCGAACGGGGCGAGCAGAGCCTGGTGCTGCTCAACCGCCGCGGCTACGCCCCGGTGCTGGCCTGCCACGACTGCGGCTGGAAGAGCGACTGCCC
>JAUWAE010000273.1 GCA_030602185.1 Comamonadaceae bacterium
TTCTGGATGAAATCCAGCGCGCCCTTCTTCATGGTTTCGACGGCCATGGGTACGTCGCCATGGCCCGTGATGAAGACGATGGGCAGGGGGGATTGCCGCTCGAGCAGCCGGTTCTGCAGGTCCAGCCCGGTCATGCCGCCCATGCGGATGTCGGCGATCAGGCAGGCCACCTCGCGGGGGTCGTAGCGGCTGAGGAACGCTTCGGCGGATTCGAAACACCTGACCCGGTAATCTTTGCCTTCGAGCAACCATTGCAACGAGTCGCGCACGGCCTCGTCGTCGTCCACCACATACACCGTGCCTCGTTTCGGAATCAAGCTCATCTCACTCTTTCTGGTGTTGTCTGGGGTCGTCGGGTGGGAGCCCGTGAAGATCGTCACGCGTTGGCGGGGGACGACACGGGAATCCAGAAACTGAACTCACAACCCGTGATTTCCTGCGCATTGTAGAGGTTTCGTGCCTGCAGTCGGCCGTGGTGCGACTCGACGATCGAGCGGCACAGTTTGAGCCCGATCCCCATGCCCTCCGACTTGGTGCTGTAGAACGCCTCGTAGATGCGCTCGAGCTGTTCCATGGGCACGCCCTGGCCCGTGTCCTTGACCGAAAACTCCACCACCTCGCGGTCATCCACACGGCGTGGCGTGACGGTGAGCTCGATGTGTCGCTGCGCCGGCGGGCGTTGCGCCTGCACGATCGCCTCACCGCCGTTCTTCATCAGGTTGATCAACACCTGCTCGATGAGGATCGGGTCCACCATCAGCCGCGGCAGGCGCGCGGCCACGTAGGTGTTGAGCCGGATGGCATGGCGGCGCAGGTCGATTTCGGCGAGTTCGGTCGCGTTGCTGACCATCTGCGCGACGTCGGACAGCGTCGGGTTGGGCTCGCTGCGTTTGACGAAGGCGCGGATGCGCTGGATGATCTGCCCGGCACGTTGGGCTTGCTTGGCGGTTTTTTCCAGCACGCCGAGCAGTTCCTCGTCGGTGATCTGCTTCTTTTGCAGCCGCGCGATCATGCCGCTGCTGTAGTTGCTGATGGCGGTGAGGGGCTGGTTGAGCTCGTGCGCCACGCTCGAGGCCATCTCGCCCATGGTGATGAGGCGGCTGGCCGTTTCGGCCCGCTCGGCCTGCAGGGCGGCCTGTTCCTCTGCCAGTCGGCGGGCGGTGATGTCTGTGGCGATCACCATCTGCGCGAGCCGGCCGTCCACCCAGGTGAGGTAGCGGGTGCGGACTTCCAGCCACTTGTTGAGTTCGCTCACGAACACCTGGGTGTTCTCGGCGCTGGCTTCCAGCAGCGCGTCGGTGGGCAGGCCGGCCAGGCCATCGACGAGGTCGGTGCTTTCGACCGACGGCGTGACCGGCAACGCAGACGACAGGTCAACCAGCAGGCGGTGCCCCCGCCCGCCGGTGCCAAACCAGGTCTGGTACATCTTGTTGGCGAACAGCAGTTCGGAGCTGCTCAGGGGCGCCACCGAAATCGCTTCGTCCAGGCTGTCGAGCACGGTGGTGAAGCGGTCGTAGGAGGCGGTGAGCTCTTCGCGGATGCGCTTGGGCTCGGTGATGTCGGTCATCGACGTCATCCAGCCGGTCTGCTTGCCGCGGGCGTCGATCAGCGGCGACACGTACATGCGGGCATAGAACACGCTGCCGTTTTTGCGCTTGACGGGCACCTCGAAGCCGCCGGGCAGAGACCGGCCGCTGAGCTCGTCGTCGAGCCGGGCGCGCAGGTGCTCGTGTTCGGCCTCGGGCCAGTAAGGGAAGGGAGCGGTGGCGCCCAGCAGGTCGTCCTCCGTCCAGCCCGTCATGGAGCAGAACGCCGGGTTGACGTAGGTGATGCGGCCTTCGATGTCCAGGGCCCGCATGCCGGTCAGCATGGAGTTTTCCATCGCGCGCCGGAAATTGGTTTCGGCCACCAGCGCGCGCTGGGCTTGCAAGCGTCGGCGGGTGTGGCGCATGTTGCCCAGGAGCATCCAGACCGTGAGCGCGCTCATGGCGCCCACCACCCAGAAAAAGGCCTCGCCCATGGTGTCGCGGCTGGTGCGGTAGCCCTCGGCCTTGAGGATCAAGCTGTTGCCGATGGGCGCAACTGGCATTTCATGGACCTGGGGCTTGGCCGCCCAGGGCAGCCGCCGCAGGCCGGTGAGCGTGACGGTGTGCGGGGTGCCAGCCAGCACGTTCTGCTGCTCGTCGATCAGGGTCACGGCGTAGCGGGCCAGCACCTCGTTGGGCACACCAAAGCGCAGCAGCGCCTCGACCGAGTATTCCGCCATCAGCACGCCGCTGAAGCGGCCCTGCTCGGTCAAGGGCACCAGCAGCAGCAGGGTCGGGTCCTGGGGGCGGCTGCCCAACGGCCTGGAGTACACCGTCTGCCGCAGCTCCCGCGCCAGTTCAAATGTGCCGTCGGTGCTTTCCGGCGAGAGCGTGTCGCCGTTCTGGCGCAGCATGTGGGGCGGCGCACTCGGGGAAGCGTAGCTGGTCACCACCTCGCGGCGCTGGTTGACCCAGGTGACGGCCTGCAGCTCGGGGTACTGCGAGACCAGCGTCTCGATCTGGAAGACGAACTCGGTCTCCTCGATTTCCTGGTTCGAGATCG
>JAUWAE010000205.1 GCA_030602185.1 Comamonadaceae bacterium
GCCACCGGCTGGCTGGTGGGCGAGCACGGCAAAGGCCTCAATGCCATGTTCCTGATGATGAACGCCGCGCGTCTACACGTGGCGCTGCAGGGCGTGGGCCTGCTCGACGCCGCCTGGCAAAAGGCCGACGCCTACGCCCGCGACCGCCGCCAGATGCGCGCCCCGGTACGCCGCGACCCGTCGCAACCGGCCGACCCCATCATCGAACACCCGGCCGTGCAGCGCCTGCTGGACACCCAGCGCGCCTGGGTGGACGCCGGCCGCGTGCTGGCTTACCAGACCGCCATTGAGCTGGACGTGGCCAAACACCACCCCGACGCCGCCCGCCGCCAGCAGGCGCAGCAGTGGTGCGCGCTGGCCACGCCGGTGCTCAAGTCTGCCTGGACCGACCAGGCCTTCCACGGCGCCAGCGACTGCCTTCAGGTGTTTGGCGGCCACGGTTACGTGCGCGAGTGGGGCATCGAGCAGGTGGTGCGCGACTCCCGCGTGGCCATGATCTACGAAGGCACCAACGAAATCCAGGCACAGGACCTGCTGTTCCGCAAGGTGCTGGCCGACCAGGGCAGCGCCCTGCGCCAGACCGTGGCGGCGCTCGACGCCGACCTGGCTGCGCGCCCCGGCCCCTGCGCCCAACGGGCCCGCGAGGCGCTGGCCGCTCTGGGGTCGCTGGTTGACCGCACCACCGCAGCGGGCTCGCAAGCGGCCACCCAGCTCTACCCGGTCGCGGGCGACTTCCTGCGCGCCGTCACGCTGGCGCTCATGGCCTGGGCCTGCGCCCGCCTGGATGCAGCCGCACACCCTGCGGCCAGTGCGTTCTGGCGCTGGGTCTGGCCCGAGTACGCCATGCGCGCCCAGATGGTCGATTCCGCCTTGTCGGCCTGACGCTTGCACACTTTTCAATCCCATGCCGCTACCATGGCGGCATGGCCACCCGCTCTACCCTGCCGCCCTTGCCCGACACCCCACCCGCCTCGCAGTTCCCGCGCCCAGCGCACCGGCGCCGCACGCGCTCGGCTGGCGATGCCCTCGCCGAACCCGTTCCCGAGGCCGTCGGCACCGTAGACACCTCGTTCCTGGAAAGCCTGGTCGGCTACAACACCCGCCGCGCGGCCCTGGCAGTGATCAGTGTCTTTATGCAGCGCATGGAGCCCTACGGCCTGCGGGTGGTGGACTTTTCGGTGCTCACCCTCATTGCCCACAACCCGGGCATCACCTCACGCCAGCTGTGCGCCGCACTGGCCATCCTGCCCCCCAATCTGGTGGGCATGATCAAGGACTTGGAAAAGCGTGGCCTGGTACAAAAGCGCCCCCACCCGGTGGACCGGCGCGCCCAGGGGCTGCACCTGACCGAAGCCGGTGCCACCCTGCAGGCAGAAACACAAAGCGTGGTCGCCTCGCTGGAAAACGAGGCCGTGACGCACCTCACCGACAGCGAGCGTGGCACCCTGCTGACCCTGCTGCGCAAGATCTACCGCCAGGCCGGCAGCTGAGAGCGCCTTACACCGGGCGCGACACCGGGCTTGGCACCACCCGCTGCCGCTGCTCACCCAGCAGCGCCGAGCCCAGCCGCACCTCGTCGCCCGCGCGCAGGAACAGCGGCGGCTTTTGACCCAGGCCCACCCCGGGCGGTGTACCCGTGAGGATCAGGTCGCCCGGCTCCAGCCGCATGAACTGGCTCAGGTAGCTCACCAGCGTGGCCACATCAAAGATCATGGTGCGCGTGTGGCCCGTCTGGCGCCGCACGCCATTCACGTCCAGCCACAAGTCCAGCGCCTGCGGGTCGGGCACTTCGTCGGCCGTTACCAGCCATGGGCCGATCGGGCAGTGGCTCGGGTAGCTCTTGCCCTTCACCCACTGGCCCTCGCGCTCCATCTGGTAGGCGCGTTCCGAGACGTCGTTCACCAGACAATACCCGGCCACATGGGACAGCGCCGCCTCCCGCGCCACATGCCAGGCGGGCTGGCCAATCACCACGCCCAGCTCCACCTCCCAGTCCAGCTTGACCGACCCGGGCGGCAGCCAGACGTCGTCGTTCGGGCCGCTGACGCTGCCATTGTGCTTGTTGAACACGATCGGCTCGGCCGGTGGCTTGAGGCCGGCCTCGGCCGCGTGGTCGGCATAATTCAGCCCGATGGCCACCACGTTGCGGACCTGGCCCACGCACGGCCCCAGGCGGCTGCCTGCGGGCACCACCGGCAAGGCCGAAGTGTCCAGCGCGCGCAAGCGGCTCAGTGGCCCGGAGGCCAGCGTGGCGGGCGTGATGTCCGGCACCACCCCCGACACGTCACGCCAGACACCCGCGGCGTCCACCAGGCCTGCGCGTTCGGCGCCAGGCGCCCCGAATCGGAACAATTTCATGCGATTTCCTCGAATGTGAAGCATTTGGCGCCAACCGGCCTTGAAAGCCAGACGGGCGCCCCAATCTTGAGCACTTTGAAGATTATTCCCCACGCCACGACATGCAACACGAGCAAGACCCCACCTACGCCAAGCCCGACATGAACGCCCCCGTGACGCCCGAGGAAGCCGAAGCGGCGGCTGCGGCCAACGCGGCCGACCAGGCCAGCGAGGTCGACACGCTCAAGGCGCAGAACGCCGAACTGGCCGAGCAGTACCTGCGCGCCAAGGCCGAAGTGGAGAACATGCGCCGCCGCACCGAAGAAGAAGTGGCCAAGGTACGCAAGTTCGCGGTGGAGGGCTTCGCCGAAAGCCTGCTGCCCGTGCTCGACAGCCTCGAGGCCGGTCTGGCCATCCAGGAAGCCACCGTGCAGCAGATCCGCGAAGGCGCCGAAGCCACGCTCAAGCAGTTGCAAAGCGCGCTGTCCCGCAACAAGGTGCTGCCCATCGCCCCGGCCGCCGGCGAGAAGTTCGACCCCCACCACCACCAGGCGATCAGCATGGTGCCGGCCGACCAGGAGCCCAACACCGTGGTGGCCGTGCTGCAAAAAGGCTACCTGATCAGCGAGCGCGTGCTGCGCCCCGCGCTCGTCACCGTGGCGGCGCCCAAATAAGGCCGACCGCACGGGCTTGAAAACCCGGCACGCAACCGCACATCAGCATCAGTTCAATTTTTCCCAGATTTTCAGGATTCTTCAGGAGTAACACATGGGCAAGATCATCGGCATCGACCTGGGCACCACCAACTCGTGCGTGGCCATCATGGAAGGCAACACCACGCGCGTGATCGAAAACAGCGAAGGCGCGCGCACCACGCCGTCCATCATCGCCTACCAGGAAGACGGTGAAATCCTGGTCGGTGCCTCGGCCAAGCGCCAGGCCGTGACCAACCCCCGCAACACGCTGTACGCCGTCAAACGGCTGATCGGCCGCAAGTTCGAGGAAAAGGAAGTCCAGAAGGACATCGACCTGATGCCCTACACCATCTCCAAGGCCGACAACGGTGACGCCTGGGTGGAAGTGCGCGGCCAGAAGCTCGCGCCGCCGCAGGTGAGCGCCGAAGTGCTGCGCAAGATGAAGAAGACCGCCGAGGACTACCTGGGCGAAGCCGTGACCGAGGCCGTGATCACCGTGCCGGCCTACTTCAACGACGCCCAGCGCCAGGCCACCAAGGATGCTGGCCGCATCGCCGGCCTGGAAGTCAAGCGCATCATCAACGAGCCCACGGCAGCTGCCCTGGCCTTCGGCCTGGACAAGCACGGCGCCGGTGACCGCAAGATCGCCGTGTTCGACCTGGGCGGCGGCACGTTCGACATCTCCATCATCGAAATCGCCGATGTTGACGGCGAAAAGCAGTTCGAGGTGCTGTCCACCAACGGCGACACCTTCCTGGGCGGCGAAGACTTCGACCAGCGCATCATCGACTACATCATCGCCGAGTTCAAGAAAGAGCAAGGCGTGGACCTGACCAAGGACGTGCTGGCCCTGCAGCGCCTGAAGGAAGCCGCCGAAAAGGCCAAGATCGAGCTGTCCAGCTCCACCCAGACCGACGTCAACCTGCCCTACATCACGGCCGACGCGTCCGGCCCCAAGCACCTGAACATCAAGCTGACCCGCGCCAAGCTGGAGAGCCTGGTCGATGAGCTGATCGAGCGCACCATCGCCCCCTGCCGCACCGCCATCAAGGACGCCGGCGTGAGCGTGAGCGACATCGACGACGTGATCCTGGTCGGCGGCATGACCCGCATGCCCAAGGTGCAGGAAAAGGTCAAGGAGTTCTTCGGCAAGGA
>JAUWAE010000062.1 GCA_030602185.1 Comamonadaceae bacterium
ACGTGCAGCGGCATGGTGTTGGTCTGGCCGCGGATGTGGCCCGACACCACGCTGACCGCGCCGAACTCGCCCATGGCGCGCGCGTTGCACAGGATCACGCCGTAGATCAGGCCCCACTTGATGTTGGGCAGCGTCACGCGCCAGAAGGTCTGCCAGCCGGTGGCGCCCAGCACGATGGCGGCCTGCTCCTCCTCGTTGCCCTGGGCCTGCATCAGCGGGATCAGCTCGCGCGCGATGAAGGGAAAGGTCACGAAGATGGTGGCCAGGATGATGCCGGGCACGGCGAACACGATCTTGATGTCGTTCGCCATCAGCCACGGGCCCAGCCAGCCCTGCGCGCCGAACACCAGCACGTAGATCAGGCCCGCCACCACCGGCGACACCGAGAACGGCAGGTCGATCAGCGTGGTGAGGAAGGACTTGCCCTTGAACTCGTACTTGGCGATGCACCAGGCGGCGGCGATACCGAACACCAGGTTCAGCGGCACCGCGACGGCGGCGGTCAGCAGCGTGAGGCGGATGGCCGACCAGGCGTCGGGCTCCTTCAGCGCTTCCCAGTAGGCCTCGAAGCCCTTGCGCAGTGCTTCGGTGAACACCGCCGCGAGCGGCAGCACCAGGAACAGGAACATGAACACCAGCGCCACGCCGGTGAGGGTGTAACGCACCCAGGCGGCCTCGGTGGTGCCGCGCTGGACGCTTCGAACGGTGGCCTGGCTCATTGCGTGTTCCCCGCCGAACGTTTGCGCTGCCAGGTTTGCAGGCCGTTGATGACCAGCAGCAGGATGAAGGAAATGACCAGCATGACGGTGGCCACCGCGGTGGCACCGGCGTAGTCGTACTGCTCCAGCTTGCCGATGATGATGAGCGGCGTGATTTCAGAGATCATGGGCATGTTGCCGGCGATGAAGATGACCGAGCCGTACTCGCCCACCGCGCGGGCAAAGGCCATGGCAAAACCGGTCAGCAGCGCGGGCGCGATGCTGGGAAAAATCACTTTCGTGAAGGTCTGCCAGCGGGTGGCGCCCAGGCAGGTCGCGGCTTCCTCCAGCTCCTTTTCAGCGTCTTCCAGCACGGGCTGCACCGTGCGCACCACGAACGGCAGGCCGATGAAGATGAGCGCGATCACCACGCCGTTGGGGTTGAAGGCGAGCTGGATGCCGTGCGGCTCCAGGAACTGGCCGATCCAGCCGTTGCCGGCCAGCAGCGCGGTCAGCGAAATGCCGGCCACGGCGGTGGGCAGGGCGAAAGGCAGGTCCACCAACGCGTCCACGAACTTCTTGCCGGGGAAGGGGTAGCGCACCAGCACCCAGGCCACCAGCAGGCCGAACACCACGTTCACCAGCGCGGCGATCAGCGAGGCGCCAAAGGTCAGCCGGTACGACGCCAGCACGCGCGGCGAGGTGACGGCTTCCCAGAACTGCGGCCAGGTGAGCGACAGCGTCTTGAACACCAGCGCCGACAGCGGGATCAGCACGATCAGGCTGAGGTACAGCAGGGTGTAGCCCAGGGTGAGGTTGAAGCCGGGCAGCACGGTGCGGCGCTTGGGGCGCCGCGCGCCGTCCGCACCAGCCACCCCAGCGGACAGCGTGGCAGAGGTCATGGCAGGCCGGCTTTACTTCGTGGTGTACAGCTTGTCGAACTGACCGCCGTCGTTGAAGTGCACCTTCTGCGCTTCGGCCAGCGAGCCGAAGTACTGCTCCACCGTGAAGAACTTGATGGGCTTGAACGCGGCCGCGTACTTCTTGAGCACCGCCTCGTTGCGCGGGCGGATGTTGTGCTTGGCGGCGATTTCCTGGCCTTCGGGGCTGTAGAGGAAGTCGAGGTAGGCCTTGGCGTCGGCCGCGGTGCCCTTCTTGGCCACGGTGCGCTCGACGATGGCGATCGGGTTTTCGGCCACGATGGAGGCGCTGGGGTGGATGGCGTCCACACGGCCCTTGCCGAATTCGTTGTCCACCGACACCACTTCGGACTCGAAGGTCACCAGCACGTCGCCAATGTTACGCTGCAGGAAGATGCCGGTGGCGTCACGGCCGCCGCGCGCCAGCACCGGCACGTTCTTGTACAGCTTGCTCACGAAGTCCAACGCGTCGGCGTCGCTGCCGCCCTTGCTGCGCACGTAGCCCCAGGCGGCCAGGTAGGCCATGCGGCCGTTGCCGCCGGTCTTGGGGTTGACCACCACCACCTGCACGCCGGGCTTGATCAGGTCGTCCCAGTCCTTGATGTTCTTGGGGTTGCCGTTGCGCACCAGGAACAGCATGGTGGAGGTGGTGGGCGCAGCGTTGTGCGGGAATTTCTGGCGCCAGTCCTTGGCGACCACACCCCGGTCGGCCAGGAAGTCCACGTCGGTGGTGGTGTTGAAGGTCACCACATCGGCTTCCAGGCCGTCGGCCACGGCGCGCGCCTGGGCACTCGACCCTGCATGCGACTGATCGATCTTCACATCCTTGCCAGTGTTTTTCTTGACGTAGGCCACGTAAGCGGCGTTGAGTTCCTTGTAGAACTCGCGCGACACGTCGTACGACACGTTGAGCAGCGAGGTCTGGGCACTGGCCCAGCTGGAAGCGGTGAGCGCGATGATGGCCAGCGCGTGGCGGAGAGAGGATTTCATGGCGAGGCAGGCAGAAAAAGGAAAGATGGCCCCGATTCTGCGAGCCCATCTTCAATCCAGGAACTACTTTGTTTTTGTTTTCTTATTCATTTGAAGAATAAAAACACCTTCAGCGGCGACTGTAGATCTGGTCGAACACGCCGCCGTCGGCAAAGTGCACCTTGGCCGCCTTGTCCCAGCCGCCGAACGCTTCGTCGATGGTGAACAGGTTGAGCTTGGGCAGCTGCTTGGCGTACTTGGCTTGGGCTTTTTCCGAGCGCGGGCGGTAGAAGTGCTTGCCGATGAGGTCCTGCGCCTCTTCGCTGTACAGAAACTTGAGGTATTCCTCGGCCGCCGCGCGGGTGCCCTTCTTGTCCACGTTCTTGTCCACCACCGTCACCGCCGGCTCGGCCAGGATGGACAGCGACGGGTAGACGAAATCGACCTTGTTGCCGAACTCCTTTTCCAGCAGGTAGGCCTCGTTTTCCCAGCTCAGGAACACGTCGCCCTGGTTGCGCTGCGCGAAGGTGACGGACGAGCCGCGCGCACCGGTGTCGAGCACGGGCACGTTGGCGTACAGCTTTTTCACGAACTCCTGGGCCTTGGCGTCGCTGCCGTACTTGCGCTTGGCAAATTCCCACGCGGCCAGGTAGTTCCAGCGCGCCCCGCCCGAGGTCTTGGGGTTGGGGGTGATGACCTTGACGTCGGGGCGGACCAGGTCGTCCCAGTCTTTGATGTTCTTGGGGTTGCCGGCGCGCACCACCAGCACGATGGTGGAGGTGTAAGGCGTGCTGTTGTGGGGCAGGCGCTTTTGCCAGTCTTTGGGGATGTAGCCACCGTGGATGTGCAGGGCGTCGGTGTCACCGGCCAGGGCCAGGGTGGCCACGTCGGCCTCCAGCCCGTCGATGATGCTGCGCGCCTGCTTGCCCGAGCCGCCGTGCGACTGCTTGATCACCACGTCCTGGCCGGTCTTGGCTTTCCAGTGCCTGGCGAAGGCGGCGTTGTACTCCACGTACAGCTCGCGGGTGGGGTCGTACGAGACGTTGAGCAGCGTGAGCGGGGTTTGCGCCTGGGCCAACGGGGCCAGGGAGGCGAGGCTGGCCACGGCGGCCAGGACAGGAAGGAAAGTGCGGCGAGACAGCATGAAAGCTCCGTGTGGGTGATTCGATGGACCGAATCATCCGCAGGGAGCTTTAGTTTGGGAACGAATATAAATTCAGTTAAAAATTACTTTTCCACGTATCACTCGAGCCGCAGGCCCCCGTCGGCCTTGCCCTTGCCCGCGCGGGCCGGCGGTTTGCACAGGCCGCACACGTAGTGGCGGGCGTTTTCGTACGGGTCGGTCACAAAGTGGCCGCCGCAGCAGGTGCACTTGGTGCGCACCAGCATGCCCGCGTCCATGAACTTGCTCAGGCGCCAGGCGCGGGTGAAGCTCAGCAGGGGCTCGATGCCGCAGGTGGTCATCTGCTCTTCATAGAGCTTGAATGCCTTCATCACCACGTCGATCGGCTCCAGCGCCACCGTCTTGTTCAGGTACTCGGCAATGTTGGCGTACAGCGACGAGTGGATGTTGGGCTGCCAGCTCAGGAACCAGTCGGTGGAAAACGGCAACTGGCCCTTGCTGGGCGACTTGCCCGCGACTTCTTTGTACAGGCGCAGCAGCTTTTCGTACGACAGGCTGGTTTCGCTCTCCAGCACCTGCAGGCGGGCGCCCAGGCCGATCAGCGCCACGGCGCGTTCGATGTCCTTGCTTTCGTTGACGATGCTCTTGACGGCGGCCATGAAGGTGCTCCTGCGGGGTTCGGTGGGGTTCGGGGTGTAAGGCGTGCCGGGTTCAGGCGGCGACGTCGGCCAGGCGGCCAGCCATCAGGATGGAGGCGTGCAGGCGCTGGGTGGTGTCGTTGCCCACGCGGTTGGGGGCGTGGCTGCTGGTCAGCAGGCCCCAGACCATGTCCTCGTCGGCACGGAAGCGGCACAGCAGGGTGTTGGTGCTGGCCACCTTCATCACCTGGGCCGGCGACAGCGCGGCGATCAGCTCGGCCGATTCTTCGCTCACCCCCAGGCGGAACACCGCCTCGGCCTTGTCGGCGCGGATCAGCTGCTGCGCCAGCATCAGGTAGGTCAGGTTGGCTTCGCGGATGTCGGCCAGCAGCTGTTCGGTGGTGGTTGCGGTGGTCATGTTCACACTCCAGTGGTTGCTTCAGCGTCCCGGCTAACACAGCCAAGAAAACGTTGATTCGTTGAAATGGATTGTGAAATTCCCCCTTTAAACCTTGAATCGGAAAACGGCTGTTCGACGCGTCGGGCGGCGGCTGGCAGCGTGTCAGGCAAATTCCTACAGCGGCCACGGCATTGACCTAGATCGTCAGGGCTGCGAGAATGTCTAAACTTTATTTAAACAAAAGGGATTCACCATGGCCGAAGCCGTGCTGTCCATCAAGCACTGGGGCAACAACCTGGGTGTGCGGCTGCCTCAGGCCGTGGCACGCGAAGCCCATTTGCAGGCCGACCAGCAGGTGCGCGTGTCGGTGGAAGCGGGGCGGGTGATCATCGAACCACTGCCCGTGGCCGACCTGTCGCTGGAAGAACGCCTTCAGCGCTTTGACCCCGCCCGCCACGGCGGCGAAGCCATGGCAGCCACGCCCTTGGGGGCTGAAAGGTGGTGACCCGCCGCGCGGCCGCCACCTGGGTGCCCGACCGGCAAAGCGTCATCTGGATCGACTGCAACCCGCAAGCGGGCCAGGAAATGCGGGACATTCACCCCTTCTTGGTGCTGTCGCCCCGCGCGTTCAATGACCGCACTTCGCTGGTCATCGGCCTGCCCATGACCACGGCCGCCTACAACGCCGACAACCCCTTTGCGGTGGTGGCAGGCTTGGCCGATGGCGCCAAGGCCGGCAAGACCAGCTACGTGCTTTGCCACCAGCCCAAATCGTTCGACTGGCGGGCTCGCCAAGCCAGCCCTCACCCCATGAAAACGCTCAACAACGCCGCGTTTGCGCAAGTGCGAGCGGTGCTGAACCAGATCATGGCGCTGGCGTGAGAGAAATACCGTCAGAACAGACGTTCAAGCCGAACGCTGCTTCACCGCGGGCTTCTTGCCCGCAGGCTTACGGGCAGGGTTGACCTCGGCCGCATTCACCACGTTGGGCCCCTGAAACGTGGCATCCACCGGAACCAGGGAAATGTTCTCTACCCCCACCATGGCCCCAGGAATGGGTTTCCCGTCGGGTTCACCGGGAATGCCGCCCACGCCCAACCGAAAACCCACCGCGACCTGGAAATGCCCCTTGTGAAGGCCCAGGTGCTTCACCAGCGCAACGCCCACACCTTGCAGGTCAACCACGATTTCTTGCCGGTCAATGGAGGGCATCGGCCACACCTCCCACAGGAATGTGCGTGAACCCTTGCGCTGCCACGGCAGTGGCGGCAACACTGGGGCCGTGCGTCACCTTCACATGAACCTGATGGTTGTGCGTGTGGACCACTGGCCGATCGCTCACGTATTGCTCCACAGCAGCAGCCACCAGCGCATTGAGCTTGAGCCCTTCCCGCGCGGCCTTGATCGCTGCTTTGCGGTGCAATTCCGGGCCAATGCGCACGTTGAACACGCCGCTGAAGGTCTGCTCTGGCGGTTTGCCAACCGCAGCACACGTTTCCAGGTAATCGTCCACCGCTGCCTCAAACTCACGCTGGAGACCAGGTACATCTGTGGCTTGGTAGGTCACCAAGTCGTTGACGAACAGGAGCTTGCCGTGCAGCACCCCATCTTCCACGGAAACCTCCACCGAGCCCAAATAGCCTTTGTACTCAAGCATTTCCATCGTCTTCCTCCTTGATGGCGCCAGCCTCACGCAAGGCGCCAACCACATCCCTGATGACATAGGCTTTGACCACCGGCTGGGGATGCGGTTCGTGCACGCTGATCACGTGCTTGGTTCCAGGGTGAACGAACTTGCGCCGTGAACCCGAGTTGTTGAGCATGTGGTAACCCAAATGCTCCAAGGCTCCTTTCAAGTCGGACCACCGTATGTCCACCGGGGCCGGCTTTTCGAGTAAGCGCTGCAAAACTTTTCCGTGCTTGGACATGCATCTTAGCCCGAAAAGCCTTTGATTGTAACTAAATAACAGTTACAAAGGTTTGTTCCCTGTTTCATGTGCTGCCTCTCCCTTTTTTGTAACGATGTCAGAAATCAAACCCAGCGACCATCGGTCTGCTGGCGCACCCGGCCCAGGGCGTGCAGGGTGTCGAGCAGCGTGGGCAAGCGCTCGCGCCAGCGGCCCCGGCCGCTGAAGTGGGCGGCCACGTCGTCGAGGCTGAGGGCGCGCCCGGCCTGAGCCAGCACGTCGGCCACGGCCTTGATCTGTTCGGGCAGGCTGGTGGGCCAGGGGCGTTGGGCCAGCGCGGGTTTGGTGGGCTGGGCGGGCGGTGCCCCGTCCGATGCGTTGTCGGCGGCGTCATCGGGCGCGGTGGCCGTGGCATCGCCCCCCGCACCGGCGCTCGCCGGGGGCGGCGCACCCATGTCCAGGGCCGCCTGTTCGCCCAACACGGCGCGCTGCTGGAAGTCGGGCCGCAGCCAGCGCACGGTGCCGGCCGCCTCCTCGGCGGCGCGCTGGGCGTTGAGCGCCACCAGCCGCTGCAGCAGCTCGGCCACCGCCGCAGCGTGGGGGGCGCTGCCGGGTGCGCTGGCCAACCCGGCCGCCAGGTCGCCCCAACCGTAGGCCTGCAGCACGGCGGCGTCCAGTTCGTCGTGCAGGCTGCGCAGCACCCCCACCAGGCCGTGCTCGTGCACGGTTTTGTCCTTGGCGGTCAGCGGCTCGCCGCTGCGCAGCTTTTCCAGCACGTTGTACACCGCCGTCAGCGTCGCGTCCGCGTGCGCGGCCTGCTGGCGCTTGCGATGCGCGTCGATCTGCTCGGCCAGCGCGCCAATGCGCTCGGCCAGCGCGGGCGTGAGGCCGGTGTCGGCGTCGGGGAAGGGGAATGCCTCAAAACAACGGGTCGTGTTGTAAACCGGCCTGTCTTCTAAGGTTCCACCCGTTGCAAGCGCCCAATGCACATGGAGCTGGCTCGACAAAACTCCCAAGTGCAGCGCGTCATCGCTGGCGATGGCTCTGACTTTCTGGTCAGGTAGAACGTCAGCGTCGATGAATACGAATGTCCGGTGCTTCGCCGTTTCCGTGGTGCCAATGTAGCGGCTTAAACCCTTCACCGCTTCGCGGAACTTGGGTACCGACTCGCCCCAAAGCCACCAATTCCGGCGCCGAGATGGTCGTTTGTCCTGGTCTCTTTTGGGTTTGACCTCGTCGTATAGCCACTGATAGGCGGCAGGAAACCGCTCGCGAAGTTGCTCAACGGTCAAGCCGTAGAAGTCCAACGCCAGAATCCCACGCGGCGTACCTGTCAGGTCTTTGCCGTTCAGGTACCGGCGCACGTGTTTCTCAAAACCTGGGACCGTCCCAAGCCCCAACGCTTCCGCCTTTTGCCTGTCCACCCAAAAGCCCGAGCCCAGGGGAATCATGCCCATGTATGGGAGCCCTGCGTTGGCAATCAATTTAGCGCAACGCGTGAGATTGGCACCAACTTTCAAGTCGGCGTGAATCAGACCCTGACGGCTAGAAAGGTCCACATCCACCTCGCCATTGTCGGCCTCGCGTTCTTCGGCCACGGTCAACAACCTCCCTTCGGCCTGCCCTGGCGCGAGCACCGTCATGGCAATGCGCACTGCGGCACCGTTGGCACTGTCCACCCAAGGGTGGTCTGGCACGGCGAACACCAGATGCGCCACGCCAGCACCGGGGTGGGGTATGCCGGAGGCCGATTTCTGCGCGTTTGGCAGCATGAGGCCCCCGGCATGCCCCGCCCCAGTGCCCGCCAACGCCCCCGTCAACGCAGCCTCAACCACCCGCCGGTTGAAAATCATGGTCAGGCTGTTGGTGGTGATTAAACCCGAGCGCTCCACCTGCCCCGTACAAACGGATTGCGCCGCCTTGTGCCACCAATACATCACAAAATCGGCGCTTTCAGGCACATCTGGCCAAGTGGCGCGCAAAGCATCCACGTACCCATCGCCCAACGCGTCGCGCATGCGTTTGTTGCCTATGAACGGCGGATTGCCCACGATGAAATCCGCCCGCGGCCACACCGCCTGCCGGGGGTTGAGGTAGCGCCACTGCACCACTTGCGCCGCCTCGTCGGGCACCGGCTGCCCCGTCACCGGGTGCGGCTTGAAGGTCACCCCGTCCCAGCGCGTCAGCACCTGCCCCTGCGCGTCCGTCATCGGCTCGGTGCCGTCGTAGGCCAGCACCGCGTCGCGGTGTTCGATGTTGCCGTAGTCGTGCACCACCGGCTCGGCCACGCTTGCCTGGCCGTTGGTGCGAATCTGCCACTGCAAATAGCCGATCCACAGCACCAGCTCCGCCAGCGCCGCGGCGCGCTCGTTCAGCTCAATGCCCAGCAACTGCTGCAGCGTCACCGTCTCGCGGCCCAGGTCCAGCGCGTCCTGCGTCTCGCCCAGGGCGTTGAGCTGGTTGAGCACCTCGCCCTCCAGGCGCTTGAGGTGCTCCAGCGTCACGTACAGGAAATTGGCACTGCCGCAGGCCGGGTCCAGCACGCGCAGGGTGCACAGGCGGTGCAGAAAGTCCTTCACCTGCTGGCGCGCCTCGGCCCACTTGGCGCGCACGGCGGCCTGGTGGCGATCCAGCGCGGCAAAGTCCTTCTTGGTTTTCACCTCGGGTGGGTGGGCCTCCAGCTCGGCGGCTTCGTGCGCCAGCGTCAGCGCCGCGGCCTGGGCGTTGGCCCATTCGGCGCGCAGCGGCTCGATCACCGTGGGCAGCACCAGCCGCTCCACGTAGGCGCGCGGGGTGTAGTGGGCGCCCAGGGCGTGGCGCTCGGTCGGGTCCAGCGCGCGTTCCAGCAGGGTGCCGAAAATGGCCGGCTCCACCTCGCGCCAGTTGGCGCGGGCGGCCTGGATCAGCAGGTCGATCTGCCCGGACGTGAGCAGCAGGCTGTAGCCGTCGGCGTCGGCCCCCTTGAACAGCTTGCCGTTGAACTTGAGCACCGGTTTGACCAGCGCCGCCGAGAAGCCGCCACGGTCCATGTCGGCCCACAGGATGCGCAGCATCTGCTGCACCGTGGCTGGCTGGTCGCGGTGCTGCTGCAACAGCGCCTGAAACGCGCCTTTGGGCAACAGCTCCACGTCTTCGGCGAACATGCTGAACAGGCAGCGCGACAGGTAGGCCGCCACGGTGTGGGGCGGGTGCCCGGCCTGCTCGAGCGAGCGGGCGAGCAGCGCCAGCTGCTGCGACACCTCGCGCGTGACCTGGGCGCTGATGAGGGCGGGGTTGAGGCTGTCGGGGGCGGTCCAGATCTGGTGCAGGCGTTGCCGCACCTCGGGCCGGGCCAGATCGGCCAGCGGAATGCGGTGGCTGCGCGGGTCGGGGAAAGGCGTGTAGGTGGCGCCGCTGCGGCTGAATTCGGCGTAGACCTCGATGACGGTGCCCACGTCCACCACCAGCACGAAGGGCGGGCGGCCTTCTTCGGCGGGCAGCGCACGGGCGTAGCTTTCGCCCTGGCTGCGGGCGCGCAGCAGGCCGTCGTCAAAGCCTTTGGTGTGGGCGCCGGCTTTCAGCTTTTTAGCCTCCAGCACAAAGTGGCCGCGCTTGTAACAGTCGATGCGGCCGGCGCTGCTGGAGCCGTCGCCGTGGGCGAAGGTGACGGGGCGCTCGAACATGTAGTCTTGCGCGGGCGTGGGGTGCGGCTTGGGCACGCTCAGCAGCTCGCACAGGTCCATGACGAAGGTTTGCGCGGTAGCGAGTTCGCTGGCGGTCACGCCCTGCCAGCGGGCGATGAAGGCGTGTGCGGCTTCGGTGGCGTTGGCGGTGTTGTTGTCGGCTCCCATGGCGGGAGATTATGGGGGCAAGGTTTGGCCCATCGCCTGCGCCAGCGGTGCCCGCCCTCGCGCGTGCAGGGCCTCCACCGCCCCTTGCCGGTCGCGCAATTCCTTGTTCTGTCCGAGCTCGGCCTTGCCTTCGAGCCGCGTCACGGCAACTTCGATCCCCACGATGGCCTGGAGCATCATGTCCAGGTAGTCGGTAGGGGCGTCGCCCATCTTCCAGGGCTGGGGTTCGGCCGCTTCGTGGGTGCGCGTGAGGCGCGCCACCACACCGCGCACGAACTTTTCGTCGTCGCGCACGGTGAGCCGGCCGTGGGCGTGCACCACCTCGTAGTTCCAGGTGGGCACCTGGCGGTGGGCCTCGTGCTTGCTGGGGTACCAACTGGGCGAGATGTAGCCCTCCACCCCGCGGAACACCACCATCACGTCGGCGCCGCCGGCGCACTGCTGCCACACCGGGTTGGCGCGGGCCACGTGGGCGATCAGGGTGCCGTGCTCACCGCGAGACGGGTCGTACTCGAACGGGAGGTGGTTGGCGTCCAGCCCCTCGGGCCCGTGCGTCACCAGCATGCCCAGGGGGTGCTGGTGGATGACGCGCTGAAGGGCCTCGGGGTCGGTCAGCGCAAAGTGGGCGGGGTTGTACATGGGTGGGCCTCCGCCAGCGGTCAATCCTCGCCACGCTGCATACGCTCGCTCTTCCAGTACACGTCGTCGCCACCGTGCATGCGGTTGAGCACCCGCGCCAGCACGAACATCAGGTCGCTCAGGCGGTTGAGGTACTGGCGCGGTGCGTCGTTGATGGCCTCCTCCTGGCCCAGGGCCACCACGTGCCGCTCGGCCCGGCGCGCCACGGTGCGGCACACATGCGCCTGCGAGGCCGCGCGCGTGCCCGCCGGCAGGATGAACTCCTGCAGACGCGGCAGCTGGGCGTTGTAGCGTTCCAGCGCCTCGTCCAGCGCCAGCACGGCCTCGCCCTTGAGCAGCTCAAACCCAGGCACGCTCAGTTCGCCGCCCAGGTTGAACAGCTGGTGCTGGATTTCCACCAGCAGCGTGCGCACGTCGGCCGGCAGGTCTTCGCACAGCAGCAGGCCAATGTGGGAGTTGAGTTCGTCCACGTCGCCCATGGCGTGCACGCGCAGGCTGTTCTTGCTGACGCGCTGGTTGTTGCCCAGGCCGGTGGTGCCGGCGTCGCCGGTGCGGGTGGCGATCTGTGTGAGTCGGTTGCCCATGTGCTTTCCTGTCTCCGGGTGAATGGGGATAATCCCGTTCATTATCCAGACCCGGCACGGCCCCGCAGCGCCAACGGGTTGTTGACCTTGGAGACCCCCATGAACGCCCCCCTGCCCGCCCACCTGTTGCCCAAGGTGCAACTGCGCCCGGTGCCCGATGCCTTTCTGGACCAGCTCAAGGCCCGCTTTGGCGCGCAATGCTCCACCGCGCTGGCGGTGCGCGAGCAGCACGGCCGCGACGAGTCGGCCTTCACCACCGTGCCCCCGCCTGCGGCCGTGGTGTTTGCCGAATCCACCCAAGACGTGGCCGATGCGGTGAGGCTCTGCGCCCAATACAAGGTGCCGGTCATCCCGTTCGGTGTGGGCTCGTCGCTGGAAGGGCATTTGCTGGCGGTGCAAGGCGGCATCAGCCTGGACGTGAGCCGCATGAACCAGGTGCTCAGCATCAACGCCGAAGACCTGACGGTGACGGTGCAGCCCGGGGTCACGCGCAAACAACTCAACGATGCGGTCAAAAGCCACGGCCTGTTCTTCCCGATCGACCCGGGGGCCGACGCCTCCATCGGTGGCATGGCGGCCACCCGTGCCAGCGGCACCAACGCCGTGCGCTACGGCACCATGCGCGAAAACGTGCTGGCGCTGGAAGTCGTCACTGCGCAGGGCAACGTCATCCGCACCGGCAGCCGGGCCAAGAAGTCCAGCGCCGGCTACGACCTCACCCGGCTCATGGTGGGCAGCGAAGGTACGCTGGGCATCATGACGGAAATCACCGTCAAGCTTTACCCGTTGCCCGAAGCCATTTCCGCGGCCATCTGCTCCTTCCCCAGCATCGAGGCCGCCGTGCGCACCACCATCGCCATCATCCAGATGGGGGTGCCCATTGCCCGCTGCGAACTGCTGGACGCCGGCACGGTGAAGATGGTGAACGCCTACGCCAAACTGGGCCTGCGCGAGGAAGCCATGCTGTTGATGGAGTTCCACGGCTCACCCAGTGGGGTGCAGGAGCAGGCCGAGCTGGTGCAGGAAATCGCCAGCGAACACGGCGGCCAGGCCTTCGAATGGGCCACCACCCCCGAAGAACGCACCCGCCTGTGGACGGCCCGCCACAACGCCTACTTTGCCGCCATCCAGAGCAAGCCGGGCTGCCGCGCCATTTCCACCGACACCTGCGTGCCCATCAGCCGCCTGGCCGACTGCCTGCTCGACTCGGTGGCCGAGGCCGACGCGTCGGGCCTACCGTACTTCCTGGTCGGCCACGTGGGCGACGGCAACTTCCACTTCGGCTACCTGATTGACCCCGACAACGCGCAGGAACGCGAAACCGCCGAGGCGCTGAACCACCAGCTGGTCAGCCGCGCCCTGGCGCTGGAAGGCACC
>JAUWAE010000002.1 GCA_030602185.1 Comamonadaceae bacterium
GGCGTTTGAAATGAGCAAGTTGGTAGGTCTGGTCGGCTGGCGCGGCATGGTCGGCTCGGTATTGATGGATCGCATGGTCGCCGAAGGCGATTTCGAGCACATCGAGCCCGTTTTCTTTTCCACTTCCAACACCGGCGGCGCGGCCCCGGCCATGGCCAAGGCGCACAAGACGCTGCAGGACGCGAACGACATCGCGGCGCTGGCAAAGTGCGACATCGTGATCACCTGCCAGGGTGGCGACTACACCAAAGAGGTGTTCCCAAAGCTGCGCGCCAGCGGCTGGCAGGGCCACTGGATCGATGCCGCCTCGTCGCTGCGCATGGAATCCGACGCCGTCATCATCCTGGACCCGGTCAACGAAGGCCTGATCCGCAAGAGCCTGGCGGCCGGCGGCAAGAACTGGATCGGCGGCAACTGCACCAACTCCATCCTGCTGATGGGCCTGGGCGGCCTGTTCCGCGAGGGGCTGGTGGAGTGGGTGAGCTCCATGACCTACCAGGCGGCATCGGGCGGTGGCGCCAACCACATGCGGGAACTGCTCAAGGGCATGGGCGTGGTGCACGGTGCGGTGGCCGATGAGCTGGCCACCCCCGCCTCCGCCATCCTCGAGATCGACCGCAAAGTCGCCAAGACCATCCGCGAAGACGTGCCGACCGAGTTCTTCGGCGCCCCCCTGGCCGGTGGCCTGATCCCCTGGATCGACGTGCAGCTGCCCAACGGCCAGTCCAAGGAAGAATGGAAGGGCCAGGCCGAGGTCAACAAGATCCTGGGTACCGAGCAGACCATCCCGGTGGACGGCCTGTGCGTGCGCATCGGCGCCATGCGCTGCCACAGCCTGGCGCTGACGCTGAAGCTGAAGAAAGACCTGCCGCTGGAGCAGATCGAGTCCATCATCAAGAGCGGCAACCCCTGGGTGAAGTGGGTGCCGAACGACCGCGCCATCACCGTCAAGGAACTCACCCCCGCCGCCATCACCGGCGGCCTGGAAGTGGGCGTGGGCCGGGTGCGCAAGCTGAACATGGGCCCCGAGTACGTTTCGGCATTTGTGATAGGCGACCAGCTGCTGTGGGGTGCGGCCGAACCGCTGCGTCGCATGTTGCGCATTTTGCTCGACGCTTGAGGGTATAGTCTCACCCGGATGCCCCTGTGACGGCACCGTTGCTTGAAGGCAACGGTTGTCGGCGCAAGGCGCCCCGGGACCCGCTTCCGGACGCGCCCAGCCGGCGCTTCGGCTTGTCGTCATAAGTTATTGATGATAAGGTGATTTTTCGCATTCTTCGGTAGGAGACTCTGTGCAGTACACACCTCGCCACATCCCCACCCAGTCCACGTCCCTCAGCGATCGCCGCGCCGGTCGCCCCTGGAGTCTGCGGGCGGTGGCAGGTGCTGTGGCGCTGGCCTCGGCGCTCACGGCGGGCCAGGCCTGGGCGCTGGCGCTGGGTCGTGTGTCGGTGCAGTCCTTGCTGGGCGAACCCCTGAGGGCCGAGATCGATGTTCCCAGCCTGAGCCCGGAAGAAGCCGCCTCTTTGCAGATCGGCGTCGCGCCGCTCGAACGCTTCCGCGCCGCTGGCATGGAGTTCAATCCGCTGCTGGGCGACGTCACCTTCGAACTGATCCAGCGACCCGACGGGCGGCGCGCGATCCGGCTGCGCAGCACCCGCACGGTCAACGAACCCTTCTTGGACATCGTGGTGCAGGCCAACTGGGCCAACGGACAGCTCTTGCGTGGCTACACGCTGCTGTTCGATCCGCCGAACCTACGGCAAGCGCCGGCCCCCCTCGTCCCGGCGGTACCGGCGGCCCCAAGGGATGCGCCCGCGGCCCCTGGAGCGGCTCGGGTCACACCGCCCAGCGCGCCTGCACAGCCCGCCGCCGCACCTGTCACACCTGCTGCGGCAACCACAGCACGCCAGCAGCAAGTCAACGTCGCCCGCGGTGACACCGCCGGTCGCATCGCCGCTGTGCACAAGCCCGCCCAGGTGTCGCTGGAGCAGATGCTCGTAGGCCTGTTGCGGGCCAACCCGCATGCCTTCATGGGGCAGAACGTCAACCGGCTCAAGGCCGGGGTGGTGCTCGACCTGCCCGACAACGAGACACTCGCGGCCATTCCGGCCGCAGAAGCGCGACAACTGATCGCTGCCCAAAGCCGCGACTTCAACGACTACCGGCGCCGCCTGGCCGCGACCGCCCCGTCACAGGCGACACCCGCGCCCAGCCGCGCCGCGGCGGGCACGGTGCAGACCGAGGTGACCGACACCCGCGCTGCAGACACCAGCCAGGACAAACTGACGCTGTCCAAGGGGGCCACCGCCGCCCCGCAGGAAGACCAGATCGCCCAGGCCCGGCAGGAAGCCGATACCAGTGGACGGCTCAGCGAGCTGAACCGCAATCTGGAAGAGCTTGAACAGCTCAAGGCAGCGGTGCCTGCGGAGCCCGGGGGCGAGGCACCGGTCGAGACCGCACCACCGACGGAGACCACCCCGGGCGTTGCCGTCGAGGCGACCCCCCCTGTGCCGCCGCCCGCTCCGGCACCCACACCGGCCCCCGCCCCCGCGGCAGAAGGTGCTGGCCTGACGCAATGGCTGCAACACCCCATGGCCTTGCCTGTGGCCGGTGGTGCAGCGGCGGCCCTTGGCCTGCTGGCCTTGTTCGCCCTGCGGCGCCGCCGCCAGGACCAAGCACTGCAGGCGGCCAACGCTGAAGGGGCACCCTCTCAATTCGACGAGGCGCAGGGCCAAACCGTGGATACGCACGAGGACGCACCGGTGTCGTCGATGATGTACTCGCCCAGCCAGCTCGATGCGGGGGGCGACGTCGACCCGGTGGCCGAGGCCGACGTCTACCTGGCCTACGGGCGCGACAAGCAGGCCGAGGAAATCCTGCAAGAGGCCCTGCGCCTTCACCCTGAACGCCTGGCCGTGCGGGCCAAGCTGCTGGAAATTTACGCCCAGCGCGGCGACGTTGGGGCCTACAACACCGAGGCCCAGACGCTGTACGACCTGACCCTGGGCGAGGGGCCGGACTGGGCAGCCGCCCGCGACGGGGGCCTGACGCTGGACCCCGACAATCCGCTGTACCGCGGTGGCGCAGTCGCGGCCGTGCAAGGGCCCGACAGCTTGTCTCCACAGGAAGCGCTCGCCAGTCAGCCCCCTAACTTAGACCTGAGCCTCGGGGAGAGCCAGGAAGCGCCCTCAACCACAGAAACCGACTCTCGGGCCGTCGGTTCATTGGAAATTGAGGCCGAAACACCGCCCACAACGGAACCGGTCTCGTTCGACTTCGACCTCACCCAGCCCAGCGAAAACCCGCCGACCCAGTCGGCGGTGGACCTCGAACTCGACCTCGACCAACTCTCGGCACCTTCGGACGAGGCAGCGGCACCCGCCGCCACGGCCAGCCCGCCCCCTGGTCCCGATGCCCTCGAATTCGACCTGGACCTGAGCGTCCCAGCACCGGAGGCCACACCGTTGGCACCGGCCGGTGAAACCGCTGACGAGCAGGACCTGGGCTTCGATCTCGACCTGACCCCGCCGCCAGAAGCGCCGGCCCCCAGCAGCGAGCTGCCGGAAGAGGTGAAAGGTCTGGACCTCGATCTCGACCTGGACCTGGAAGGCATGGCCGATGCCGCACCCGCCGAGGAACGGCCGGTCGCGCAAGCGGCTACCGAGCTGGACGACCTCTCCAGCCTGGAAGTGGACGAAGGCAGCGGCGCCGACCCGCTGGAGACCAAGCTGTCTCTCGCCCGCGAGTTCGAAGCGATTGGCGACACCGACGGCGCGCGCACCCTGGCCGAGGAGGTCGAGGCCGAAGCCACGGGCGAATTGCAGGCCCGCGCCCGCGCCTTCCTCGCCCAGTTGTCCTGACCGCCCCCTCACCTGACAGGACCGTTTTGAGGATCGCGCTCGGCATCAGCTACCAGGGTGGCGCCTACCAGGGCTGGCAAAGCCAGCCCAGTGGCCAGACGGTGCAGGACCAGCTCGAGAAGGCCCTGGCGCAGTTTGCCGACGTGCCCGCCATCCACACACTGTGTGCCGGCCGCACCGACGCCGGCGTCCACGGCCTGGGCCAGGTGGTGCACTTCGACACCGACGTGCACCGCGCCATGAACTCATGGGTGCGCGGCACCAACCGCTACCTGCCCGACGACATCGCCGTCCAGTGGGCCTACCCCGTGCCCGATGCCTTCCACGCCCGCGCCAGCGCCATTGCCCGGCGCTACGCCTATGTGCTGCTCGAATCACCGGTGCGGCCCAGCCTTGAAACGGGGCGGGCAGGCTGGGTGTTCCGCCCGCTCGACCAGGCGGCCATGGAAGCCGCTGCCGCCCACCTGATCGGCGAGCACGACTTCACCTCCTTCCGGGCGGCCCAGTGCCAGGCGCTCTCGCCCGTGAAGCACCTGCACCGCATCGACATCCGCCGCCGCGGCGCCTACTGGCGTTTCGACTTCGAGGCCAACGCCTTCCTGCACCACATGATCCGCAACCTCATGGGTTGCCTGGTGGCGGTGGGCCAGGGCCTGCGCCCGCCCGGGTGGATGGCCGAGGTGCGCGACGCCCGCAGCCGAGACGTGGCGGCCCCCACCTTTGCGCCCGACGGACTGTACTTCCTGGGGCCGGTGTACGAGCCCCACTGGGGCCTGCCCAACACGGTGCCCGGCGCGGACTGGTTGCCATAATCGCGGGATGCACCGCACCCGAATCAAGATCTGTGGCCTGACGCGCGAAGACGACGTGCGCCATGCCGTCCACGCCGGGGCCGACGCCATCGGCTTCGTGCTCTACCCGCCCAGCCCGCGCGCCGTGTCGCCCGAGCGGGCCGGTGAACTGGCCCGCCTGCTGCCCCCGTTCGTGACGCCGGTGCTGCTGTTCGTCAACGCCACAGTCCAAGAGGTGCAGGCTGGCTTGGCAGCGGTCCCCCATGCCCTGCTGCAGTTCCATGGCGACGAATCGCCGCAGGAATGCCTGGCCCACGGCCGCCCCCACATCCGTGCGGCCCGGGTGCCCACTGGCGATGGCGCTGCCAGCTTCGATCTCCTAAAATACGCGCAGCAGCACGCCGCCGCACAAGCCATTCTGCTCGACGCCCACGTACAGGGCTATGGCGGCGGCGGTGTTTCCTTCGACTGGACAGCCTTCAATTGGTCACACCCGCAACTAAACGCCAGCGCTCGCCTCGTTTTGTCTGGTGGACTCACACCTGCAAATGTGGCCGATGGCATTCGTCTCGTTCGCCCCTGGGCGGTTGACGTGAGTTCGGGCGTGGAAAGCGCCAAAGGCATCAAGAGCCCCGAACTGATCGACCGCTTCGTGGCCGCCGTGCGCCAGGCCGACGACCTCCTGGCCCGCGGCTGAGCCCCACGCCCTCCCCCTGACGAATCCCCGAGACGATCTCCATGTACGACTACCACCAGCCCGACGCCCGCGGCCACTTCGGCCCCTACGGCGGCAGTTTCATCAGCGAAACCCTCACCCACGCCATCAACGAGCTGCGCGAGGCCTACGCCAGGTACCAGCACGACCCCGAATTCCTGCGCGAATTCCGCTACGAGCTGGCGCACTTCGTGGGCCGCCCCTCGCCCATCTACCACGCCGCGCGCACCAGCCGCGAACTGGGCGGGGCGCAGATCTTCCTCAAGCGCGAGGACCTCAACCACACGGGCGCCCACAAGATCAATAACGTGATCGGCCAGGCCATGCTGGCCAAGCGCATGGGCAAGCCGCGCATCATCGCCGAGACCGGCGCGGGCCAGCACGGCGTGGCCACCGCCACCATCTGTGCCCGCTACGGGCTGGAGTGCATCGTCTACATGGGCGCCGAAGACGTGAAGCGCCAAAGCCCCAACGTCTACCGCATGAAGCTGCTCGGCGCCACCGTGGTGCCGGTGGAAAGCGGCAGCAAGACGCTGAAGGACGCGCTGAACGAGGCCATGCGCGACTGGGTGACGAACGTGGAGAACACCTTCTACATCATCGGCACCGTGGCCGGCCCGCACCCCTACCCCATGATGGTGCGCGACTTCCAGAGCGTGATCGGCGAGGAATGCCTCAAGCAGATGCCCGAGATGCTGGCCGACCTGAAGCTGCCGGGCAACGGCAGCGAGCTGCAACCCGACGCGGTGGTGGCCTGTGTGGGCGGCGGCAGCAACGCCATGGGCATCTTCTACCCTTACATCGCGCACGAGACCACCCGCCTGATCGGCGTGGAAGCGGCCGGTGAGGGCCTGGACAGCGGCAAGCACTCCGCCTCGCTACAGAAGGGCCAGCCCGGCGTGCTGCACGGCAACCGCACTTACATCCTGCAGGACGACAACGGCCAGATCACCGAAACGCACAGCATCAGCGCGGGCCTGGACTACCCGGGCGTGGGCCCCGAGCACGCCTGGCTCAAGGACATCGGCCGGGCCGAATACGTGGGCGTGACCGATACCGAGGCACTCGAAGCCTTCCACCACCTGTGCCGCACCGAAGGCATCATCCCCGCGCTGGAGTCCAGCCACGCCCTGGCCTACGCCATGAAGCTGGCCAAGACCATGCGGCCCGACCAGTCGATTCTGGTCAACCTGTCAGGTCGCGGGGACAAAGACATCGGCACCGTGGCCGACCTGTCGCAGGCCGACTTCTACTGCCGCCCGAGCTGCCGGGGCCAGTCCGTCAAGGGCGGAGCCGAGCAACCCGTGACCCTGATGAAAGCCTGACGCCATGAGCCGCATCGAAACCACCCTACAGCAGCTCAAGGCACAAGGCCGCAAGGCGCTCATTCCCTACGTGACGGCCGGCTTCCCCTACGCTGACGTGACGCCCGAACTCATGCACGCCATGGTGCAGGGCGGCGCCGACATCATCGAACTGGGCGTGCCGTTTTCCGACCCCATGGCCGACGGCCCGGTGATCCAGAAGGCGGGCGAAAAAGCCTTGACCTTCGGCATTGGCATGACCCAGGTGCTGGACATGGTGCGTGCCTTCCGGCAGACCGACGCCACCACCCCGGTGGTGCTGATGGGTTACGCCAACCCGGTGGAGCGCTACGAACTGAAGCACGGCGCCAACACCTTCGCCCGCGACGCCGCTGCGGCGGGTGTGGACGGCGTGCTGATCGTGGACTACCCGCCCGAGGAGTGCGAGGCGTTTGCCGCCACGCTCAAGGCCCACGGGCTGGACCTGATCTTCCTGCTGGCCCCCACCAGCACGGACGAACGCATGGCCCAGGTCGGGCGCATCGCCAGCGGCTACGTGTACTACGTGTCGCTCAAGGGCGTGACGGGTGCCGGCCACCTGGACACCGACGCCGTGGAAGCCATGCTGCCGCGCATCCGCCGGCACGTGAACACCCCGGTGGGCGTGGGTTTCGGCATCCGCGACGCGGCCACGGCGTGTGCGGTCGGCAAGTCGGCCGACGCGGTGGTCATCGGCACCCGGCTGATCCAGCTCATCGAGCAGGAACCGCGCGAGCGCGTGGCCCCGGTGGCCAGCGGGTTCCTGGCCGGCATCCGGCAGGCACTGGACGGCTTGCGCGCATAATGTCGCCCATTCGCGAGCGCCCCGCCCTACCCGGTGGGCGGCGCTCCCTGTGACCAGCAAGGAGAAACCATGTCCTGGCTCGAAAAACTGTTGCCCCCGAAAATCACCCACACCGACCCTGCCGGCCGCCGCCAAGTGCCCGAGGGGCTGTGGATCAAGTGCCCCAGCTGCGAAGCGGTGCTCTACAAGAACGACCTGGAAAAGAACCAGAACGTCTGCCCGCACTGCAGCCACCACCACCGCATCGGCGCCCGGGCACGGCTCGACGCGTTCCTGGACGCCGAAGGCCGTTACGAGATCGGCCAGGAGGTCATCCCGGTCGACGCGCTCAAGTTCAAGGACAGCCGCAAGTACCCCGAGCGCCTAAAGGAAGCCCTGGAGTCCACCGGCGAGACCGATGCGCTGATCGTCATGGGCGGCTCGGTGATGAGCATCGAGCTGGTGGCCGCGTGCTTCGAGTTCGACTTCATGGGCGGCTCCATGGGCTCGGTGGTGGGCGAGCGCTTCGTGCGCGGCGTGGAAACCGCCATCGAGCAGAAAGTGCCCTTCGTGTGCTTCACCGCCACCGGCGGCGCGCGCATGCAGGAAGGCCTGCTGTCCCTCATGCAGATGGCCAAGACCAACGCGGCCCTGACGCGCCTGGCCAAGAAAGGGCTGCCCTACATCAGCGTGCTGACCGACCCGACCATGGGCGGCGTGAGCGCCGGTTTCGCCTTCATGGGTGACGTGGTGATCGCCGAGCCCAAGGCCCTGATCGGCTTCGCCGGCCCGCGCGTGATCGAGAACACGGTGCGCGTGAAGCTGCCTGAAGGTTTCCAGCGCGCCGAGTTCCTGCAGACCAAAGGCGCGGTGGACTTCATCTGCGACCGTCGCGAGTTGCGCGGCACGGTGGCCAACGTGCTGGCCATGCTGCAGCGCCAGAGCACCGACGCGGTGGCCTGACCTGCTTCGCCCAGGGCCTGCAACCTTGCACATTCCACTGTTCCCGCTGGGCACCGTCCTGTTCCCGGGTGGCAGTCTGCCGTTGCAGATCTTCGAGGTGCGCTACCTCGACATGGTGCGGCGCTGCCAGCGTGAGGGCACGCCGTTTGGTGTGGTCTGCCTCACCGAGGGTGGCGAAGTCCAGCGGCCCGATGCCGAGGGCGGCTACGCCCGGGAAGGCTTCCACGACACCGGCACGCTGGCGCGCCTCGTGTCGGTCGAGCAGCTGCAGCCCGGGCTGCTGTTCATCGCTTGCGAAGGCACCCAGCGCTTTCGTGTGGCGCGCAGCGAGAAACTGCCGCACGGCCTCTGGACGGCCGATGTGGAACCGCTGGCGGCCGACGCGCCAATGCCAGTCCCGCCGGAGCTGCGCGGCATCGCCCAGGCATTGCACCGCTTGCAAGAACGGCTGCAGGCCGAGCAACCGGCCGCCTTCGCCAACTACCCCGCCTACCAGCCGGACGAAGGCCCCTGGCAGGACGCCGGCTGGGTGGCCAACCGCTGGGCCGAACTGCTGCCACTGCCCGCCCAGGCGAAACAGCGCCTGCTGACACTCGACAGCCCGCTGCTGCGGCTGGAACTGGTGGGCGACGCGCTGGAGCAGTGGGGCATCCCGACCTGAGCGCAGCGCCAGCTACCCGCGCAACAGCCGCTCCACCAGCTGCCTGACCACTTGCAAGCCGGGCGGCTCGGCGCGCTGGTCCAGCGTCACCAGCCCGAAGCGGGCCGTGCCATCGAGCGCCGGGACGGTGGGCAGGCTCTTGAGGCCCTGGCCGGCGGCGTCGATCGTCAGCACGATGGCGTCGCTGCGGCGTGCCACCTCCACCAGGGTCTGGGTGTCGTCGCAGCGCAGCGTCACCATCTGGTCCGGGTTGGCGGCAGGCCCGAAACGCTCGGTCAGCAGCCGGGCCACCTCGTCGCTCAGGGGGGTGGAGGCGATCGGGTAGGCCAGCAGGTCCTCGAACGGCACCGGCGTACCCCGTTGGTACAAGGGGTGGTCTTCGCGGCACAGGAAACTGCCCGGCATTTCGACCTGCAGGCTCACGCGCAGGTCGGAGGCCGGGCGCAAGGCACGGATGTCGACCACCGCCGCATCCAGCCGCCGGGCCCGCAGGGCGTCGATCAGCAGGTCGGTTCCGCCCCGGGCCACCTCCAGCTGCAGGCGCGGGTGGTGCTGTGCCATGTGCAACAGCAACGGCGCCGACAGCAAGGCACCCGGCCCGGAGCCCAACCCGATGCGGACCTTGCCCGTGAGGCCGGCCTGCATCTGGCGCCCCACCGACTTGAGGGCGTCGGCCTCCTGCACCAAGCTTTTGGCCCGTGGCAGGAACTGCTGGCCAAACACCGTCAGCTCGATGCGCCGCCCCAGGCGATCGAACAGCGCCTGTCCCAGGTCGTCTTCGAGCGCCTGGATGCTGCGCGACAGCGCGGGCTGGGTCAGGAACAACGCCCGCGAGGCGAGCGCGAACGAGCCCGCGTCGGCCAACGCCAGGAAGTGCCGTAGCTGAACGAGTGTCATGGCGAATCAATGCATTTAATTCATTGAATAATGTACAACAATGCATTGGACTTGACCAGATTGCGTTCGTAACATGCAGCAAAGTTCATGTCACGCGCTTGTCAAGAAGGATCGCCACGATGTCGTCCCTGTCCGCACCGCCCACCCAGTCCACGCCTCATCCGGCGCTGGACAGTGCCTTGATCGAAGAATTCATCGAGGTGCGGCACGACATCCATCGCCACCCGGAAATGGCGTTCGACGAGCACCGCACCGCCGCACTGGTGGCCGAGCGCCTCCGCGATTGGGGCTACGCCGTGACCACCGGACTGGGCGGGACGGGGGTGGTGGGCCAGCTGGTGCGTGGCCAAGGGACCAAGCGCATCGGGCTGCGCGCCGACATGGACGCCCTGCCCATCGTGGAAAACAGTGGCCTGCCCTGGAGCAGCTGCCACCACGGCGTGATGCACGCCTGTGGCCACGACGGACACACCGCCATGCTGCTGGCTGCGGCCAAGCACCTGGCCGAGCATGGGCAGTTCGACGGCACGCTCAACCTGATCTTCCAGCCGGCCGAAGAAGGCGCCGGCGGTGCCCTGAAGATGATGGAAGACGGCCTGTTCGAGCGCTTCCCGTGCGACGCCATTTTCGCCATGCACAACATGCCCGGCTACCCGCAGGGGCAGCTGGTGTTCCGCGCCGGCCCCACCATGGCCTCGTCGGACTACGTGACGGTGACGCTGCACGGCCGTGGCGGCCACGGCGGCATGCCGCACCGCGCCGACGACCCCCTGGTGGCCGCGTCCTCCATCGTGATGGCGCTGCAGACCATCGTGTCGCGCAACACCGACCCGATGCAGCCGGTGGTCATCACCGTGGGCGCGTTCAATGCCGGCCACGCCAACAACGTGATCCCCGACACGGCCAAGCTGGAAATCGGCATCCGGGCGCTGGACCCGCAGGTGCGGTTGGACACCGAGCGCCGCTTCAAGGCCCTGGTGCAGGCCCAGGCCGAAAGCTTCAACGTGCGCGCCGAAATCGACTGGCGGCGCGGCTACGCGGTGCTGGTCAACAGCCCGCACGAAACCCAGCTGGCGCTGGACGTGGCACGCCGCCACTTCGGCGACGAGCGTGTCAACCCCCACGGCGCCATGCTCACCGGCAGCGAAGACTTCGCCTTCATGCTGGAGCGGGTGCCCGGTTGCTACCTGTTCATCGGCAACGGGGCCGACGGTGAGCCCGGCGCCTGCATGGTGCACAACCCGGCTTACGACTTCAACGACCGCAACATCGCCATCGGCGCCGCCTACTGGGTGGCCCTGGCACAGGACCTGCTCACGCCCTGAGCGTGCGCCCCCTTTTCACCCACCCACCACGACACAGGAGACACAACATGACCCCACGCATCCGCATCCACTGCCTCGGCGCCGCGCTGGCCGCCACGCTGCTGGGCGCCACCGCACCCGCGCAGGCGCAAAACACCACCCTCACCCTCTCGAGCTGGGTGCCACCGACACACTACGTGGTCACCGACATCCTGCAGCCCTGGATCGAGGACGTGAAAAAGGCCACCCAGGGACGGGTGACCATCAACCTGCTGCCCAAGCCGGTGGGCGCCCCGGCGCAGCACTGGGAACTGGCACGCAAAGGCGTGGCCGACATCACCTGGGGCAACTTCACCTACGAGCCCGAGCGCTTCAAGCACGTCTGGTTTGCCGAGCTGCCGCTCATGGGCGACCAGTGCGAGGCCAGCTCGGTGGCGCTGTGGCGCACCTACCAGAAGTTCCTGGCCGAGAACGAAGCTTTCAAAGGCGTCACGCTGCTGGGCGCCGGCATGCTGGGTGGCGGTCACATCCACCACCCGTCGCGGCTCGTCAACACGCTCGATGGCCTTAAGGGCCAGAAGGTCCGCATGGGCGGCCCAATCCAGAAACGCCTGCTCGAAGAGATGGGCGCCATCCCAGTGTCGGGCCCCGGCACACGCGCCTATGAAATGCTCGAGGGCGGCGTGATCGACGCCTCGCTGCACCCGATGGAGTCGGTGGTCAACTTCCGCCTCGACGGCAAGCTCAAGTACCACACCGTGGTCCCGCAGGGCCTGTACGATGCAGCGTTCTTTATCGCCATCAACGACAACAAGTGGCGCCGCCTGTCGGCAGCCGACCAGCAGGCCATCATGAAGGTGTCGGGCGAGGCGCTGTCGCGCCGCTGGGGCCAGCAGTTCGACAAGCAGTCGCGCGACGCCGTGGTGAAGATGCGCGCTGACGGCCACGTATTTGCCGAACCCAACAAGGACCTCATGAACGTGGTGCGCAAGGTGCGTGGCGACATGTTGCAGGAACTCAATGCCGACGGTGCCAAGTTCGGCGTGGCCGACCACAATGCCATGGTGCGCTTCTACGAGCAGCAGTACCAGGCGCTGAAGAAGTAAACGCCTGCCGCAACCCACCCACTGGAGTCGGACCATGCAAGCGCTCCTGCAGCCCCTACAACGCGCGATCAGCGTCTTGCTGGTCCTGATGCTCGCGGCGATGGTGACCCTCACCTTCGCCGACGTGCTGGGCAGGCGACTGCTCAACGCCCCGGTCTTCGGCGCCAACGACCTGACCGAGCACCTGATGGCCATCATCATCTTCGCCGGCCTGCCGGTGCTCACCGCGCACCGCGGCCACCTGAGTGTCGACCTGTTCGATCACTGGCTGCTCACGCCACGCTGGCGCGCCTGGCACAAGGCGGTGGACGTGTTGATCGCCGCCGTGCTCGGCCTGATCGCATTCGAGTACTACCTCGCCATTGGTGAGGCCCGCGAGATCAACGAAGTCAGTCCCGCTCTGACCATCCCGCGCTACTGGATGTACGGCTTCATCACCGTCACCACCGCACTGGCCGCCGTGGCCGCCCTGTTCGTGTCCGCCCCACGTCACGGGCATGCGCCCGAGGAGACCGCCCCATGACCATCGGATTGATCGGCCTGGCCATGGTGCTGCTGCTGGCCTTCATGCGGGTGCCCCTGGGCATTTCGCTGCTCACGGTGTCCATCGGTGGCATTGCCTACCTCAACAGCTTCGACGCCGCACGCACCCTGTTGCCCATGACGCTGACCGAAGCCGCGTTCTCCTACGAACTCGCGGTGGTGCCACTGTTCATCCTGATGGGCAACGTGCTGTCGCGCACCGGCATTTCGGAAGACCTGTTCCGCGCCGCCAACGCCTTCCTGGGCGCGGTGCGCGGCGGGCTCGCCCTGGCGACCATGGTGACCTGCGCCGGCTTCAGCGCCGTGTGCGGCTCCAGCTTCGCCACCGCGGCCACCATGTCCAAAGTAGCCTACCCGAGCATGAAAAAGTACGGCTACTCTGACCGTCTGGCGTCGGCCACCATCGCCGCCGGGGGTACGCTGGGCATTCTCATCCCCCCGTCCATCATCCTGATGATCTACGGCATCCTGACGCAGCAGAACATCGGTGAGCTGTTCATTGCCGGCGTGCTGCCGGGGCTGCTGGGACTGGCCCTGTACATGGCCGCGATCTACGCAATTGCGTGGTTCAAGCCCGAACACGCGCCGCGCGGCGACAAGGTGCCCATGGCCGAGCGCTGGCGCTCGCTGGCGGGGGTGTGGCCATTCCTGGCCCTGTTCCTGCTCATCATCGGCGGCCTGTACATGGGCTGGTTCACCGCCACCGAGGCTGGCGGCATTGGCGCCGGGCTGGCCCTGCTGGTGGCCCTGGTGCAAGGCCGGCTGGGCTGGCAGCGCTTCTATGAAGTGATGCGCGAAACCGCGATGACCTCGGTGATGCTCTACGTGGTGCTGTTCGGGGCGATGCTGTTCTCGCAGTTCATCACCTTCTCCGGCCTGGCCGACGAACTGCTGAACCTGGTGCAAGGCTCGGGGCTGCCCCGCATGGGCATCCTGCTCGCCATCCTGGCCGTGTTCCTGCTGCTGGGCTGCGTGATGGACGCGATGGCCATCATCCTTATCTTCGTGCCGCTGTTCGCGCCCACCCTGGTGGCGCAGGGTTTCGACCTGGTGTGGTTCGGCATCATCGTGGTGGTGCTGACCGAGATCGGGCTCATCACCCCGCCGGTGGGCATGAACGTCTTCGTGCTCAAGGCCAACCTGCCCAAGGTGCCGGTGGGCACCATCTTCCGCGGGCTGCTGCCCTTCGTGGGGGTGGACCTGATCCGGTTGGCGCTGCTGGTGGGGTTCCCTTCCATCAGCTTGGCACTGGTGCACTTGATGAGGTGAAACGCACCCCCTAGAATACAAGTCACCGATCGGGAGAGCCCGGCCTGCCCACTCCGCAGGCCGGCGCCGAAGGAGCAACCGCCCCGGAAACTCTCAGGCAAAAGGACCGGTCGGTGTTGGACAGAACTCTGAAGAGCGGCCGGTGTCGTCACCCGGTCCACCGCAGGAGCAAGTGACCCCACTGCGGGGCCACGAATCTCTCAGGTTCCAAACAGAGGGGGCGCACATCCCGCACGGGGTGGGATGCGCCGTTACCTCATGACGTGTTTGGAGCCTGCCCATGCAATCGATCGCCGTCATCGGCGGTGGCATCACCGGTGTCACCACAGCCTACGCCCTGGCCAAACGGGGCCTCAAGGTCACCCTGTTCGAGCAGAACCGCTACGCGGCCATGGAAACCTCGTTCGCCAACGGCGGACAACTCTCGGCCTCCAACGCCGAGGTGTGGACGCACTGGTCCACCATCCTCAAAGGCCTGAAGTGGATGCTCAAGAACGACGCGCCGCTGCTGGTCAACCCCAAGCCCAGCTGGCACAAGGTGTCCTGGTTCCTGGAGTTCATTGCCAATATCCCCCACTACGAACGAAACACCACCGCCACCGCCCAGCTGGCGATCGCGGCGCGCGAGCACTTCTTCGCCTGGGCCGAGGCCGAGGGGCTGGACTTCAACGTGGAGAAGCGCGGCATCCTGCACATCTACCGCGACAAGCAGGGCTTTGACCACGCCGCGCGCGTGAGCCAGCTGCTGGCCGCCGGGGGGCTGGAGCGCCGCGCCGTCACGCCGCAAGAGATGCGCGCCATCGAACCCACGCTGGCCGGCACCTACTACGGCGGCTTCTACACCGAAAGCGATGCGACGGGCGACATCCACAAGTACACCGTCGGGCTGGCAGCCGCGGCCGAGCGCCTGGGCGTGACCATCCGCTACGGGCAGCAGGTGCACCAGGTGCGCAGCGACGGCGCCTCGGCCTGGGTCGCCACGCAGGACGACGCGGGCGAACACACCCACCGCTTCGACGCCCTGGTGGTCTGCGCCGGCGTGGCCAGCCGCCAGTTCGCGGCGCAGCTGGGCGACCGGGTCAACATCTACCCGGTCAAGGGCTATTCGATCACCGTGAACCTGCTGGACGAGGCCAGCCAGCAGGCCGCCCCCTGGGTGAGCCTGCTGGACGACGAAACCAAGCTGGTGACCAGCCGGCTGGGCCCGGACCGCTTCCGGGTTGCCGGCACGGCCGAGTTCAATGGCTACAACAAGGACATCCGGGCCGATCGCATCCAGCCGCTGGTGGATTGGGTGAACCAGTGCTTCCCCGGAGTGAACACGCGCCAGGTGGTGCCCTGGGCCGGCCTGCGCCCCATGATGCCCGACATGATGCCGCGCGTGGGTCGGGGCAAGCGACCCAACGTGTACTACAACACCGGGCACGGCCACCTGGGCTGGACACTGAGCGCCGGCACCGCGCACCTGATCGCCGACGTGGTGAGCGCAGACCGCGCCCGCCCGCAGGTGGGTGTGGCTCCGGTGGCCGCGGCCGCCAGGGCCTGAGCCGTCAGGGCAGCAGGCTGAGCGCGTGCATGTAGCGCGCGTCCACCATCAGCTCGTCCCACCCCAGCGGCTGGCCAGGTGGCAGCAGCGCCAGGCGGCGCTGCTCGCTCGCGCCCCGCGGCTGCCATCGGCCCTTGATCTGGGCCTCGCTCAGGCTGTCGATGAGTTCGTCGATGGGCGCGCCCCCGTCCACCACGCATTGGTTGCACAGCAGCACCAGGTCGCAGCCGGCCTCCAGCGCCGTGAGGGCGGCCTCGGTGTAGCTCACCTCGCGGCCATCGATCTGGCGCGCGCCGGCCATGCTCAGGTCGTCGCTGAACACCGCCCCGGTGAAGCCCAGTTGGCCGCGCAGGATGTCGCCCAGCCAGCGCGACGAGAAACCCGCCGGGCGGGCATCCACCTGAGGGTAGATGACGTGCGCGGGCATGACGCTGCTCAGGCTGGCGCTGAGCCAGCCGTAGGGAGCGGCGTCGTCGGCCAGGATGGCCTGCAGACTGCGCGGGTCCACCGGAATGTCGACGTGGGAGTCGGCCTTCACGAAGCCGTGGCCCGGGAAGTGCTTGCCACAGTTGCGCATGCCGCTTTGCACCAGGCCGTGCATCAGTGCCTGGGCGAGCAGCGTCGTGACGCGGCCGTCGCGGGCGAAAGCCCGGTCACCGATCACGCTGCTGCCGCCGTGGTCCAGGTCCAGCACCGGGGTGAAGCTGAAATCGACGCCACATGCGCGCAGCTCTGCCCCCAGCACGAAACCGGCCGCGGTGGCGGCGTTGCAGGCCGCCAGGGCCGCATCGCTTTCCTGGCCGGGTTGACCGCCAAACCACATCTCGCCCAGGGCGCGCATGGGAGGCAGGTGGGTGAAGCCGTCGGTGCGGAAGCGCTGTACCCGCCCGCCCTCGTGGTCCACACAGATCAGCAGATCGGGCCGGACCTTCTTGATCTGGCGGCAGAGCTTGGCAAGCTGCGCCCGGCTCTCCCAGTTGCGGGCGAACAGGATGACGCCACCCACCAGCGGGTGGGCCAGGCGCTGTTTGTCGGTCTTGGTCAGGCGAGTGCCGGCCACGTCGATGATCAGGGGGGCGTGCAGGGTCATGGTTTCTCCACCACCACAAAGCTGGCGGCATAGTCGGTTTCGTCGGTGACGCTGACGTGTGCCGTCAGCCCCCGGGATTCGAACCAGTCTTTCAGCCCCCGGTGCAGCACGATGACGGGCTGGCCGCTGGGCAGCTTGTCGATCTCGCAGTCGCGCCAGGTCATGGGCATGCGCATGCCCAGCCCGATGGCTTTGCTGAAGGCCTCTTTGGCGGAAAACCGGGTGGCCAGGTAGCGCAGGCCGCGCTCGGGCCAGCGGACGCTGCGCTGGCGCCAGGTCGCCAGCTCACGCTCGCCCAGCACCTTCTCGGCAAAACGGTCACCGTGGCGCTCCAGGCTGGCGCGGATGCGGCGCACATCGCAGACGTCGGTGCCGATGCCGTAGATCATGGGCGCTCAGTCCTGTGCGGCCGCCATGGCACGCAGGTAATCCTGCACCGTGGCGGCGTAGCCCAGCTCCAGCGCATCGGCCACCAGCGCATGGCCGATGGATACCTCGCTGACGCCCGGCACGGCGCGCAGGAAGTCGGTGAGGTTGTCGCGGTTCAGGTCGTGCCCGGCGTTCACGGCCAGGCCGGCGTCCAGCGCGGCCTGTGCCGCCGCAGCAAAACGCGCCAGCTGGCCTTCGCTGTCCGCCCTACCCTGGGCGTGGGCGGCGGCGTACGGCTCGGTGTAGAGCTCCACCCGGTCGGCCCCCACCGCCTTCGCAGCGGCCATCTGGGCAGGCTCCGCATCCATGAACAGGCTCACCCGCACCCCGAGCGCCTGGGCCTCGGCGATGAGCGGGCGCAGCCGTTCGGCATCGTCTGGAAATCGCCAGCCGTGGTCGCTGGTGAACTGGCCCACGCTGTCGGGCACGAAGGTGAGCTGGTGCAGCGGCAGGCCGCGCGCCTTGACCTCGCGAGCCACGTCCATCAGGTTGTGGAAGGGGTTGCCCTCGATGTTGTATTCGCGATCAGGCCAGGCCTGCAGCAGCTCGGCGAGGTCGAACACGTCGTGGCGGCGGATGTGCCGCTCGTCGGGCCGCGGGTGCACCGTGATGCCGTGCGCCCCCGCCTGCAGGCACAGCGTGGCCGCGCGGGTGACGCTGGGGATGCCCAGGTGGCGGGTGTTGCGCACCAGCGCGACCTTGTTGACGTTGACGGACAGCGCGGTGCGCACGGACGGGAGGGACATGGGCAGGCTCGGCATCGGGTGAAGGTCAGGCAGCGGCGGACTGGGCACGGCCCAGGCCCTGGACATCGACCATGAACTGGCGCGTCTGGAACACCCGCACGCCGCTATGGTAGTGCAGCAAGGCCCGCAACTGCTGGCGCAGGGCACCACCATCGGGGCGGGCCAGCCGCACCAGCGGCTCGAATGGGGCGTCCAGCGCCAGGGCCGCGTGCAGGGCCAGCCAGTCGCGGCCCGTGCAGGCGACGCTGTCGGCGTGCGGAGCGGGCAGCAAGCCACCCTCGGGCGTGAGGCGGTACGCCACGTCCGGCTCCAGCGGCTGCAGGCGCGACCCGTCGCAGCCGAGGTCGGGCAGCACGCCGGTATCGCGCAACAGCAGCAATTCAAACGCCCGCAACACCGCGGCCTGGGCGGCCAGCCCCTCGGAAGCCTGGACCGGCGCTGCCAAGGCCGCCACCGCTTCCGCGTAGTGATCGAACAGGCGCGGGTGCGGGTCGTCGCGGGCCAGCAGCTTCAACACCAGTTCGTTGAGGTAGCAGCCGGCCAGCAGGGCATCGCCACTGGGCATGACATGCCCGCCTTGCCAATGCGCGCTTTTCAGGGTACGCACCTCGGCATCGCCACCCCAACCCAGACGCAGGGGCTGCAGCGGCAACAACACCGGGCGGAACTGGGACGACGGCCGCTTGACCCCCTTGGCCACCAGCGCCACCCGGCCGTGGTGGCGACTGAACACCTCCAGGATCAGGCTGGCTTCGCTCCAGTCGTGGCGGTGCAGCACGAACGCCGGTTCGTCCTGCACCCGCGGCAGTTTGGCCGTGGCCATGACGGCGCGGCCGTCACTCGTAGCCAAAGCTGCGCACGCGAGCCTCGTCGTCGGCCCAGCCGGAACGCACCTTCACCCAGAGCTCCAGGAACACCTTGCAGTCCCAGAGCTTTTCCAGCTCCTGGCGGGCCTCGGTCCCGATGCGCTTGAGCTTTTCGCCCTTCTCGCCTATGACCATGCCCTTGTGCCCTTCGCGCTCCACCACGATGGTGGCAGCGATGCGTTTGAGCCGCCCGTCTTCTTCGAACTTGTCGATGACCACGGTGGACGTGTACGGCAGCTCGTCGCCAGTCAGGCGGAACAGCTTCTCGCGCACCATCTCGGCCGCCATGAAGCGCTCGCTGCGGTCAGTCAGCTCGTCGGCGTCGTACATCCAGTCCTGCTCGGGCAGGTACTTTTCAACGATGGCATAGAAGCGCTGGATGTCCTTCGCGTTCTTGGCCGACATGGGCACAAATTCGGCAAAGGGGTGGCGCTCCTGCATGCTGCGCAGCCAGGGAGCCAGCTCGCCACGGCGGTGCACCATGTCGAGCTTGTTGGCCACCAGGATGACCGGCAGGTTCTTGGGCAGCAGGTCCAGCACCTTGGCGTCAGCCAGGTTGAAATGGCCCGCCTCCACCACGAAGACGATGACGTCCACGTCGGCCACCGCGCCCAGCACGGTCTTGTTGAGCGAGCGGTTGAGCGCGTTGCCGTGGCGGGTCTGGAAACCTGGCGTGTCCACGAACACGAACTGCGTGGCACCCACGGTGCGCAAGCCCGTGATGCGGTGGCGCGTGGTTTGTGCCTTGCGGGAGGTGATGCTGACCTTCTGCCCCACCAGGGCATTGAGCAGCGTGGACTTGCCCACGTTGGGCTTGCCGACGATGGCCACAAAGCCACAGCGCCGGGGGCCCTGGGGCTCGATCTCGGGTTCGGGCGCTTCGGGCGCTGGCGTGCCCTCACCCGCCGCGGGCTTGCGCAAGGCGCGCGCCAGCATGGCCTCCAGGTCGTCTTCGGGAAGGGGGGCGGAAGGGGTCATGTCTTGCCTTGGGTCAGGAGCTGGAGCATCTCGGTGGCGGCGGCCTGCTCGGCCGCACGGCGGGATGCGCCGGTGCCACGGGCTTGCTGCCCGGTTTCGGCCACCTCGCACACCACCTCGAAGGTTTGCCGGTGGGCTTCGCCATGGGTGCTGGCGACGCGGTACTGCGGCAGTTTCATTTTGCGGCCTTGCAGCCACTCCTGCAAGGCGGTCTTGGCATCCTTGCCCTGGGCCTGCTGCCCTGGGCGCAGGTCGACCTTGGCGAACAGACGCTGCACCACGGCGTTGGCGGCATCGAAGCCGGCGTCCAGGTACACCGCGCCGAGCACGGCCTCCAGCGCGTCGGCCAGGATGGAGGGACGCTGGCGTCCGCCCGAGCGAACCTCGCCCTCGCCCAAGCGCAACAGGGCCGGCAGCCCGAGTTGTTCGGCCAGGCCGTGCAGCGTATCCTGCTTGACCAGATTGGCCCGGATGCGCGACAGATCGCCCTCGGGTTGGCGGCTCAGGCGCTGGTACAGCAGGCCAGAGATGGCCAGCGACAGCACCGAGTCGCCCAGGAATTCCAGGCGCTCGTAGTGCTGGGCCGAGTAACTGCGGTGGGTCAGGGCCCGCTCGAGGAGTTCGGGTTGGGCAAAGCGGTGGCCCAGGCGCTGTTGCAGCGCCAGCAAGTCAGGGTTCAAATCTGGCAGGTCCCGTCATTTGGTGCGGCCCTGGTACTTCATGACGAGGTAGGCCGGACCGGCGAGGTGGATTTCTTTCTGGTAGGCGAACTCCACCACGATCCTGTCGTTGACCTTGCCAATCTCCAGGTCCTTGCCGCTGATGGCCTCGAAGTAGTCCACGGCCTTGGCTTTGTCGAAGGTCGAGCGGATGTCGGCCACCGTGGTGCCCGATTCAGCGGCGCGCTGAGCCGCCTTCATGATGGACTGGTATTCCAGGTACGTCGGCGCCACCTGGGCCGCCACCACGCCCACCACACCCACCACAATCCCCACGAACACGACCCCGAGGAAGGTGATCCCCCGCTGCTGGTGCTTCATCTGCCCTGCTCCGTTGAATGCGATGCGCACATCTTAAACAATGGCGGACCGCCACGGCTCACTGGAAAGAACCGATGCGGCCGAGGTCACCAAAATTCATCCAGACGAAGAAGGCCTTGCCGACGATGTTGGCCTCGGGCACGAAACCCCAGTAGCGGGAGTCGAGCGAGTTGTCGCGGTTGTCGCCCATCAGGAAATAATGGCCGGCCGGCACCTTGCAGACCACGCCTTCGACCGAGTAGCGGCACTGGTCCTTGTACGGGAACTCGGCCGCGGCGGGAATGAAGGACGGGCGGTCACCGTCGTTGAGGGTCTGGTACTGCTTGGCACCCAGCGTCTCGCCGTACTGCGACGAATAGCGCATGGTGCCCGAATCGTAGAACTCGGGCTGCGGTACCTTGGCCACCGGCTCGCCGTTGATGAACAGCTGCTTGTTCAGGTAGGCCACCTCGTCACCGGGCAGGCCCACCACGCGCTTGATGTAATCCAGGCTGGGTTGCGGCGGGTAGCGGAACACCATCACGTCGCCGCGTTCGGGCGCGTTGTTGGCGATGATCTTGGTGTTGATCACCGGCAGGCGCACCCCGTAATGGAATTTGTTGACCAGGATCAGGTCGCCGATGCGCAGCGTCGGGATCATGGAGCCCGAGGGAATCTTGAAGGGCTCGAACAGGAAAGAGCGCAGGATGAAAACGACGAAGATCACCGGGAACAGGCCAGCGGTCCAGTCGAGCCACCAGGGCTGCATCAGCAGCTTGTGCTGGGCGGCCTGCAGGTCCACCGTGTCGCCCTTGATGCCCTGGCGCGCCCATTCGGCCTCGCGCTTGCGGTGCTCTTCGGCCAGCCGCTCGGCAGCGGCCTTGCGTTGGGGCAGAAAGTACAGCTTCTCGGCCAGCCAGTAGGCGCCGGTCACCACCACGGCCAGCAGCAGCAGCAGGGCGAAGTTGCCTTCGATGGCGCCGAGGTACCAGGCCAGGCCATAGCCGGCAAACGCCGTCAGCACCAGGCCGGTCAGGGCGCTCATGTTCGAATTGCTCATCATTCCTCCACCTGCAGGATGGCCAGGAACGCCTCCTGCGGCACCTCCACCGAGCCGATCTGCTTCATCCGCTTCTTGCCCGCCTTCTGCTTTTCCAGCAGCTTGCGCTTGCGGGTGATGTCACCGCCGTAGCACTTGGCCAGCACGTTCTTGCGCAGCGCCTTCACGGTTTCGCGCGCGATGATGTTGGCACCGATGGCGGCCTGGATGGCCACGTCGAACTGCTGGCGGCTGATGATCTCGCGCATCTTGGCGACCACCGCGCGGGCGCGGTACTGCGACTGGCTGCGGTGCACGATGATCGACAGCGCATCGACCTTGTCGCCGTTGAGCAGGATGTCCACCTTCACCACGTCCGACGGGCGGTACTCCTTGAACTCGTAGTCCATGGACGCGTAACCCCGGCTGACCGACTTGAGCTTGTCGAAGAAGTCCAGCACGATCTCGCCCAGCGGCATGTCGTAGGTCAGCATGACCTGCTTGCCGTGGTAGGCCATGTTGATCTGCACGCCACGCTTCTGGTTCGCCAGCGTCATCACGGCGCCCACGTAGTCCTGCGGCATGTACAGGTGCACGGTGACGATGGGTTCGCGGATTTCCTGGATGCGGCCGACCTCGGGCATCTTGGACGGGTTTTCCACCATCAGCACTTCGCCGTCGCCCTTGACCACCTCGTACACCACGCTGGGCGCGGTGGTGATCAGGTCCTGGTCGAACTCGCGCTCCAGGCGTTCCTGCACGATCTCCATGTGCAGCAGCCCCAGGAAACCGCAGCGGAAGCCAAAGCCCAGCGCCTGCGACACCTCGGGCTCGTAGCGCAGCGCGGCGTCGTTGAGCTGCAGCTTTTCCAGGGCGTCGCGCAGCTGGTCGTACTCGCTGGCCTCGGTGGGGTACAGGCCCGCGAACACCTGCGGCTGCACCTCCTTGAAACCCGGCAGCGGATCGGTGGCGAACGCCAGGTTGGCGCCACTACTGGTCTTGACCGCGGTGACGGTGTCACCCACCTTGGCGGCCTTCAGTTCCTTGATGCCGGCGATCACGTAGCCCACCTCGCCCGCATTCAGCGCATCGCGCGGCTCGTTGTGCGGTGTGAACACGCCGAGCTTTTCGGCGTTGTACAGCGACTCGGTGGCCATCAGCTTGATCTTGTCGCCGCGGTTCAGGCGACCGTCGACCACGCGCACCAGCATCACCACGCCCACGTAGTTGTCGAACCAGCTGTCGATGATCATGGCGCGCAGCGGGCCGTCGGGGTTGCCGCGCGGCGGCGGCACCTTGGCCACCACCAGCTCCAGGATCTCGTCGATGCCCATGCCCGTCTTGGCAGAGCAGGGAATGGCGTCGGTCGCGTCGATGCCGATGACGTCTTCGATCTCCTGCTTGGCGTTGTCGGGGTCGGCCTGGGGCAGGTCCATCTTGTTCAAGACCGGCAGCACCTCCACGCCCAGGTCGAGCGCGGTGTAGCAGTTGGCCACCGTCTGCGCCTCCACGCCCTGGCTGGCGTCCACCACCAGCAGCGCGCCCTCGCAGGCGCTCAAGGAACGGCTCACCTCGTAGGAAAAGTCCACGTGGCCGGGCGTGTCGATCAGGTTGAGGTTGTAGGTCTTGCCGTCGCGGGCGGTGTACTGCAAGGCGGCGGTCTGCGCCTTGATGGTGATGCCGCGCTCCTTCTCCAGGTCCATGGAGTCGAGCACCTGCTCGCTCATCTCGCGGTCGCTCAGGCCCCCGCAACGCGAGATGAGGCGGTCGGCCAGGGTGGACTTCCCGTGGTCGATGTGGGCGATGATGGAGAAGTTGCGGATGTGGTTCATCACAGAATGGTGGTCGGGCACAGGTGGCGGCACAGGCCACAAGAAAAAGGCGCGCCAGCCTTGGGCGCGCCCATGACCGGCCCGCTGAGGCCGGTCGTCAGATCCCTAGATTGTAGGCAAGTTTGGGTTTTCAGCGGGCCTCGGGGCGGATCAGGGCGTACTGGGCCCAGTCGCCACGCCGGATCAGCACGCTCACCGGTCGGTCCTTGCGCAGCGCCGCCACGGCGGCCTCGAACTCCTTGAGGTTGCCGATCTGCTGGTTGCCCAGGCCCACGATCACGTCGTCTTCGCGCAGCCCGGCCGCCGCCGCCGGCCCCTGGGCGCCAACCACCCAGACGCCACCATTGAGCCGCAGCTCGCGCCGTTCGGCTGCCGTCAACTCGCGCACCGCCAGCCCCAGCGGGCTCTGGGCGGCCGTCGCCTGGGGATCGGCCGAGGGCGCGTTGGCCTGCGCCACCGTCTCCTCTTCGAACGTCCCGACGGTGATCGTCAGCTCCTTCTGGGCGCCCCGGCGCCAGACCTTCAGCTTGGCCCGGGTGCCGGGCGCGGTGTTGCCGACGATGCGCGGCAGATCGGCCGACTTCTCCACCGCCTTGCCGTCGAAGCTCAGGATGATGTCACCCGGCTCCACCCCGGCCTTGGCCGCGGGCGAATCGCTTTCCACGCCCCGCACCAGAGCGCCTTCCGTCTTCGCCAGGCCGAGCGAATCGGCCAGCTCCTTGCTCACGCTGTCGATGGCGACACCGATGCGCCCGCGCGTGACCTTGCCGGTGGCGCGCAGCTGGTCGGACACCCGCACGGCCTCGTCGATCGGGATGGCGAACGAAATGCCCTGGAAACCGCCCGAGCGCGAGTAAATCTGGCTGTTGATACCCACCACCTCGCCGCGCAGGTTGATCAGCGGGCCGCCCGAGTTGCCGGGGTTGATGGCCACATCGGTCTGGATGAAAGGCAGGAAGTCCCCCGTCTCGCGCTGCTTGGCGCTGACGATGCCGGCCGTGACGGTGTTCTCCAGCCCGAAGGGCGAGCCGATGGCCATCACCCACTCACCCACTTTCAGCCGGCTGACGTCACCGATGCGCACCGCTTTCAGCCCAGTGGCCTCGATCTTGACCACCGCCACGTCGGTGCGCTTGTCAGCGCCCACCACCTTGGCCTTGAACTCGCGCTTGTCGGGCAGGGTCACCAGCACCTCATCCGCGCCCTCGACCACGTGGGCATTGGTCATGATGAAACCGTCGCCACTGAGCACAAAGCCCGACCCGACACCACGGGGGCGCTCGATTTCCGGCCCACGCTCCTGGCGTTGCGGCCCGCGCGGCACCATGCCCGGCGGGACCGGCAGCCCAAAGCGGCGGAAAAACTCGAGCATCTGCTCGTCAGGGCCACTGGGCGGCCCGGAACGGCGCACCCGCTCCACCGTGCGGATGTTGACCACCGACGGCCCCACCTGGTCCACCAACACGGTGAAATCGGGCAAACCGGTGACCAATACCGGCGCCGGGGTGGAAGCGACGGGCGCCGGGCCGGTGGTGGCAGGCGCCGTCTGCGCCTCGACGTTGCCATGGTTGGACGACCACAGCACGGCCACCAAGGCCCCGGCCGCCACCGCGGCAGCGGCGTAACGTCGGGCAGGACGGTCCACAATCTTTGAGGTCATGGGTTTCTCCATACGTTGCATCCTGTTGAGGTCCGGTGGCGGGGCACGCGCACGGCCCACCACCCCACGTCAACGCGTGCGTTCCAGCGATTGCAGGAAGAGGGTCAGGGTGTCCGGCGGCACTTCGCCCATGGCGGTGACCCAGTGGTCACCCACGCGCCGCGACAGCGAGTGCGTTGCACCGGCTGAAGCCAGTTTTTCCTTGCTGTGGCGCTTGGCGTCGTAGCTCTCGAGGAACAGCGACACCGACGCCAACCCGTCCGAAAACACCCACTGCACCGAGCCCGTGCGCCCGGGCGCTTCGCTGCGCACATGGCAGCTCATGGACTGGAAGCCGGGCACGTCCTGGCGCAGCCGCCAGCCTTCGTTTTCGGCCGTGGTTTTGCGCAGCTCGGGCTTGATGACCTGGTAGCCCGCGGTGTTGTCCATCTGCTTGATCAGGGCATCCATCTTCACCGGCGCGTCGAGTTGCAGCTCGGTGAATGCCACCTGCTCGAGCACCTGCCCCGCGGCGTCGCGGGTCTGCAGCTTCACCACGAGCCCGGTGGTCTTTTCCGACCAGATGCGGTAGCCGTAGCGCAACGCGTCCTTGGGCACGAAATCGACCACCAGGGCGTCGAACCCGGCCACCCGCTCCTGCCCCTGGGCTCGTGCGGCGTAGAGAGACTCGATCTGCTGACCCGGTGTGCGCAACAGGTCGGGGAACAGGCGCAGGGCCTCGCGGCGCTCTCGAAGGGCCACTTTGAGGTCGGGCGCGAAGGTCACGACCTCGTCGTTGCGGCGAATGGTGGTGCGTGGCGCGCCGGTCAGGGTTTCGATGCGCTCGAGCTGCTGCGTCCCGTCGCAGACGTGCCAAATTTTGGACGCTGCCATTTCGGCGCCGCTGGAGACCACGAAGGTGCCGATGTAGGCGCGCCGACGGGCGGCCTCGTGCAACCGCTCCAGCCAGGCGTGGATGCTTTTTTCCTGGGCCGGCGGGGTGGCGGACGCACCACGGGCCGGCTCCAGGGCCAGGGCGGGTGCCGCGTACAGCCCCAGGGCCATGGCCCCGACGCCCAACATCCGCTGTCCAATCGTCAGCAAACGCAGCATAGCAAGATCAACGTTGCGGGGTTTCGTAAGTGGCGTTGCGCAGGAAGCCCGCCGGCATCTGCAATGCCGAGACGCCGCCGTACTGGCGGTGCGCCGCCATCAGCTCTTCCAGCTGTGGGTCACGCAGCATGACACCGCGCTCGGTCACGACGCGCTGAACGGCCACTGTGGCGGGCGCCGTCTGCTGCGCCAGTTGCGGCATGGCCGTGGGCGCCGGGGCCACGGCCACCTGCCACGCTACGGCAGCCACGGCCGCCAACGCGGCCACGCCAGCCACCATCTTCCAGCGGAAAACGGCGTCGTTGGCCGCGGTAGCAACCGCCGATGCCTCCAGCTGCACGGGCGTCACCGGCGCAGGGGCGTCCGACAGGACCGGCACGGGTTCCTGGGCCAGGCGCGCCATCACCGCGGAGACGAAGGCGCCATCGGCAGGCGCCGTCACGCGCCCCGACTCGGCGGCGCGCAGGGCATCGCCCAGCCACTGGTAGTCGCGCCAGTCGCTTTGCAAGGCACTCGAACCGGCGTAGGTCCGGGTCACCTCAGCCGCTTCAGCGGCCGCACACTCGCCATCGAACAGGGCCGACAGCGCTTCGCGCAAGGGCCGCTCACCGCCAGCGGGCGCGGTGGCCACCGGTTCGTGCGGGGGTTCGTGCAAGGTTTGCATGGTCTTGGGCTTTCCAAAAAAACTTCAGGCTCACCAACGCTTGCCCGATTGACGCTCCAGCATCGGCTTGATGCGCGCTGAAATCGCCTCTCGGGCCCGGAAAATGCGCGAGCGCACTGTGCCAATGGGGCAATCGAGCGCCTGCGCGATTTCTTCGTAACTGAGACCCTCGATCTCGCGCAACGTGATGGCCTGGCCCAACTCCTTGGGCAAGGCCTCCATCGCTGCGTTCACGGCTTCGGCGATTTCCTTGCTCGCCAGCACCGCTTCGGGGGTCTCGGCATCGGCTACCTGAGCGTTTAGTTCGTGTTCGAGCCCGGAAGTTTCATCGTCATCACCAGACGACATCGCGCTCATGAGCACGAGCGGGTCGCGCTTGAGCTCCATCAGCTGCTTTTTGGCCGTATTGACCGCGATGCGGTAGAGCCAAGTGTAGAACTGTGCCTCGCCCCGGAACTGCCCCAGGGCACGGTAGGCACGGATGAAGGTTTCCTGGGCGATGTCCTGCACCAGATCGGTATCCCGCACCATGCGGCCGATCAGCCGCTCGACGCGGCGCTGGTACTTCACCACCAGCATCTCGAAGGCGCGCTGGTCCCCGGCCAGCGTGCGCTGGACCAGCAGGGTGTCGGGGTCAGAAGAAGGAGGAGCGGGATCGGGCATAAACGCGTTCAGGCCGGCAAATATACCCGAAGGGCTCTCAAGTCGGCCGCGGCAGGGCTGCACGCACGGCACGCCGCAGGGCATCCCAGTCGGCCGGGCTGTGGTGCGCATCGAGCCACAACCACAGGCCCAGACCCGCGGCGGTTTGGGCGCGCATCAACAGTGCGACCTGCAGGTCCAGCGCCACACGCAAGGCCACGACCGGCGTCCCACGGCGGTAGGCGGTGCTGTACCAGCACCAACTCCCCGCCTCGGCACCGTGAGGTGACCAAGACAGTTGCCCGACGCGGGGGTGCCTGGACAGCCAAAGGCTCCAGCCCAGCAGCAGGCAGCCTGCCGCCAGCGACGCCCACCAGGCGCCCGGCAGCGGGCCGGATCCGACCGAACGGACCCACAGCAGCAGGCCCACGGCCCAGGCGGCGGCCAGGACCCAGAGCAAGCGGTGCGAAAAAGCGGACGGCCGCACAGGGTAGTCCACCGCCGGAGGGAGGTGGACGGCCTGGGACAGACCAGCCATGGGTCGCGGTCAGACGCGCTTGAACACCAGCGAGCCGTTGGTGCCGCCGAAGCCGAAGTTGTTCTTCACCGCCACGTCGATCTTCACGTCCCGCGCGGTGTTGGCGCAGTAGTCCAGGTCGCACTCGGGGTCCTGGTTGAAGATGTTGATGGTGGGTGGGCTCTTCTGCTGGTGCACCGCGAGCACGGTGAACACGCTCTCGATGCCGCCGGCCCCCCCGAGCAGGTGCCCGGTCATGGACTTGGTGGAGTTCACCACGACCTTGCGGGCGTGGTCGCCCAGCGCAGCCTTGATCGCGTTGGTTTCGTTGATGTCGCCCAAGGGGGTGGAGGTGCCGTGCGCGTTGAGGTAGTTGACCTCGTCGGCATTGACCCCGGCGTTGCGCAGGGCGTTGAGCATGGCACGGCGGGGGCCGTCCATGTTCGGGGCCGTCATGTGGCCGGCGTCGGCGCTCATGCCGTAACCCGCCAGCTCGGCGTAGATCTTGGCCCCACGGGCCTTGGCGCGCTCGTACTCTTCGAGCACCATCACGCCAGCGCCCTCGCCCAGCACGAAACCGTCGCGGTCCTTGTCCCAGGGGCGGGACGCGGTCTTGGGGTCGTCGTTGCGGGTCGACAGGGCGCGCATGGCGGCAAAGCCACCGATGCCCAGCGGCGACACAGTGGACTCGGCGCCGCCGGCGATCACCACGTCGGCGTCGCCGTACTCGATCTTGCGGGCCGCCTCGCCAATGCAGTGCAGGCCCGTGGTGCAGGCCGTGACCACCGCCAGGTTCGGCCCCTTGAAGCCAAACCGCATGGACACGTGCCCGGAAATCATGTTGATGATCGAGGCCGGCACGAAGAACGGCGAAATGCGGCGCGGGCCGCGGTTCGTCAGTTCGGTGTGGGTTTCCTCGATCAGGGGCAGGCCACCGATGCCGGAGCCGATGATGCACGCAATGCGGCACGCCTCTTCCTCACCCAGCGCCTCGCCCGTGGGCAGGCCGGCATCCTGCACCGCCTGCACGGCGGCGGCAATGCCGTAGTGGATGAAGGTGTCCATCGTCCGCGCCTCTTTGGCGCTGATGTAGGACTCCAGGTCGAAGCCCTTGACCTCGCCGGCGATCTTGCAGGCGAAGTTGGAGGCGTCGAACTTGGTGATGAGGTCGATGCCGGACTGACCGGCGATCAGGTTGGCCCAGGACTGCTCCACCGTGTTGCCCACGGGGGAGATGCAGCCCAGGCCGGTCACGACGACACGGCGGCGGCTCATCGGCGGATCAGCCCTTCTGGTGCGCCAGCGCGTAGTCGATGGCGTTTTGCACGGTGGTGATCTTCTCGGCGTCTTCGTCGGGGATCTCGATGCCGAATTCGTCTTCGAGGGCCATCACCAGTTCCACGGTGTCGAGCGAGTCGGCGCCCAGATCGGCCACGAAGGCCTTTTCATTGGTCACCTGGGACTCTTCCACGCCGAGTTGTTCGGCAATGATTTTCTTCACACGTGCTTCGATATCGCTCATAGTTCCCTCTAAGGGTGGTTAAAAACAGTCACGCCATTTTAGCCGGGGCCCGCAAGGCGCCCGAAAAACGGCTGGGGGCGAATGTTATCAGGCCATGAACATGCCGCCGTTGACGTGCAGTTCCTGCCCCGTCACGTAGGCGGCCTGCGGGCTGGCCAGGTAGGCCACGGCGTGCGCAATGTCGGCCGGCTTGCCGAGGTGACCCAGCGGGATCTGGCCCAGCAGCGCCTTCTGCTGCTCTTCGGGCAGGGCGGCGGTCATGTCGGTCTCGATAAAACCCGGCGCCACGCAGTTGACGGTGATGTTGCGGCTGCCCAGCTCGCGCGCCAGCGCGCGGGTCATGCCCGCCACACCTGCCTTGGCGGCGGCGTAGTTGGCCTGGCCCGGGTTGCCGGAAGCACCCACCACGCTGGTGATGCTGATGATGCGGCCGTAGCGCTGCTTCATCATCGGGCGGATGACGGCGCGGCTCATGCGGAAGACGGCCTTGAGGTTGGTGTCGAGCACCGCATCCCAGTCCTCGTCCTTCAGGCGCATGGCCAGCATGTCGCGGGTGATCCCGGCGTTGTTGACCAGCACGTGCAACGCGCCGTGTTCTTTCACGATAGCGTCGATCAGGGCCTCGGCCTCGGCGGCATTGTTCACGTCCAGCTTGGCACCGCGGCAGGATTCGAAGTTGGCCAGCGCCTGGCCGATCTTGGCGGCGCCGTCGTCGCTGGTGGCGGTGCCGATGACCTTCAGGCCCTTGCGCGCCAGTTCCAGCGCGATGGCGGCGCCAATGCCGCGCGAGGCGCCAGTGACCAGGGCCACCTGGCCCGCGAACACATTTTCAGACATGGTGTTGCTCCTTCGGGATCAGCCCAGCAGGGCCTTGACTTCGGCCAGCGTGGCTGGGTCGTACAGGGCGGCACTGGCCAGCTCGGCGTCGATGCGCTTGACCATGCCGGCCAGCACCTTGCCCGGGCCGCATTCCACCACGGTGGCGATGCCACGGGCTTTGAGGGCCTGCACGCTTTCGACCCAGCGCACCGGGCCAAAGGCCTGGCGGTAGAGGGCATCGCGGATGCGGTCGGCGTCGGTTTCCACCGCCACGTCGATGTTGTTGAGCACCGGAATCTGGGGCGCGGCGAACGCGGTCGTGGCCAGCTTCTCCTTGAGCCGCTCGGCGGCGGGCTTCATGAGGCTGGAGTGGAACGGCGCCGACACCGGCAGCGGCAGCGCGCGCTTGGCCCCGTTGGCCTTGAGCACCTCACAGGCTTTCTCGACAGCGGCCTTGCTGCCAGCGATCACGGTCTGGGCCGGGTCGTTGAAGTTCACGGCCTCCACCACCTCGCCGCTGCCCGCAGCGAAGGTGGCCTGCGCCTCGGCGCAGCCGTCGCGCACCTTGTCGGCGGCCATGCCCAGGATGGCGGCCATCGCACCGGTGCCCACCGGCACCGCGTCCTGCATGGCCTGGGCGCGGAAACGCACCAGCGGCGCGGCCTGCGCCAGCGTCAGCACGCCCGACGCCACCAGGGCCGAATACTCGCCCAGCGAATGGCCGGCCACCGCGGCGGGCAGTGCACCGCCGTCGGCGCGCCACACGCGCCACGCAGCCACACCCGCCACCAGCATCACCGGCTGGGTGTTGGTGGTCAGCGCCAGGGCTTCCTTGGGGCCTTCGTGGATCAGCTTGGCCACGTCCTCGCCCAGGGCGTCGGACGCTTCCTTCAGGGTCTCGGCCACCACCGGGTGGTCGCCCCAGGCGTCGAGCATGCCGACGGCCTGCGAGCCCTGGCCCGGAAACACAAATGCGAACGTCATTTTTATTCTCCTTGATCGGTTTACAGGCGCACCAGCACGGCACCCCAGGTGAAGCCACCGCCGACGCCTTCGAGCATCAGCAGCTGGCCCGGTTTCACCTGGCCGGTGCGCACCCCGTGGTCCAGCGCCAGCGGGATGGACGCGGCCGACGTGTTGCCGTGGTCGTGCACCGTGACCACCACCTTGTCCATGGGCAGCTTGAGCTTGCGCGCCGTGCTCTGCATGATGCGGATGTTGGCCTGGTGCGGGATCAGCCAGTCGATGTCGGCGTCCGACTTGCCCGCCTTGGCGAGCGTGGCCCGGGCGGCGTCTTCCAGCAGGCCCACGGCCAGCTTGAACACCGCCTGCCCGTCCATCTTGAGCAACGGGTCGCCCAGCACCTGGCCACCGCTCACCGTGCCCGGCACGCACAGGATGCCGGTGTGGCGGCCATCGGCATGGATGTCGCTGGCCAGCACCGCGGGGCCGTTGCCGTCGTGTTCGGTGGCCTCCAGCACCACGGCGCCGGCGCCGTCGCCGAACAGCACGCAGGTGGTGCGGTCGTTGAAGTCGAGCAGGCGCGAGAACACCTCGGCGCCCACCACCAGCGCCTTTTGGGCGGCGCCGGTCTGGATCATGGCATCGGCCACGGTCAGGGCGTAGATGAAGCCGCTGCACACCGCTTGCACGTCAAAGGCAGCGCCGCCAGCAGCATCGGCCTGTCCCTGCGCTTGCGCCACCTCCGACAGCTTGCGCTGCAGGATGGACGCGGTGGAGGGGAACACCATGTCGGGGGTGGAGGTGGCAACGATGATCAGGTCGATCTCGCCCACCTGGCGGCCGGCGGCCTCCAGGGCCTTCAGGCAGGCCTGCAGGGCCAGGTCGCTGGCGTTGACGCCGTCGTCCACGTAATGGCGCGCCCGGATGCCGGTGCGCTCGACGATCCAGTCGTCGCTGGTGTCGATGCCGCGGGCGGCGAGCAAGGCCACCATGTCGGCATTGGTCAGGCGCTTGGGCGGCAGGTAGCTGCCGGTGCCGGTGATGCGGGAATAGCGTTTCATGGTTGTCGTGGGTAGGGTGCCGGCACGGACCGGCTCAGCCGGCCACCGGTGCGGGCGATACGGGCGCCTGCATCAGCGGGGCCGCATGGGCGATGCGGGCCTTGACACGGTCCAGCAGTTGGTGGTGGGCCGCATCATACGCGCGCACCAGGGCCTGTTCGAAGGCAAAGGCATCGGCCGAACCGTGGCTTTTGAACACCAGCCCGCGCAAGCCCAGCAGGGCCGCACCGTTGTAGCGGCGGTGGTCCACTCGGTGCTTGAACGCCGACAGCACCGGGTAAGCGACCAGCGCGGCCAGGCGGGTGAACAGGTTGCGCGAGAACTCTTCGCGAATGAAACCGCCGATCATGCTGGCCAGGCCCTCGCTGGCCTTGAGCGCCACGTTGCCGACAAAGCCGTCGCACACCACGATGTCGGTCGTACCCTTGAACAGGTCGTTGCCCTCCACGTTGCCGTGGAAATTGAGGTCACCGCGCTCGCCGGCCTGGCGCAGCAGCACGCCCGCCTGCTTGATGACGTCGTTGCCCTTGATGACCTCTTCACCGATATTGAGCAGACCGACCGACGGTGCATCGCGGCCACCGGCCGCCACCAGCGCCGAGCCCATGACAGCGAACTGCAGCAGGTGTTCGGCGGTGCAATCCACGTTCGCCCCGAGGTCCAGCACCGTGGTGGCACCGCCGGTGGCGTTGGGCATCTGGGTGGCGATCGCCGGGCGGTCGATGCCGTCGAGCGTCTTGAGCACGTAGCGTGCAATCGCCATCAAGGCGCCGGTGTTGCCCGCCGAGACCGCCGCCTGGGCCGCCCCATCCTTGACCTGGGCAATGGCGACCCGCATGGACGAGTCCTTCTTGCGACGCAACGCCACTTCAACCGGGTCGTCCATGGTCACCACCTCGGTGGCGGGGACGACGGTGCAGCGCGCCGCATCCAGCGCCGCCGGCAGGCGGGACAGGGCCTCGGGCCGCCCGACAAGCAGCAACCGCGCGTCCGGATGGGACGCAAGGAACGCCGCACATGCCGGCAAGGTGACGGACGGGCCGTGGTCCCCGCCCATGCAATCGACCGCAATCGTGATCATGCCTAGACCTTGGTTCATGCCGACCCGTGGCCAGCCGTTGCAAGCCCCCAAGACGCAAAAAGCCCGCATGCAGCATGCGGGCTTTGCGAGTGGCCCCCGCGCCCCGGGCGCAGCGACGCAATGCCGATCAAGCCTCGGACTTGTTCTTCAGCACCTGACGGCCGCGGTAGAAGCCGTTGGGGCTCACGTGGTGGCGCAGATGCACTTCGCCGGTGGTCGGCTCGACAGCCACGCCCGGCACGCTCAGTGCGTTGTGCGAGCGGTGCATGCCGCGCTTGGAGGGAGACTTTTTGTTTTGCTGGACAGCCATGTTCGGCTCCTATGAAAAAGGCCCAGGCCTGAGAACAGACCCGTTGACGGTTGGCGGGAGCACCAGCCACGACAAACGTGTTCAGGCCAGCGCGAAACCATGCATTATAGCCGGCACACGAACACTTCATCAAGTGCCCTTGCCGCCCGCACCGGTTTTGAGCTGCGCCAAGGCGGCAAACGGATGGGGCCGCTCCTCGGTGGCGGCCTCGTCGGCCGCGCCCAGGCGCACCGGCTCGGGGCAGACCTCGTGCATGGGCACGAGCGGCAGCGCCAGCAGCAACTCGTCTTCCAGCAGTTCGTGCAGGTTGAAACGGGGCACCAGGACGAGCAGGTCTTCTTCGCTCTCGTCGTCTTCGGCCAGCGCAGCGGCCTCGTCGGCCACGAAGCGGAACCAGCGGTCGATCACCACCGGCTGTCGGTACGCCGACAGGCAGCGCTGACAGGTCAGCGGCACTTCGGCGGTCACGTCCAGGTGCAGCCACAGCTGGGCGGCGACGCCCACGGGCTCGCGCCATTCGGCCTGGGCGCGCCACGCCACGGACAGGTCGGCAGGCTGCTCGGGAAGGTCGGCCAGCAGGCGCTCGAAAGCCACCAATGGCGTCACACCTTCCAGCGCAGTCGCCTCTCGGGCCATGGCACGTACGTCGACCAGGGTCGGCAACTCGGGGGCGGGGCTTGCGGTCATGTCTGCGGTATGAATAATGCTTGGTGATTCTAATGTTGGACCCCGACCTGCTCCCAGCCCCTCCGATGCCCGCGCGCTGTTCGCAGGCGATGCTGCGGGTCACCCTGGCGGAATGGCAAGGCATGGGCGCGAGCGACCTGTGGCTGTTTGCCTACGGCTCGCTGATCTGGAAAACCGACTTTCCCGTGGTGGAGCGCCGCCCGGCGCGGGTGCATGGCCATCACCGGGCGCTGAAAATGTGGAGCCGGGTCAACCGCGGCACGCCCGAGCGCCCCGGCCTGGTGTTCGCCCTGCTGACCGGCGGCAGCTGCCAGGGCATGGTGCTGCGCGTGCCGGCGGGCGCGGTGCCAGACATGCTGCCCAGGCTGTGGGAGCGCGAGATGCCCAACCCGGTCTACGACCCCAAATGGCTGCGCTGCCACACCCCGTCGGGCGCGGTCACCGGACTGGCCTTCACCTTGTCGCGCCGCAGCCCGAACTACACCGGCGAACTGTCCGGCGAACAGCTACGCACCATTTTTGCGCAGGCTCAAGGTCGCTATGGCTCCACCCTCGATTACGCCCGCCAGACGCTGCAGGAGCTGCGTGCACTTGGCATCCGCGACGTGTCGCTGGAGCGTTTGCTGCGCCATGCGGGCGGCGGTGGCATGCCATACTGACGGCATGAACATCGCCGACCTCCGCAAGAGTTACGAAAAAGCCGAGCTGAGCGAAGACGCATCGCACGCCGACCCGCTGCGACAGTTCGACCAGTGGTTCCAGGAAGCCCTCAAGAGCGAGCTGCCCGAGCCCAACGCCATGACCGTGGCCACGGTGGGCAGTGACCTGCGCCCGAGCACCCGGGTGGTGCTGATCAAAGGGTACGACGCCCGCGGCATCGTCTGGTACACCAACTACGACAGCCGCAAGGGCCAGGAGCTCGCCGGCAACCCCTGGGCTGCCCTGCAGTTCCACTGGGTCGAGCTGGAGCGGGTGGTGCGGATCGAAGGCCGCGTCAGCCGCGTCAGCGCCGACGAGAGCGACGCCTACTACCAGAGCCGGCCATTGGACAGCCGCATCGGCGCCTGGGCGAGCCCGCAGAGCCAGGTGATCTTCGGGCGCTCGGTACTGGTGGCCAACGCGGCCAAGTACGGAGCGCAGTTCCTGCTCCAGCCGCCGCGTCCGCCGCACTGGGGCGGCTACCGGCTGGAGCCGGACCGCTGGGAATTCTGGCAGGGCCGCAAGAGCCGGCTGCACGACCGGCTGCGCTACCGCCAGGACGCTGGCCACTGGGTGCGCGAGCGGCTCGCGCCGTGAATGGCGGCCTTCGTCAGGCGGGTGGGTCGCAGCGCTCGATCGCCTGATCGGCCACGGCCGCCAGGGCACGGGCACTGACCCGCTCGGGCGCCAACTCGTGCAGCGGATGCAAGACGAAGGCGCGTGTCCACAGTCGGGGGTGGGGTACCGTCAGCCGCGGTGAATCGATCCGGGCGTTGCCGTACAGCAGCAGGTCCAGGTCGAGCGTGCGGGGGGCGTTGCGGTAGGGGCGCTCGCGCCCGGCCGCCTGCTCCAGCGCTTGCAAGGTGGCCAGCAAGGCCGGGGCCGTGAGCGTCGTGTCCAGTTCGGCCACCGCGTTGACGTACCACGGCCCGCCGGCGTCCACCGGGGCGCTGCGGTAGAACGACGAGGCGCGCACGGCCTCCACCCCGGGCGTGGCGGCCAAGCCACACAGGGCGGCCTGCAGCGCGGCCACCGGCTCCCCCAGGTTGGCCCCCAGCCCCACGTAAGCGCGCACGCACGGGTGCAGCGGCACAGTCATGCAGCCTTGCCCTGCGTCATTCTGTGGCCGGACCAGACCCCTCGCCCGCGCCCCCCCCTGCCGGTTTGCGGCGCCGGCGGCGGCGCTTTTTGGCGGGGCTGGCCGAGCCCTCGTCGTCAGACACTGGGCGCGGCTCGGCGCCGTCGCCCTCCTCGGTGCGCCAACGCGGATCGTCTGTCTCGGCGGTGCTGCGGGCGGGTGCGGCAACGGTCTTGCCGCCGCGCCCGGCCCCTTTGCTGCTGGGCCGGCTGCGCTGCTGCTCCAGCCGCACCGCCTCCACCATGTCGCGGCGCACCGGCTCGCTGGCGGTGCTGAAGGTTTCCCACCAGTGGGACAGTTCTTCTTCCAGTTCGCCCACCTGGGCACGCAGGCGCAAAAAGTCGAAGCCGGCGCGGAAGCGCGGCTGCTCGGCCAGCGCGAACGGGCTTTGCCCGGTACGGCGGTCAAAGCGCGGCTGCATCATCCAGATCTCGCGCATGTCGGCACCCAGCTTGCCGCGGCCCGAGACGTCGCCAATTTTGGCCTCGAACACCTCGTCCACCGATTCCTGCAGCGCAGGGAACGGCGGCACCCGGGCGCTCTGGCGCTTCTGCCAGCCGTCGCGCACGTCGCTCCACAGCACGCAGGCGAGCAGAAAGCTGGGCGCCACCGGCTTGCCTTCGGCCACGCGGCGGTCGGTGTCCTGCAGCGCGGCTTTGACGAAGGGCTCGTCGGCGCGCTGCACCACCAGGTCGAGCAGCGGGTAGATGCCCTTGGCCAGCCCGGTGGCCTTGAGCTGCTCGATGCTGGCCAGCGCGTGGCCAGTCTGCAACAGCTTGAGCATCTCGTCGAACAGGCGGCTTTGCGGCACGTCGGCCAGCAGCGGCAGCGAGGCGGCGAGCGGCGCCTTGGTCTTGGCGTCGAACTGGAAGCCCAGGCCGCTGAGCTTGGCGCCAAAGCGCACGGCGCGGATGATGCGCACCGGGTCTTCGCGGTAGCGGGTGGCGGGGTCGCCGATCATGCGCAGCACGCGTTTTTTCGCGTCGCGGATGCCATGGTGGAAGTCGACCACGGTTTCGGTTTCCGGGTCGTAGTACATGGCGTTGATGGTGAAGTCGCGCCGCACGGCGTCTTGCTCGATCGGGCCCCACACGTTGTCGCGCAGCACGCGGCCGCTGGCATCCACGGCGTGCTTCATGCCCGCCAGCTCGCCTTTGGAAGTGCGTTCGTTGCCGCTCACCTGCTCGGCCGCGGCGTTGTCCATGTAGGCGCGGAAGGTGGAGACTTCGATGACCTCGTGCTCGCGCCCGCGACCGAACACCACGTGCACGATGCGGAAGCGCCGGCCGATGATGAAGGCGCGCCGGAACAGGGCCTTGACCTCTTCGGGCGTGGCGTTGGTGGCCACGTCGAAATCCTTGGGGCGCAGGCCCAGCAGCAGGTCGCGCACCGCACCGCCCACGATGTAGGCCTCGTAACCGGCGCGTTTGAGGGTGTGCACCACGTCCAGCGCGCGGCCGTCCACTAGCGAGGGATCGATGCCATGGACGGTGGCGGGCACGTCCTCGCGCTTGCCAAAGTTCGGGCCCTGCGCTTTCGGCGCCTTGCCCAGCAGCTTGTCGATGAATTTCTTGATCATGCGTGTTCCGCAAACAGGTCCAGGATGCGCCAGCCGCGCTCGCGGGCGATGGCACGCAGGCCCTCGCCCGGGTTGGTGGCGACGGGCACGTGCGCGCGCTCCAGCAGCGGCAGGTCGTTGGTGGAGTCGGAGTAGAAGGTCATGTCGCAATCGTCCCAGTCCAGGCCACGGGCCTGCAGCCACTGCTGCAGCCGCTGGACCTTGCCTTCACGGAACGAGGGCGTGCCCCGGATTTCGCCGGTGTACCAGCCGTCGGGGCCGCGCTCCAGCTCCACGGCGATGAGCTCGTCGATGCCGAAGGCCTGCGCGATCGGGCGGGTGACGAATTCGTTGGTGGCGGTGATGAGGATGAGCTGCTCGCCTGCGTCGCGGTGCTGCTGCACCAGCGCCTGCGCCTGCGGCTTGAGGTTGGGCCGGATCACTTCGGCCATGAAGCGGGCATGCGCCTCGGCCGCCGCCTGCGGGCCGCGCTGGCGCACCGCGTCGATGGCGAAGCGCACGTAGTCGTGCACGTCCAGCGTGCCGGCTTGGTAGTGGGCAAAAAATTCGTCGTTGCGGCGGTTGAATTCCACCGGGTCGGTCCAGCCGATGTGGCTGGTGAACTGGCCCCACGAGTAGTCCGAATCGATCGGCAGCAGCGTGTGGTCCAGGTCAAACAAGGCCAGTTTCATGGCGCAATCCGTATCAGGTCAGCAAAGGCAGGCGGCCGGGATCATTCGTGCTCCAGCATCGCCTTGATGAGGGGGATGGTGATGGCGCGCTGGGTGCGCAGGGCATAACCGTCGAGCTGCTCCAGCAGGGCCATGAGGCTGCTGAGGTCGCGCGAGAAGCGGTTGAGCATGAAATCCATCACCTCGTCGCTCAGGAACACCCCGCGGTCGTCGGCCGCACGGCGCAGCACCGCGCGGCGCTCACCGTCCCCTAAAGCCTGCAATTGGAACACATGGCCCCAGCCAAGGCGGGTGCGCAGGTCTTCGCGCAGTGGCAGATCGGCAGGTGGACGGTCGGCGGCGGCCAGCACCCAGCGGGCTGGCCCGCTCACCGGCGTCTGCGCGTTGACGAACCAGTTGAAGGCCGCCGCCTGCTGTTCGGCGGTGTAGAGGTGGCAGTCGTCCAGCACCACCACCGACCAGCGCTCGTCGAATTCGTCGGGCGCCATGACCGAGGCATCGAGCCAGCCGACGCGGGCGCCCTGCCCCTGCAGTGCGAGCCGCACCGCCTGCAACAGGTGGGTCTTGCCCACCCCCGGGCCGCCCCACAGCAGGGTGGGCACGGGCGAGCGGTAGGGGTTGGACACCCACAGGCGCAGGTGCTCCAGCACCGCGTCGTTGTGGTCGGCCAGGAAGTTGTCGAGCGAGGGCTGGGGCGTCAGACCCATGTCGAGCGTGAGCTGCTGCATCAGCCTTCTCCGTCCTGGGCCGAGCGGGACGGCGGGGCGCCATGGGTGTACAGCGGGCTGCCCACGTACACCGCCTGCAGCCGGCGCACCGCCACCAGCAGCACCGCGCTGGCTGGCAGGGCGATCAGCACGCCCACAAAACCGAACACGTGCCCGAAGGCCATGAGCGCGAAGATCACCGCGATCGGGTGCAAGCCGATGCGCTCGCCCAGCAGCCGCGGCGTGAGGTACAGGCTTTCCAACACCTGCCCCACCGCGTACACCGCTGCCACCAGCAGCACGCCGGTCAGGCTCTGGAACTGCAACAGCGCGGCGAGCAGGCCCAGCACCAGCCCAAGGCCGAACCCAAGGTAGGGCACGAACACCGCCAGACCGGTGAACACCCCGATCGGCAAGGCCAGGCTCAGCCCCACCCCGGCCAGCGCCACCGTGTAGAACACCGCCAGAATACCCATCACCAGCAGCTGCCCACGCAGGTACTGCCCCAGCACCTCGTCGGTCTCGTCCAGGAAACGCTGGGTGCTGTGCTGCCAGCGCGGCGGCACCAGCGCCTTGCAGCGCGCGACCAAGCCCGACCAATCGAGCAGCAGGTAATACGCCACGATGGGCATGAGCACCAGGTTGCCCAGCACAGCCGCCACCGCACTGCCGCCGATGCGCAGCGACGACAGCAGCCGGTCGATCAGTTCGCCCTCGTGACCGGACACCATGCGCCGCAGCACGTCGCGCACCAGGTTGACGTCGATCTCGGCGTTGATGCCAAAGCGCTGCGCCCAGGGCGCCAGCCAGAGGTTGAGCTGCTCGAACAGCGGCGGGATCTGCTCGCGCAGCAATGGCAGTTGGCGGGTCACCACCGGCACGATCATCAACGCCACCGCCAGGAGCACCACCATCAGCAGCACGATGGCGACCCCGGCGCCCAGCCAGCGTGGCACCCGGCGCGCGTGCAGCGCTTCCACCGCGGGGTGCAAGGCGTAGGCCATGACCGCGGCCACCACGAACGGCAACAGCACCGGCGACAACAGGGACAGCAGCCACCAGGCGGCCACTGCCAGGGCCAGCCACGCCAGGGCACGGGCTTGCGTCGCGGTCAGGGACATGGCAAAAAACAGGTGGTCATGGCGGGGCCCGTAAAATCACGGCAATTCTATCGGCCCTACTCTTATGACGACTCCCCTTTCCTACAAAGACGCTGGCGTGGACATCGACGCGGGCGACGCCCTGGTTGAACGCATCAAGCCACTGGCCAAGAAAACCATGCGCGAAGGGGTGCTGGCCGGCATCGGCGGCTTCGGCGCGCTGTTCGAAGTGCCCAAGCGCTACCAGGAGCCGGTGCTGGTCAGCGGCACCGACGGTGTGGGCACCAAGCTCAAGCTGGCCTTCGAATGGAACATGCACGACACCGTGGGCATCGACCTGGTGGCCATGAGCGTGAACGACGTGCTGGTGCAGGGCGCCGAGCCGCTGTTCTTCCTCGACTACTTTGCCTGCGGCAAGCTGGACGTGGACACCGCCGCGGCCGTGGTAGGCGGCATCGCCAAGGGCTGCGAGCTGAGCGGCTGCGCGCTGATCGGCGGTGAGACCGCCGAAATGCCCGGCATGTACCCTGCCGGCGAATACGACCTGGCGGGCTTTGCCGTGGGCGCGGTCGAAAAATCCAAGATCCTGACCGGCCGCAACGTGCAGGCTGGCGACGTGATACTGGGGCTGGCTTCGGCGGGCGTGCACTCCAACGGCTTCAGCCTGGTGCGCAAGTGCATCGAGCGTGCGGGTGCCAGCCTGCCCGCCACGCTGGACGGGCAGCCGTTCAAGCAGGCCATCATGGCGCCCACCCGGCTGTACGTGAAGAGCGTGCTGGCCGCGCTGGCGCAGCACCCGATCAAGGCGCTGGCCCACATCACCGGCGGCGGCCTGCTGGAAAACATCCCCCGCGTGCTGCCCGAAGGCCTGGCCGCCCACCTGAAAAAGGGCAGCTGGCCGCAGACCGAGCTGTTCGCCTGGCTGCAGGCCACGGCAGCGATCGACGACATCGAGATGAACCGCACCTTCAACAACGGCATTGGCATGGTCGTGGTGGTGGAGGCGGCCCATGCCGGGGCCACTGCAGCCACGCTGCGCGCCCAAGGCGAGACCGTCTACACCATCGGCGCCATCGCGCCCCAGGGCGACGGCGCGCAGGTCGTCGTGGCCTGAACACGTCAGGGCCGCTGGCGCACGATCTTGTCCCGCAACACCAGGTAATCGGCCTGACGAGGCCCCCCCAGGGCCACCGCCCGCGTGATCGCGTCTTGCGCCGCGGCCAGGCGGCCCTGTTCCAGCCGAACCTGCGCCAGGTTGTTCCAAGCGTCGGCAAAGTCGGGATGGGCCTGGGTGGCGGCTTCGTAGGCGTGCGCGGCCTGCTCGATCCGTCCCAGGGCATAGGCGGTGTTGCCCAACCCCAGCCAGCCGATGCGGTCCTGCGGCCAGGCCTCCAGCCCGGTGGCGTAGGCGCGGTGAGCGGCTTCGGCGTCCACACGTTCCAGCGGGGCCACGGCCCGGCCCCAGGCGTCGGCGCTGGCGGTCACCGGCAACTGGCTGGGCGGGGTGACGCGTACCGCCCAATGTGCCGAGCGGGCCCACGTGTACTCAAAGGTGGACAGCGGCATCACGAGGCGGGGTGTGGTGCCGGAATGCAACACGATTTCCCGCCGCACCTGGTCGTAGCCGATCACCACCGCGTAATGCCACAGCGGTGAAACCGGCAACGACAGGTTCTGCAACACAAGCACTGGCGCACCGCTGGCCACCTCGGTCAGCAGGGCCTGCAAGGTGGGCTCGATCGGATAGGCCACCAGCCCCTGGCGCCGGGCGGCGGCCAGCATTTCCAGCTGCAAGGCACCCTGGCGCTGCGGCAGGTACACCTGCGGCGTGAGTTCCTCGGGCGTTACCGGCTTGCCCGCGGCCTGCGCCACCATGGCCAGGGTGGCCGGACCGCACAGGTAGTCGTCCTGCGGAAAAAAGGGCACGTCGGCCAGCAACACCCGTGCTGGCAACTGCGCCGGCCATTGCCGCTCGAGCGCGGCGAACTGGGGGGCGGTGGCACAACCGCCCAGCAGTGACGCGACCAGCAGCCCGACCACCAGCGCCAGGAAAGGTCGGCGGGTCGGTCGGGCCGCCATCGGTCAGCGGACGCTGCGGGTGAACGGAAACACCTTGGTGAACCCAAGGATGTCCGTCACCAGCAGGATCAGGAACACCGAGAACAGCACACCCACCACCCCACTGCCTGCGGGCGCCTGGTCCACCCGGTGCGCCAGCTGGGCCACCTCGGCATCGGACATGGCGTTCACCCGGGCCATGGCGTCGTCGGCACTGACACCCTGCTCCTGCAGGGCGGCCCGCACGTCATCCCGCTGGAAGAACGCGTGGACCCGCTCGCGGCTGCCATCGGCAACCGGGGCGGCGATCACCTCTTCAGTGGAGACGATGGCCGCCTGCGAAGCCAGCGGCAGACCGGCCAGGGCGATGCAGGGCATGAGCACCGAGGCAACAAAACGGTAAAAGGTTTTCAGCATGGCAGCCCCCAGAAGTTGGCGTACACCACCAGCGAAACATTCGCTGACAGTTTTATCAGGCTAGCACAGGCTACACCACCAACGCAACCGGACTTACATCGCGAAACATCCGACTTCGCGTGCCGGCCGGTGCGTGCTCAGCTCAACTCACGCCGGAGTTCGCGCACCCGCTGGGCAATCGCATCAACGTCCATGGGGTCGTCGGCATGGGCCAGGTAGGCCTCCAAGTCGGGCACGGCACGCTCGGGGTGGCCGTGCTCGGCCCAGGCCAGGCCGCGGTCGCGCCGCTCGCTCCAATCCTCGGGCAGCAGCAGCACCAGCCGGTCCAGCACGGCGATCAGACGGGGCCAGTCTTCCTGGGTGCGGTGAATTTCCTTCAGGTTGCGCAGCACCCGCGCGAGGATGTCCCTCGAGGGAGCGGACTGCAGGTACAAGCCCACTGGCACGTCAAAATCCTCGACCAGCCCATTGCGGCGCTTGAAGGGCTCCAGCCGGTCGCTCAGGTCTTCGCGGCTCAGCGACTGGCCGGTGAACGGGTCGATCACCACCTGCCCTTGCGGCAGGTTGACCTTGACCATGAAGTGCCCGGGGAAATTCACCCCGCGCGCCTGCAGGCCCAGCCCCTGGGCGAGCTCCAGCCAAAGGATGGCCAGCGTGATCGGGATGCCCCGGCGGGTGCGCAGCACCACGTTGACGTAGCTGTTGTCGGGGTCGTAGTAGTGGTTGACGTTGCCGCCAAAGCCCAGGTCGTGGAAAAAGAACTGGTTGAGCAGGCGCAGGCGCTGCAGCGGCCCGGCATCGGCCGGCAGACGCCGGCGCACCCGTGCCAGCAACTGGTCCACGTCGCCCAGCACGGTCTGCACGTCCAGGTCGGGGTATTCGTCCATGGCCACGGCAGCGGTGGCCTCCAGCAGCGGGAATCCCTCGTCGTCCTGCACCAGGGCAGCAAAATACTCCAGGGGCGACGGGGGCTGAACGGGCAGACGCATGCCTTACTTTCTCACAAACTGGCGCAGTTGCACACCGGCCAGCAACAGCACGCCAAAGTACACCACGCCGGCACCGAGCACCGTCAGCGCCAGGGTGACGATGCGCCGCCAGGCCACCACGCCATGCACCCACTCCACCTGGCCACCCACCCACAGCAGGAACACGGCCAGCAGCGCGCTGGCCGCCACCACTTGCAAGGCGAACGTGCCCCAGCCCGGCCGGGGCTGGTAGGCCCCACGGCGGCGCAACCCCACCAGCAGCCAGCCCGCGTTCAGCAGGGCCCCCAGGCCGATGGCCAAGGCCAGCCCGGCATGGGCCAGGTGGGGCACCAGAACCGCGTTCATGGCCTGGGTGAACACCAGCACCACGATGGCAATCTTCACCGGCGTGCGGATGTCCTGACGGGCATAGAACCCGGGTGCCAGCACCTTGATGGCGATCAGCCCCAGCAGGCCCACGCCGTAGCCCATCAGGGCCAGCGAGGTCTGGCGCACGTCGGCGGCGGTGAACGCACCGTAGTGGTACAGCACCGCCACCAGCGGCTGGGCAAAGGTCAGCAGCGCCACCGCACAGGGCACCGCCAGCAATACCACCCAGCGCAGCCCCCAGTCGAGCAGGCCACTGTAGCGGTCGGCGTCGTCGGCCGCGCGCGCCGCCGCCAGCTGGGGCAACAGCACCACGCCCAGCGCCACGCCCAGCATCGCGGTCGGGAATTCCATCAGCCGGTCGGCGTAGGTCAGCCAGCTCACGCTGCCGGTGGTCAGGTGTGAGGCGATCTGGGTGTTGATGAGCAGCGAAATCTGCGCCACGCTCACGCCCAGCAGCGCCGGCAGCATCAGCCGTGTGATGCGTTCGGTGCCCGGGTGGTGCCAGGCCTGGCGCACGGCGCTCCAGCGCAGGCCGATGCGGGGCAGCAGCCCCAGGCGGTGCAAGGCCGGCAACTGCACCCCGAGCTGCAGCACGCCGCCGACCATGACGCCCAGGGCGAGCGCGTAGATGGGCGGCACGCCCAGCTCGCCAAACCAGGGCGCCCCCCAGTAAGCGGCGGCGATCATGGCCACGTTGAGCAGCACCGGCGTGGCGGCCGGCACGGCAAAGCGCTTCCAGGTGTTGAGCACACCGGCCGCCAGGGCCACCAGCGACATGAAGCCGATGTAGGGGAACATCCAGCGCGTCAGCACCACCGCGGTGTCGAAACCTTCGGCGGTCTGCCGCAAGCCGGCCGCCATGGCCCACACCAGAGCGGGGGCCGCCACCACCCCGACCACACAGGTGAGGGCCAGCGCCCAGGCGAGCACGGTGGCCACCTGATTGATCAGCACCTTGGTCGCGTCCTCGCCATCGGCTTCGCGGCTGGCCGCCAGCACCGGCACGAAGGCCTGGCTGAACGCCCCTTCGGCAAACAGCCGGCGCAGCAGGTTGGGGATGCGGAACGCGACGTTGAACGCGTCGGTCAGCGCGCTGGCACCGAAGGTGGCGGCGATCAGCAGCTCGCGCACCAGGCCGGTGATGCGCGAGGCCAACGTGAGCAGGGAGACCAGGGAGGCGGATTTGAACAGCGACACGCCGGGAGTGTAGCCGCCCCCTGGCGGTGACACCCCCGTGCCAGCAGGGGCGGGCCCTAACCCCTAAAATGCTTGAAACATGACCATCCTGAACGCCGACCTCCATTGCCACTCCACCGTGTCCGACGGCACGCTCACGCCCGAGGCCCTGGCCGAGCGCGCCAAGGCCAACGGCGTGGAACTGTGGTCCTTGACTGACCACGACGAAATCGGCGGTCAGCACCGCGCCCTGGCGGCGGCCCGGGCGGTGGGGCTGCCCTACCTCACCGGGACCGAGATTTCCGTTACCTTCGCCGACGTGACGGTGCACATCGTCGGCCTGGGCTTCGACCCCGACCACCCGGCATTGGTGCAGGGGCTCCAGGCCACCCGGGGCGGGCGCGAGGAGCGGGCACGCGAGATGAGCGAGCAACTCGAGAAAGTCGGCATCCCCGGCGCCTTCGAAGGGGCGCTGAAGTACGTGGGCAACCCCGACCTGATCTCCCGCACCCATTTCGCCCGCTACCTGGTCGAAACCGGCGTCTGCAAGGACACCAGCGAGGTGTTCCGCCGCTTCCTCACCGAAGGCAAACCCGGTTTCGTGCCGCACCGCTGGGCCAAGCTGGGCGATGCCGTGCGCTGGATCCGCGAAGCGGGCGGCATGGCCATCATTGCCCACCCGGCGCGCTACGACCACAGCCCGACACAAGAGTACGCGCTGTTCAGCGAATTCAAGGCGCACGGCGGCGAAGGGGTGGAGGTGGTCACCGGCAGCCACACGCCGAGCGAATACGGCAAATACGCCGACATGGCGCTGGAATTCGGCCTGGCCGCATCGCGCGGCAGCGATTTCCACAGCCCCGAGGAAAGCCGCTGCGACCTGGGCGCCCTGCCCTACCTGGAAGGCCGCCTCACCCCGGTGTGGGAACGGCTGGCCGACCGCATCCGCTGAGCAATGGGCGCCGATTACTCGCGCCCCCTGCTCGGGGTCTTCTTCCTGATCCTGGCGGTGGCGTGCTTCGCCCTGCTCGACACCACCGTCAAGGTGCTCAGCGCCACGGTGTCGGTCCTGCTGGTGGTGTGGTTCCGTTACCTGTTCCAGGCCATCGTGATGGCGGCGGTGCTACTGCCCACGCGCGGCTGGCGCTCGCTGTGCACGGCCAAGCCGGTGCAGCACGTGCTGCGCGGCATCCTGCTGCTGCTCACCAGCACCCTGGGTTTCATCAGCCTGATCTACATGCCCGTGGGCGAATTCACCGCCATCATCATGCTCACGCCGCTGGTGGTGACGCTGCTGGCGGCGCTGTTCCTGAAGGAGTCGGTGGACCTGCGGCGCTGGCTGCTGGTGCTCGGCGGCTTTGCCGGCGCGCTGCTGGTGATCCAGCCCACCGGCGAGGCCATCGGCTGGGCGGTGGGCATTCCGCTGGCCATGGTGCTGGTGTACGCGCTGTTCCAGATCCTCACCAGCCGCATGGCCCGCACCGAAGATGCCATGACGTTGCACTTCTACACCGGCTGGACGGGGGCCCTCGGCATCAGCCTGGCGTTGCCCTGGATCTGGCAGACGGTGGAGGACTGGCAGACGCTGGGCCTGCTCGGCCTGGCCGGCCTGTTCGGTACCGTGGGGCATTTCATCCTGATCCAGGCGTTCAAGCGCGCGCCGGCCGCGACGCTGGCGCCCTACCTGTACACCCAGATCGGCTTTGCGCTGCTGGCCGGCTGGCTGGTGTTTGACCACGTGCCAGGAGCCATGGAGCTGTGGGGCATTGCGCTCATCACGGCCTGCGGAGCGACCCTGGCCTGGCTCGCTGCCCGCGCGGCGCGGCCGTAAGCACCCGTAGGACAATCGGGGCATGTCGCAATACTTCGAAGTCCACCCCGACAACCCGCAAGCCCGGCTGCTGAAGCAGGCGGTGCAGCTGCTGCACAAGGGCGGCGTGCTGGCCGTGCCCACCGATTCGAGCTACGCCCTGGTCTGCCACCTCGACGACAAGGCCGCCGCCGACCGGTTGCGCCGCATCCGCGGCGTGGACGACAAGCACCACCTGACACTGCTGTGCCGCGACCTGAGCGAGCTGGCCAGCTACGCGCGGGTGGACAACCGGCAGTACCGGTTGCTCAAGCTGGGCACCCCCGGGGCCTACACCTTCGTGCTGGAAGCCAGCAAGGAAGTGCCCCGGCGCGTCAGCCACCCCTCGCGCAAGACCATCGGCCTGCGGGTGCCCGAGCACCGCGCGCTGCAGGAATTGCTGGCGCTGCACGGCGCACCGCTGCTGGCGACGACACTGATCCCGCCCGGCGAGACCGACCCCCTGAACGACGCGCACGAAATCCGGGAGCGCTTCGAGCACGACCTGGCGGCGGTGATCGACGCCGGCGCCTGCGCCCTGGCCCCCACCACCGTGGTGGACCTGACGCCCATGGCGAATGGCGACGACCCGCAGGTGCTGCGCGAAGGCGCCGGGCCGCTCGCCGCGCTGGGCCTTTGACGCCACCCGAGCGCCGGCCGCGGCCGGCCTGAGACAATACGCCCATGGACTTTGCCCAGATCATCCAGACGGTGGCCATTTATGCCATCCCGGTGCTGTTTGCCATCACCGTGCACGAAGCCGCCCACGGCTACGCGGCGCGCCATTTTGGCGACAACACCGCTTACATGCTGGGGCGCATCACGCTCAACCCGCTCAAGCACATCGACCCGCTCGGCACCATTGCCATGCCGCTGTTGCTGCTGTTCGCCACCGGTGGGGCCTTCCTGTTCGGCTATGCCAAGCCGGTGCCGGTGAACTTCGGGCGGCTGCGCCGGCCCAAGCGCGACATGGTGTGGGTGGCACTGGCCGGCCCGGCCGCCAACCTGGTGCAGGCCGTGGCCTGGCTGGTGCTGTTCTACCTGATGCGCGCCACCGGAGTGACCGAGGTGTTCTTCCTGAAGATGGCGCAGGCGGGCCTGAGCGTCAACCTGGTGCTGTTTGCGCTCAACATGTTCCCGTTGCCGCCGCTCGACGGCGGGCGCATTCTGGTGGGCCTGCTGCCCATGCGCCCGGCCCTGGCCGTGTCGCGCATCGAACCGTTCGGTTTCTTCATCGTGCTGGGGCTGGTACTCACCGGCATCCTGGGCACCTACTGGCTGCGCCCGCTGATGGGCCTGACCGCTGGTTTGCTCGAAACGCTGCTGGCCCCGCTGCGCTGGCTGCTGTTCTGAGTCCTCATCACTCCCACGTTTTCGTCTGTCGTTCCTCACCATGAGCCAAGTGCGCGTTCTCACCGGCATCAAGCCTTCCGGCACCCCCCACCTGGGCAACTACGTCGGCGCCATACGCCCCACGGTGCGCGCCAGCCGCCAGCCGCAGGTGGACAGCTTCCTGTTCCTGGCCGACTACCACGCGATGATCTCCACCCAGGACCCGGTGCGGCTGCAACGCTCCACGCTGGAGATCGCGGCCACCTGGATCGCCTGCGGGCTCGACCCGGCGCGGGTGACGTTCTACCGCCAGTCCGACATCCCCGAGATCCCGGAGCTGACCTGGTTCCTGACGTGCGTGTGCGGCAAAGGCCTGCTCAACCGCGCCCACGCCTACAAGGCCATGCTGGACAAGAACGCGGCCGCCGGTGCCGAGCCCGACGACGGTGTGAGCGCTGGCCTGTTCATGTACCCGGTGCTGATGGCGGCGGACATTTTGATGTTCAACGCCCACCAGGTGCCGGTGGGGCGCGACCAGGTGCAGCACATCGAGATGGCGCGCGACATGGCCAGCAGCTTCAACCACCTGTACGGCGAGCACTTCACCCTGCCCGACGCGGTGATCGAAGAAAGCGTGGCCACCCTGCCCGGCCTGGACGGCCGCAAGATGAGCAAGAGCTACGACAACGTGATCCCGCTGTTCGCGCCGCCAGATCAGCTGCGCAAGCTGATCATGGGCATCGTGACCGACTCGAAAACGCCGGGCGAGCCGAAGCAGACCGAAGGCTCGGCCCTGTTCCAGATCTACCAGGCCTTTGCCACCCCGGAAGAAACCGCGGCACTGGCCCAGGCCTACGCCGACGGCATTGCCTGGGGCGACGCCAAGCAACTGCTGTTTGAACGCATCGACCGCGAAATCGCGCCGATGCGCGCCACCTACGACGAGTTGACGGCCCACCCCGAAAAAGTGGAAGCCATGCTGCAGGCCGGTGCGGTCAAGGCCCGTGCCGTGGCCACCCCCTTCACGGCGCGCGTGCGGCACGCGGTGGGTCTGCGCCCACTGCAGGCCGTGGCCCAACCCCAGGCGGCCAAGGCCGACAAGGCGGCCCTGCCCACCTTCAAGCAATACCGCGAGAAAGACGGCCTGTTCTACTTCAAGCTGGCCGATGGCAAGGGCCGCGTGCTGCTGCAAAGCACTGGCTTCGCCTCGCCCAAAGACGCTGGCCAGGCGATTGCCCGACTGAAGTCACAAGGCCATGCCGCCTGCACCGACCTGCACGGCCAAGCCCCCGTGGCACCGGGCGCCAGCGCCGATGATGTAGAAACCGCGCTGCAGGCGTTGCGCGACGCCGAATAAGCTAGAATATTGGCTTCGACTTCAGGAAGGGTGGCAGAGTGGTCGAATGCGCCGGACTCGAAATCCGGTATACGGTTTCTACCGTATCGAGGGTTCGAATCCCTCCTCTTCCGCCAAAATCAACGACTTAGCGTCGTTTTCAGCAAACCCGCCTCGTGCGGGCTTTGTTGTTTTTGACTGGCGCAACCGGCCTCGCCCGCCGTCAGTTGACGGGCTCAACAGGCCGCAGCAACGCCACATCCACCATCTCGTCCAGGTGGTGCAGCAGCAAGTCGGCGATCGCCATGTCCACGCTGCCCTGTTCGCGCAAATCGCGCATGAAGTCGGCCACCGCGTCGCGCGACAGGCCTCGGCGGTAGGGCCGGTCCTGCACCATGGCCTGAAAGATGTCGGCCACGCGCAGGATGCGGGCTTCCAGCGGCAGGCGGGCACCGTCCAGCCCGTACGGATACCCCGTGCCCCCAGGGGCTTCGTGGTGGTCGGCCGCCCAGGCCGCAATGGATTCGAAGCCACGGATCTTGCGCAGGATCTGCATGGTCTCGAAGCTGTGGGCGTTCATGGCCAGGCGTTCGGCCTCGTCCAGCGGTGCGGGTTTCTCAAGGATCTCATCGGGCACCCGCAGTTTGCCCAGGTCGTGCAGCAGCCCGGCGATTTCGAGCTCGTCACAGCGCTCGGCGTCCAGCCCGAGGCGTTCGCCCAGCCGGCGCGCCACGGCCGCGACCCCGCGTGAGTGCTCCACCGTGAAACGGCTTTTGGCATCGACGATGTTGGAGAAGATGCGGGCGAGTTGCAGCATTTCGGCATGGCTGGCGGCCATGGGCCGGCCGGTGGCCAGCATGTCGGCCAGATAACCGTTCAGCGCCGAGGGCTCCAGGTTCAGCCAGAACGCCTCGTGGCCCGAGACCCGCATGAACACGGCCACCAGCTCGGGGTCGAAGTAGGTACCGGCCCGCGACTGGATTTCCTGCTGGATGGCTTTGCGGTGCAGCAGGACTTTTCCGCTGGCGTAGTACGGGGCGGCCATGGCATCGACCCGGTCGACCAGCAGGATGAGGTTGGCCTGTCGCCGCACAACAGCGTCCAGACCCTGCGCCACCATGCGGTCCCAGCGGGTGTGGTGGTAGCGGATGGGCAGCGCCATGGGCGCCAGCGGGCGAAATTCCTTCAGCAACTCGTAACCCACCACCGTGTGGGCCTGCGAGCCGGCCCAGTCGAACTCGTTGACCAGGTGATGGTGCGTGGTGGTGGTGGACACGCCGATGTCGTGCAGCAGCCCCAGATCGAACAGGAACTGCACCTCGTCGGCCGGCAGGCCCAGGCCCTTGGCACATTCGGCCGCCATGACGCCCACCCGCTTGCCGTGGGCCAGGTCATCCACACCCACCAGGTCCAACGCGTCCGACAACGCATACACCACCTGCCGAAAATCCGCTTCGATCAACCTACACCTCCATACCGCATCTACAGCTGCCAGCTTATCCGAAAGCAGTGGCACGCAGGCATGCACCCCGCCACCGCCCAAGCCCCGGGCAGTATCCGGTCCGGGTACTTACAATGGCCTGTCATCCGCCACCCTATCTGGCCCCGATGCCCCCACCCACCCCCTGGCAGCGCTGGCTGCCCATCCTGCACTGGTCCCGCCAGTACCGGCTCGACCATTTCGCTGCCGATGGCGTGGCGGCCGCGGTGGTGACACTCATGCTCATTCCGCAGAGCCTGGCCTATGCCTTGCTCGCCGGTCTGCCACCAGAGGCCGGCCTGTACGCCAGCATGGCGCCGCTGGTGCTGTACGCGGTGTTTGGCAGCAGCAGCACACTGGCGGTCGGGCCGGCCGCGGTCACATCGCTCATGACGGCTGCCAGCGTGGGGGCGGTGGCCACGGCTGGCAGCGCAGGCCATGCCGAAGCGGCGGTGGTACTGGCCCTGCTCAGCGGCGCGCTGATGGTGCTGATGGGCGTGGTGAAGCTGGGCTTTGTGGCCAACTTCCTTAGCCACCCGGTGGTGTCGGGTTTCGTGTCGGCCTCGGGGTTGCTGATCGCGGCGAGCCAGCTCAAGCACCTGCTCGGGGTGCCCTTGCAGGGCGACACGCTGTGGCAACTGGCCCAGGGCCTGCCGGTGCAACTGCCCCGCGTTCATCTGGCCACGCTGGCCATGGGTGCCGGCGGGCTGCTGGCACTGCTGTGGGCGCGGCGCCGGCTCAAGCCCCGGCTGATGGCCTGGGGAGTCACCGCCCACACGGCCGACCTCGCCACCAAAGCGGCCCCAGTGGCGGTGCTGGCCGCCAGCACCGCGCTGGCGTGGGCCCTCGACCTGGCCGGTGGCGGGCTGAAAGTGGTGGGGCACGTGCCGCAGGGGCTGCCCACGCTCACCCTGCCCAGCGCATCGGCCAGCACCTGGGCACTGGTGCAAGCACTGTGGGTGCCGGCGGTGCTCATCTCGCTGGTAGGCTTCGTCGAGTCGGTGTCGGTCGGCCAGTCGCTGGCGGCCAAACGGCGCGAGCGCATCGACCCCGACGCCGAACTGCGGGCACTCGGCATGAGCAACCTGGGCGCCGGCCTGACCGGCGGCTTCCCGGTGACGGGCGGGTTTTCCCGCTCGGTGGTGAATTTTGACGCCGGGGCCCGCACGCCGGCGGCCGGTCTCTACACCGCTGTCGGGCTGGCACTGGCCGCGCTGTTCCTCACACCCTGGCTGCACCACCTGCCCCAGGCGACCCTGGCAGCCACCATCGTCGTGGCGGTGCTCACCCTGGTCGATCCGGGCGCCTTCGGCCGCACCTGGCGCTACGCCAAGGCCGATTTCACGGCCCTGCTGCTCACCTTCGCGCTCACCCTGGTCGCGGGAGTGGAGACCGGACTGGTGGCCGGCGTGGGGGCCTCGGTGCTGTTGCTGCTGTACCGCAGCAGCCGCCCGCACATCGCCACGGTGGGCCAGGTCCCGGGCACCGAACACTACCGCAACGTGCTGCGCCATCGGGTAGTCACCCAGCCGCACCTGCTGGGCCTGAGGGTGGACGAAAGCCTGTACTTCGCCAACGCCCGCCACCTGGAAGACCACATTGCGGCGGAAGTGGCGCGGCACCCGGAAGTGCGCCACTTGGTGCTGCAGTGCAGCGCCGTCAATGACATCGACGCCAGTGCGGTGGAAAGCCTGGAGGCCATCAACGAACGCCTGCGCGACTCCGGGGTGACGCTGCACCTGTCGGAAGTCAAGGGGCCGGTCATGGACCGGCTGCAACGCAGCGAATTCCTGCCGCGCCTCAGCGGCCAGGTGTTCCTGACGCACCACCAGGCGGTGCAGGCCCTGTCCCGGCACTGAGCCCATGACCTCGCCCCGCCCCAGCCTGTTCGACCGCATGCGCCGGCACCTGCGCACCCAGTGGCGCTCCCACCTGGGCACGCTCGCTCTGGTGCTGGCGGTGTTTGTCGGCTTGCAAGCCTGGCAGACCCGCCACGTGCCTGGCGCTCCCGCCCCCGACACCATGCTGACGGTGTTGCGCCCCGATGGCCAGCGTGAAACACTCACGCTGGCCGCATGGCGGGCACGCCACCCCGGCCAACCGGTGGCCCTGCACTTCTGGGCCGAATGGTGCCCGATCTGCCGCACCGAAGAACACAGCGTCAGCCGCCTGGCGCGGGACTGGCCGGTCCTGACGGTGGCCATGCAGTCCGGCCCCGAGGCCCAGGTGCGGCGGGTACTGGCGCAGCGCGAACTGGCGTGGCACACCGCGCTCGACCCCGATGGGCAACTGACGCGGGCCTTTGGTTTCCGGGCGGTACCCGGTTTTGTGGTGGTAGACACCCAAGGCCGCCTGCGCGCACCCACGGTGGGCTACACCACCGAACTGGGCATGCGGCTGCGCCTGTGGTGGGCCTGGTGGCTCGGCTGACCTCAGAGGCGGGCCAACAGGCGCGATGCGGGCACGCGCACCTTGACCTCGTGCGCCCCCAAACCACGCTGCACCTCGAGCGCGGCTTCGGACGTGTCGCGCAGGGCAGGCTCGCCCAGCGGCAGCCCACGCCGGCCGACCAGCGCCATCACCAGCGGCGTGTGGGAGCGGCGGCCACGCCGCACCACCACGCCCATCTCCCCGTTCACCAGCCGCACATGACTGCCCGGGATGTACGCCCCCAGCGCCTTGACGAATGCGGCACCCAGCGCCGACGGCTGGCCGTCCGGACCCAGGTAAGCCTCGCGCGCGGCGTGGGGCGACGGCAGGCCGGGCCGGTGGACGCGCGGCCCCAGGCGGGCCACGTACGTGTCGGCCAGGCGCAGCAGCTGCGCCAGCGTGCCCACATCGCGCCGCCCTGCGGGGTAGCCGGCGCCGGTGGGCGTTTCGTGGTGGTCGCGCACCGCCGTCAGCCACGCGCCGTCGCTCACACCCAGTTGCTGCAGCCAGTCCATGCCCACGCCCGGGTGGGCCCGGATCTGGTCGCGTTGCGCGGGCGTCAGCGGCGCGGCCTGGCGCGCCAGGGCGTCGTGCAGGTGCGACATGCCGATGTTCATCGTCAGGGCGGCCCGCTGCGCGGCGACCGTCTGCGCTTCGTCCAGCCCGCACTGGGGCGCCACCAGCCGCAACAACACCGCACACAGCAGCGCATGGGTGGCGCTGTAGCCCACCCGGACATCCTGCAACAGTTGCACCAGCACGAACAGGCTGTCGTCCACCCGGGAGCGGGTGATGGCCACGATGCGCCGCTCGATCGCGGCCAGGCGGTCCATGAAATCGTGGGCACTGGCGCCCTGGTGCAACAAGGTGGCCAGCGTGTCGTGCAGGTCGGGCCAGACCTCCACCGCTGACGCCTCCGACGGGGCCGCCACGGTGTCCACCCCCATCGGCCGCTCCACGCCGGCGATCGCTTCCAGCCGCTGGTTGTTGCGCACCATGCGGTCCAGCGCCGTGGTGTACCGGTAAGTCCAGGCCCGGTACTCCTCCTCGTCCACCACCGGCAGGTGCATCTGCAGGCGGCCGCGGTGCCTCTCGTCGAGGATGACCTCGCCCTTGCGCAGCAGCAGCGTGCCGTTCGGGTCCCAGAGGTTGACGGGCACCGGCGCATTCAGGGCCAACTGGTCGAGCGGAAAGGGAATGTGAGCCATGGCGTTGGCAATGTACAACGCCCCTGCCAAAGCGCCAAACTTGTAGATAATGGTACGCACCTTCTCCAACCCCTCCAGCGAGCCGTAATCCCCATGCCGGACACACACAGTCAGACCCTGCCGGTGACGGCGCTGCGGGTTGGCATGTTCGTCCACCTGGATCTGGGCTGGATGCAGCACCCGTTTCCGTTCGGCAGCTTCAAGATCAGTTCGCAGCAGCAGATCGACACCATCCGCCAGCTCGGCCTCCAGACCGTGCGCTGGGACCCGGCCAAGAGCGACGCGGCACCGGAACCCGCGGGTGGCGAGACCGCCAAGCCGAGCCTCCCGGACCGAGCCCCCCTCCCGAACACCCAGGCTGCACCTTCGCCGCAGCAGGCGGCCCTGGCCGTGCAAAGGCAGGCGCTGCAGCAATGCGAGCGGCGCTTTGCCGAAGGGCTGCGGTCGTACAAGAACATCGTCGATGAGGCGGTGCAGCGGCCCCTCGAAGCGGGGCAGCGGTGCGCTCAGCTGGTGGGCCAGATGGTCACCCAGCTGCTGGGCGACCAGGAATCGGCCCTGCGCCTGCTGCCCGACGGCCAGGGCGACCGCGCTGCCGTCCACGCCCTGAACGTGACAGTGCTCAGCCTGCTGCTGGGCAAGGCCATGGGGTTGCCCGAAAGTGCGCTGCAAGACCTG
>JAUWAE010000032.1 GCA_030602185.1 Comamonadaceae bacterium
CGGTGGAGGTGGCGGGCGAGCCCGGCTACACCGGCGCCATCGCCGGGGGCGTGGCCGGTGCGGTGCTGGGCAACCAGATCGGCAAAGGCGATGGCCGCACCGCCGCGCGCATCCTGGGGGCCGTGGGCGGAGCGGTCGCCGGCCGCGAGATTGAAAAGCGGGTGGTCAAGGACACCCGCTACGACGTGACCGTGAGGCTGCACAACGGCACGCTGCAAACCATCTCGCACACCCAAGACCCCGGGCTGGCCGTGGGCCAGCAGGTCAAGATCGTCAACGGCCAGGCGGTGCGCAACGACTGACGGCGGGGCTCAATCGCCCAGCGACACCCCGATCTGCCGCGCCGCCTGCAGCAGCGGGTGATCCAGCGGCACGTTGCGGTGCTGGTGGGCCACGTCGGCCAGCGGCAGGCTGCCAAGCACGCCGGCTTGCAAGGTGACCATGCGGTTGACCTGCCCGGCCATGAGCAGCTGCGCGGCCTGGTTGCCGAACTGGGTGGCCAGCACGCGGTCGAACGGGGTGGGGACCCCACCGCGCTGCACATGGCCCAGCACGGTGGCGCGCACCTCGCTGTGCAGCAAGGGCTGCAACTGCTCGCGCAGCACATGCGCCACCCCGCCCAGCCGCAGCGGGTCGGGGCTGTCGGCCACGCGGCGCTCCACCGTCATTGCCCCGCCGCGCACCTTGGCCCCCTCGCCAATGCAGATCACCGTGTAGCGCTGGCGCGTCTCGCGCTCGCGGCACACCCGGGCCACCGCGTCGACGTCGTAGTCGATTTCGGGCAGGAGGATGACATCGGCCGCGCCGGCCAGCCCGGCCTCGAGGGCGATCCAGCCGGCGTAGCGGCCCATGGTCTCGACGATCATGACCCGGCCGTGGCTCTGGCCGGTGGTCTGGATGCGCTCCAACGCCTCGGTGACGGTGGCCACGGCGGTGTCGAAGCCAAAGCTGCGCTCGCACCCGACGATGTCGTTGTCGATGGTCTTGGGCACGCCCACCACCGGCAGGCCATGCTCGGCCAGGCCGTGGGCCAGCGCCATGGTGCCATCCCCCCCAATGGCCACCAGCGCATCCAGGCCCAGGGCGCGGGCGTTGTCCAGCGTGCGCTGGGTCAACGCGGGCGAGGCCAGCGGATTGGCCTTGTTGCTGGTGCCCAGGATCGTGCCGCCACGCATCAGGATGCCGCTGACACGCTCCCAGTCCAGCCGCTGGGTGCGTGGGGCCACGTCCATCAGGCCGGCGAAACCGTCTTCGATGCCCAGCACCTCGGCGCCACACTGGCGCAGCAGGGATTTGGTGACCGCGCGGATGACCGCATTGAGGCCGGGGCAGTCGCCCCCGCCGGTGAGTACGCCGATGCGCATGGATGCTCCTTGTTGGACCCTCACTGCGCCCGGGGCCACAGGGCCCAGAGCTGCAGCGGTTGCTTGAGGCCGGCGGCCAGGGTGTAGGCCTCGTCGCCCCAACCGGTGAAGTAGTCGGCCCGCACCGCACCGACGATGGCGCTGCCGGTGTCCTGCGCGAGCACCAGGCGGCGCAACTGGGCCACCGGCCCGCTGGACTGCAACCACACCGGCGTGCCGTAGGGGATGCTGTCGCGGTCCACCGCGATGGAGCGTCCCGGCGTCAGGGCCACGCCCTGGGCCCCGCGCGGACCGAACTGGGCGTCCAGCGGGCCCAGCGGTTCCTCGCGGAAGAACACCATGCGCGGGTTGCTCCAGAGCATTTCATCGACGCGCTGCGGGTTCTGTGCCGCCCACGTGCGCAGGGCCTCCCAGGTGCCCTCGCGCACCAGCTTGCGGTCGAGCAGCCAGCGCATCACGCTCTGGTAGGGGTGACCGTTGTGGCCGGCGTAGGCCAGCCGCACGGTGCGTTGGCGCCCGTCGGGCTCGGTCAGCTGCAAGCGGCCCGAACCCTGGATCTGCAGCAGCAGCGCGTCCAGCGGGTCGGCCAGCCAGGCAATTTCCTGACCCCGCAGCTGGGCCTGGGCCGCAGGGTCGGTGGCCATTTGCTGGCGGGTGTACCAGGGCTCGCCGGCGCGCAGGCCGGACGGCAGGCGGTACAGCGGCGTCTGGAAGGCGCCCGCAGGCACGCGGCTGCCCTGCAGCACCGGCTCGTAGTAGCCGGTCAGCAGGCCGGGCACGTCGCCCTGCGGGGAGGTGACGCGGTAGGGCTGCAGGCGGCGCATGACCCAGTCGTGCTGCTCCGTCGGGGTGGCGATGCTGAGGCGGCGCACCTCGGCACACAGCGCACCGACCGCCGGGGCGGGCCGTTCACAGCTGCGCAGCCAGGCATTCCAGGCCTCGTGCAGCGCGTCGCGGCCCCAGCCGGGCAGCTCGGCCCAGCGCACCGGCTGCCAGACGCTCTTGCCCCGCGTCAACGCGGCCGGCAGCGGCTGGCTGTCGGCCCAGCGCCAGGCCTCGCTGTCGGCGGTGACGATGGGCGTCCCCAGGCCATCGACCACGCCCAGCGGCACAGACGGCGCAGGTGCCGGGGCCGGCGTGGGCACGGGCGGCAACGGTCGGGGTGTGACCGCCTCGGGCACCGACGGCGTGGGCAATGGGGAACTGGCGCAGGCGGCCAGCATTCCTACAATCGTTGCCACCAGCAGGCCGCGGCCGCGCCGCCCCTGCCCCCAAAGACCTCGTACCATGACCCTGTTGTTGCTGGAAGCGCTTGGCGCGCTGCTGTTGTTGCTGTTCATCGTGTGGTGGACCATGTTCTCGGGCCGCAAGAAAGGCGAGCTGCCCGACGCGATCGAGCGCGAAAAGGCGTCGCGCCAGAGCCCGACCGACGGCTCATCCGGCCCGCCCGGCACCTGAAGCGGACACCGCACGCCGCCGTCTTCACAGATCGCGCAGGCGGTTGACCAGTTCCACCGCCGACTTGACGTCCATTTTCTCAAACACGTGGGCGCGGTGCACCTCGACCGTGCGCACGCTGATCTGCAGCTCGTCGGCCACCAGCTTGTTGGGCAACCCGGCGGCCACCAGCCGCATCACGTCGCGTTCGCGGTCGGTCAGCGCCGCCACCTTGGCCTGCAGCTCGCGCCGCTGGCGCCGATGCGTCTGCACGGCGTGGGCCTGGCGCAGCGCCTGCTCCACCCGGTCGACCAGCGCGTTGTCGGAAAACGGCTTCTCGCAAAAGTCGAACGCCCCGCGCTTGACGGCGTCGACCGCCGTCGGCACGTCGGCGTGGCCCGACAGAAAGATCACCGGCAGCGCCTCGAACCAGGGCAGGGCACGCAGGCGCTCAAACAGCGCCAGCCCGCTCATGCCGGGCATGCGCACGTCCAGCAGCACGCACGCGGGCGAGGTGGGCTCGTCGGGCCAGGCTTGCAGTTCGGCCCAGAAACGGTCGGCACTGTCGTAGGGTATGCCGAGCAGGCGGCGGGTGCGCAGCAGCCAGCCGAGGGCGTCACGCACGCCGGCATCGTCGTCGACGATGTAGACACAGGCTTCGGCAAACGGCAGGTCGCTCATGGCGCGATCATAGCCCTGCTGCCACGGGCAGGGTGAACCAGAACACCGTGCCGCGGGGGCGGTTGGGCTCGAAGCGCAGCGCCCCACCGTGCTGTTCCACCACCGTGCGGCACAGGTTCAGGCCCAAGCCCATGCCTTCGGGTTTGGTGGTGAAGAAAGGCGTGAACAGGCGGCTGGCCTGCTCAGCGCTCACGCCGTGGCCATGGTCGGCCACGAAGAACTCGACCCAGTGCGGCGCCGGCTCGTGCTCGCGCGCGGGCACGGGACGCGCGCCCAGGCGCAGGCGGCGCAGGCCGGACGCCGAGGTCGGATCGCCCGCCGGCATGGCCTGCATGCCGTTGCGGGCCAGGTTCAGCAGCACCTGCTCGACCATGGTGCGGTCGCACCAGACCGGCGGGCTGTCGGACGCCACCTCGACCTCCACCGAGATGCCGAGCTTGCGGCCCTGCAACTGCATGAGCGGCGCGATGGCCTCGAACAACGAGGCCACGGCCACGGCCTCGCGCGCGCCCTCGCGGCGGCGCACCAGATCGGCCACACTTTTGATGACCTTGCCAGCCCGCTCGGCCTGCTCGGCAATGCGGCGCAGCGCCAGGGCCACGTCCTCGGCCCGCCCCTGAGGCGCCTGCAGCAGGTTGAGCGAGCCGCTGGCATAGCTGGCGATGGCCGCCAGCGGCTGGTTGAGCTCGTGGCTGATCAGCGAGGCCATCTCGCCGGCCATGGCGAGGCGGGCGGTGGCCTGCAGGCGCTCCTGCGAGGCGCGCGAGAGCTCCTCGCTGCGGCGCTGCTCGCTCAGGTCGAGGATCGCGCTCATCCAGCCGGTCTGCACCCCCTGGGCATCGATCAGCGGGGCCTCGATGATGAGCACCGGGAAACGGGTCCCGTCGGAGCGCACGAACTCGGTCTCGAACCCCTCGCGCGGCAACAGCCGGCCGGCCAAGCGCACGGCCAGCCGCTGGCGGTATTCGTCCACCAGCTCTGGCGGCCAGTAGGGCGCCGGCACCCCGGCGCCGAGCAGCTGCTCGGGCGTCAGCCCCACCATCTGACAGAACGCCGGGTTGACGTAGGTGATGCGTCCTTCCATGTCGCGGGCGCGCAGCCCGGTGACGAGCGAATCCTCCATGGCCTTGCGGAAAGCGAGTGCCTCGGCCAGGCCGGTTTCGGCGCGCTGGCGCCGGCCCAGGTCGCGCGCGAACAGCCCCAGCACGCCCAGCAACGCCACCGCCAGCGCCGCCACGGCCACGGTGAGCACGTCGGTGAACCAGCCACGCACCTCGCGCGGGCGCTCCAGCCGCAGCAGAAAGGCTGCCCCAGGCAGGTCGAAGAGCTGAGTGACGTGCACCACCTCGGTACCCACCGGCACGTCGCCCACGATGGTCAGGCGGGTGCCGTCGGCCTCGGTCCAGGCGATGCGCTGGCCCCGGCGCGCAGCGGCCGGCACCATCTCGGTGAGCAGGCCGGCCAGCGAATAGGTGGCCACCAAGAAGCCGTCGGCCTGGCCGTCGCGGGTGACCGGCAGGCACATCTCCATGAGCTCGATGCCCAGCCCGTTGGCCATCGGCCAGAAATAGCTCGGCGCGTAGCCCGCGGTGTTGTTGCGCAGGGCCGTGGCGCAGGCCTGCCGCACATCGGCCGAGGCATCGTGGCGCAGCCGCTGGGAGAACAGATCGGGCTGGTAGGGACTGACGCGCGCGGCCCGCACGGAATACCAGTTGTCCCGCCATTCGAGGTGCACGATCTCACGCTCGGAGACCAGCAGCCGGGAGGCCACCCCGCCCCAGTCGTCCACCTCCGGATGGGTGTTGTGCAGCGCGACCAGGTCCTGCACGTTGCGCACCAGGCCGTTGCGCACGTCGGCCACAATGTGGCTGGCGCTGTCCTCCTGGCGGGTCAGCGCCAGCCCGTCTTCGTACTCGCGTGCCAGGAACACCAGCGCGGCCAGCAGCAGGCCCACCAGCAGGCACAGCAGGCCCCATAGGACCCAGCGGCGCGCGAGCGGCCCGGGCCGGATCACAGCCGCCGGTGCTGCAGCGCCGGCAGCTGCCGGCGCACCTGCTGCAGGTGGGTCCAGTCGATGTCGCACACCACCACGCCCGGGCCCACCGCGTGCTGGCCGAGCACCGTGCCCCAGGGGTCGATCACCATGCTCTGGCCCCAGGTCTGGCGGCCGTTTTCGTGGGTGCCACCCTGGGCGCTGGCAATGACGTAGGCCTGGTTCTCGATGGCGCGCGCGCGCAGCAGCACCTCCCAGTGCGCCTGCCCGGTGGTGTGGGTGAAGGCGGAGGGCACCAGCAGGATGTCGGCACCGAGCTGGCGGTACAGCTCGGGAAAGCGCAGGTCGTAGCACACGCTCATGCCCACGCGCCAGGTATGGCCCTCGCGGTCGGGCAGCTCCCAGGTGGTCGGCGTGTGGCCAGCGGCCAGCACGGCGGCCTCGTCGTAGCGCTCGCGACCGTTGTCGTAGCGGAACAGGTGGATCTTGTCGTAGCGGGCCGCCGGCTTGCCCTTGGGGTCGTACACGACCGAGGCATTGGCGGCATGGGTGGGGTCGTCGGTGGCCATGGGCAGGGTACCGCCCACGATCCACAAGCCCAGCTCGCGCGCGGTATCGGCCAGAAAGTCCTGCACCGTGCCCAGGCCGGGGGTTTCGGCGACCACCAGCTTGTCCGCGTCGTGGCGGCCCATGAAACAGAAGTACTCGGGCAGGACGGCCAGCTCAGCCCCGGCGGCGCGCGCCTGGTCGAGCAGCTGATGGGCTTGGGCCAGGTTGTGGTCCAGGCTGATGCCGGACACCATCTGGACAGCGGCGACTTTCATGGTTGTGCTCCTGGGCGCGAAGGGGCGCCTTCCTCGTTCGGGATGTTACGACGGTTCACCTTCTCCACCTGCGGGTCGGCCCATGGACCGGTGATGCGGAACTCCTGCGTGGCCGCCGCCTGCAGCGGCTGACGCAGCAGGAACTGGGCCAGGAAGGTGCCCAGCCCGGTGACAGGGTTGATGGCGGTGGCGATGAGCGCCGCCGTGCCGGCATTGAGCTCGGGGATGACAACGGCGGTGATGTCCTGCGTCTCGCGCGCAATGTCGGCCCGCCCTTCGAGCAGCACCGCCGCGCTGACGCCTTTCATCTGCAGGTTGTTGGTGCTGGCCACGCCCTGGGCGATGCGGGCGTTGCCGCGCACGAAGTCGAAGGCAAACCCCTCGCTGAAGATGTCGCGGAAGTCCAGCGCCAGCCGTCGGGGCAGCGACTGCAGACTGAGCACGCCAAGCAGCTTGGCCAGCCCCGGGTCGGCCTTGAGGAACTGGCCGCGCTGCAGGTCGAGCTGCAACTCCCCGCTCAGGCTGGGCACGTCCAAGGCCAGGGGTGAGCCGATCCAGCCCACGGTGCCGCCCAGCGTGCCTTTGCCGCCGCGCACCACGTCGGGCATGCCGAAGCGCGCCAGCAGTGCACCGGCATCGTCGATCTGCAGGTTGACCTTCAGCGCCGTGCGCCGGGCCGCCCCGTCGCGAGCGCCACCCGGCAGCGCCCAGTTGCCGCTGGCCTGCAACCGGGCCTCCGGCACCGTGAGGTTGAGGGTGTTGAGGCGCCATTCGCGCACCGCCTCCTGCGCCGACAGGCTGGCCTGGCGGTTGACGGCGTCGATCTCCAGCCGGCCGAGCCGGCGCCCGTTGAGCTCGAAATCGTCCACCACCACGTCCAGCGCCGGGACAAAGCGGGGCTGGCCCTGCAGCAGCGCCTCCACCTCGCTGGCCCCCGAGGGCGGCAAGGTCAGGCGGGCCAGGCGGGCATAGACCCGCCCAGGGCTGGCGACACTGCCGGGCCGGTACTCCACATAGCCATTGAGTTCGCGCGCGGCGAGCGAAAGCCGCCAGTTGTCGCCGTCGCGGGCACCGCCGGCCACCAGGTCGTGGAACTGGCGCCCACCATGGCGCACGCGCTCGGCCGACACCCCGAAGTCGGTCGGCCAGTAGGCGCGGTGGGCTTCGGTCGTGGCAGCGCCCAGGCCCAGGCCGTCGGCCCAACGCTCCCAGGCCTGCAGGTCGATGTCGCCAAGCGCGAAATGCCCCTGCACGCCACGCGCTGGCCAGTCGGGTCGCTCGCTGCGCCACGACAGCGTGCCGCGCTGCACCTGGGTGCCCGCGGCGCCGTGCTCGCGCTCGTAACGGGCGCTCAGCAGCGGCACCGCGCCCGCGCCCAGCTCGAACAGCAGGCGGTCGCGGGTGGGCCCGCCAGGGCCGGCCGGTGCGGGCAGGGCCGTCACTTCGTAGCGCAGTGGCAGCACCTCGGCCGCCGCCTTGCCCAAGGGGGCCGGCAGCGCCAGCGCCAGCCCCTGCAGCCCCGACTCGACCCACAGGCTCTGCCCGTCGGGGCTAAACTCGAGCCGGGCCCGGTAGGCCGTGGCCCCACTGGTCTGGCGCCCGAGCGCGGCCAGCACGGCCGCGCCGGCAGGCAGGTCGTCGGCGCGCTGCAGGCCTTCGGCCGTGACCTGCCCCTGCCCCTGGAAGCGGACCACCGGCTGGCCGGCGCGCCGCTCCATGCCCCCGCTGAAGCGGGCCTCGCCCCCCAGCAGGCGGGCGCTGGCCTGCGGCACGCGAAAGCCGCGCTCGCTGAACTCGAGCACGCCGGTGGTGGCCCGCAGCCAGGGCGACTCCGGCGACACCTGCAGGTCGTTGCCCGCCAGGCGCAGCTGGCCGTTCACCCGCACCGCCTCCACCTGGTTCAGCGGCAGGTCCAGCCCCAGCTGGAGATCGACCGGTCCCATGAGGCGGGCCTCGCGCAGCACGTCGCCCAGCAGCCCGCCCAGGGGCGCGGCGTTGACGAAGGCCAGCGCGTCCGGCCCCGGCCCCTGGACCTGGCCGCGCACCTGCAGCACCGGGTCGCTGGCCATGAAGTCGGGGATGCGGGCCTCGGTCTGCACGGTGCGCAATTGCGGCCACGCCTGCACCACGCCGCGCGCCGCGCCGATGTGCAACGACACCCGGTCGATGTGCAGGTCGGCGTCGACCCGGGCCAGGGCGGGCCAGGCCGGCTCGTTCGGGCCGCGCAGGTGGGGGGGCACGTAGTCCAGCACGACGTCGCGCAGCTTGGCGCGCACCTCGAACTCGCCGCGGCCCGGCTCGGCGTAAGGAAAATCCCATAGGTCGCCGCGCACGACGAAACGGGCGTCGCGCGCCTGCGCCTGGGGCACCGCCGCCCGCAGGTAGCGGCGCACATCGGCCGGAATGGCCTGGGGCAGGTAGCGGTGAACGCGGGCGCCGTCGGCCCGCGCCAGTTGCAGGTCGAGGTCGATCACCCCGGGGAAGCGGTCCTGGGCCGGGCTGCGCGCCGGGTCGGCGGTGTGCCAGCGCACGCGGCCCTGGCCTTCGGCGTCGGCATTGGCAAAGCGCAGTTCGCTCACGTCAAGCTCGATGCGGTCGTTGGTCACGGTCCAGCGCAACGCGGCCTGCAGGCGCTCCAGCTGGATCTCCGGCTCCTCGAACACCCCCGGAAAGCCCAGTGCCCCGTCGCGCACCTGCAGCTGTGCCCTTCCGCCGGACTGGTCCATCTGCAGGTCGAGATCGACCCCGCGCACCCCCGGGCGGGCGAGGGGGTAGACCGGGTCGCCGGCCGCATCGGTGTATGCTGCGGGCGCCGGCGCAGCCACCAGCGCCAGCCCGCGCAGGCGCCCGCCGGCCGACCAGCGTTCGGCCTGCCCGCCTTGCGGCGCCTGCCAGCGCACCGCCAGCGCCTCGGCATGGCCGCTGGGCTGGGCGCTGTCGGCCAGGGCCCGCCAGTCGGACGGCAGTGGCAAACGGGGCATGAACCGCTGCAAGGCCTGCAGGTCCACGCGCTCGGCCTGCACCTCCCAGGCCTGCAGGCCACCGTCGGGGCCCAGCGTCTGGTCGTACACCACGTCGCCGCCCGGCCAGGCCCACCCGTCGCCGGTGCGGAAGGCCAGGCCCCGCGTGGCGACCCGGGTGCGGCGGTCGTCGGGGCGCCGCAGCTCCAGCAGCACTGCCAGCGCGTCCAGCGCCAGCGGCGGGGCATCGGGTTGCCAGTTCAGCGCCACCGCATCCCACGACAGGTCGGCGGTGGCCGCCGTCAACCGGCCGCGCTGCAGGTCGAACCACAGGCGTGCGCTGCCGTGGCCTTCCAGATGGCGCAGGCCCCACAGCCCCGCCAGGTCCATGTGGGCCTGCAAGTGCCCCACGTCGGCGCGTGGCCACTCGGCGTACAGGGTGCCCGACCAATCCCGCCACTGGCCGGGGCGGGTCGACCAGATCGGACCGGTCAGCCGCCCGCGCAGGCTGAACCGGTCGCCCCAATCGGCCGGCGGCGTGGCGTCGAGCCGCCAGTCGTGCTGGCGGCGGGTGTTGCGCACCACGAAATCGATGCCGGTGAGCGCCAGCGGCTCGGCTTCGGGCCGGGTGTCGTCCTGCCAATGCAGTACGCCGCCGCGCACCGCCAGCTCGGTCTGGGCAAAGAACCAGTCGGCCAGCCGGCCGCTGTCGCTGCCGCCCTGGGCGATGTCCATGCCGCCGACTTCGATGCGGCCGTCGGCGGTGCGGCGCGCCGACACCACCGGCGCCTGTACCACCAACTGCTCAAACCCCAGCCGCCACAGCGAACGCACCGACAGGGCGCCCTGCACCGTGGGCAGGTGCAGGGCCTCGCGCCCGGCCGGGTCGAACAGCCGCACGTCGCGCAGGGTGAAGGCCGGCACCGGCCCGGTGGAAGCCGCCTCCACCGCCCCCACCTGCACCCGCACCCCCAGGGCGCGGGTGGCCAAGGATTCGAGCGCCGGACGCCATTCCCCGACTCGCGGCACAATGAGCCCATGCAGCACCCCCCAACTGAGGGCAAAGAGGCACCAGGCCCCGACCACCAGCCACAGCGCGGCACGGGCCATCGACGCCACCAGACGGAGGACGCGGGGGGAAGGAACTGCACCAGGATTCTTGAGCACGCGAAATTATGATGGTCAGCGACGGGGCAGGTTCTGCCCAAACCACGCAATTTGTATCGAAACATCACGGCGCGGCAGAACACTCCCGCTATGTGCAGCGCATCCGGCGCCGTTACGCCCGCGAGCTCGCCTGCCTGCCACCGGGCGCGCCCGACCGCGAGGCCCAGGTCGCCACGTTGGCCGCCCTGCGGGCGCAGGGGCTGGATCTGGGCGCCGCGTTGCGGGTGCTGCGCCACCTGGTGCTAGAGCGGCTGGCGGTGCTCGACTGCGAATGCGAGGCACCGCTGGCCACGGTCACCGGGGCGGTGACGTCACTGGCCGAACTGGCGCTGGACGAAGCGCTGGCCCAGGTGCTGCAGGAGCTCGACGCCTTGCACGGCGCCCCGCAGTACCTCGACCCGTCGGTGCCGGCCGCCCAGGGGTCGGTGCTGCGCCGGGCCGAGCTCTGGATCATCGGCATGGGCAAGTTCGGGGCGCGCGAGCTCAACGTCTCCAGCGACATCGACCTGATCTACGTCTACGACCACGACGGCGAGACCGCCGGCAACAGCGAGGGTCGCCACCGCGTCAGCAACCACGAGTACTTCGCCAAGGCAGTCAAGCGGGTCTACGCACTGATCGGCGACACCACCGAACACGGCCAGGTGTTCCGCGTCGACCTGGCGCTCCGGCCCAACGGCAACTCGGGGCCGCCGGCGGTGTCGCTCGGCGCGCTGGAGGAGTACTTTCTGGTGCAAGGCCGCGAATGGGAGCGCTTTGCCTGGCTCAAGAGCCGGGTGGTGGCGCCACAGCGCGCCATCGGCAACGCCCAGGCCCTGCGCGGGGTGGTGCTGCCCTTCGTGTTCCGCCGCTACCTCGACTACAACGTGTTCGAGTCGCTGCGCACCTTGCACCGCCAGATCCGCGACCACGCCAGCAAACGCGCCGCCGGCCACCCCGAGCGCGCTCACGACGTCAAGCTCTCGCGCGGCGGCATCCGCGAGATCGAATTCACCGTGCAGCTGCTGCAGGTGGTACGCGGCGGCCAGTTCCCCGAACTGCGCACACGCCCCACGCTGGCGGCGCTGCCGCGGCTGCAACGCGCCGGGCTCATGCCGGCCGACACGGTGGCCGCCCTGGCCGGGGCCTACGACTTTCTGCGGCGGGTGGAGCACCGCATCCAGTACCTCGACGACCAGCAGACCCACATCCTGCCCACCCGCGACGACGACCTGGCCTGGATCGCCCGCACCCTGGGCTTTGCCGACACCTGTGCCTTCCTGCACGCGCTCGATGCCCACCGCGAGACAGTGGCCCAGGAGTTCGACACGCTGCTCGGCACGCCCAACGGCGGCTGCAACGGCAAGGGCTGCAACGGCAAGGCGCGCACCGCGGTGGAAGACCTGCAATCGGTGCTGCCGCAGCTGCCGCCGGCCTTTGCCGCCAAGGTGGCCGACTGGTGCGAACACCCGCGCGTGCTGGCGCTGCGCGAGGACGCCCGCGCCCGCCTGGCCCGGCTGGTGCAGCGCACCGGCGCCTGGCTGGAAGACGGCCGGGTGAGCGAAACCGCCGCGCTGCGCATGGCCGACTGGGTCGAGCCGCTGCTGCGCCGCGAAAGCTACCTCGCCCTGCTACAGGAGCGGCCTTCGGTGCACGAGCGGCTGCTGCGCATGCTGGGTGCGGCCAAATGGCCCGCGCGCTACCTGCTCAAGCACCCGGGGGTGATCGACGAACTCGCCGGCAGGCAACTGTACGAGGAGCGTTTTGACCCGGTGGTGTTCGAAGAGGAGCTGGAAGCGCGCAAGCGCTCGCTCGCCGCCACCGGCGAGGACGACGACGAGGCGCTGCTCAACCTGCTGCGCCGCGCCCACCATGCCGAGACCTTCCGCACCCTGGCACGCGACGTCGAAGGCGTGCTGACGGTCGAACAGGTGGCCGACGACCTCAGCGCCCTGGCCGATGCCGTGCTGCGCGTGACCGGCCGCTGGTGCTGGGAGCGGCTCAAACAGGCGCACCGCGAGGCGCCGCGCCACGCCATCATCGGCTACGGCAAGCTCGGCGGCAAGGAGCTCGGCTACGGCAGCGACCTCGACATCGTGTTCGTCTACGAAGACGACGACGAGCGCGCCCCCGAAATCTACGCCGCCTTCGTGCGCAAGATGATCAACTGGCTCACGGTCAAGACCGGCGAGGGCGACCTGTTCGAGATCGACACCGCGCTGCGGCCCAACGGCAATTCGGGCCTGCTGGTGACCAGCTTCGAGGCCTATGCCGACTACCAGCAGCAGCGCGGCAGCAACACCGCCTGGACCTGGGAGCACCAGGCCATCACCCGGGCGCGCTGCGTGCTGGGCGCCCCGGGCCTGGCCGAACGGTTCGACGCGGTGCGCGAGGGCGTCATCACCGCCGAACGCGATGTGCCAGCGCTGGCCGCCGAAATCCGTGCCATGCGCGAGAAAATGCGCGCTGCCCACCCGGTGCATGGCGAGCGCTTCGACATCAAGCACAGCCACGGCGGCATGATCGACGTGGAATTCATCGTGCAGTTCCTGGTGCTGTCACAGTCGGCGGCGCACCCGGCGCTGCGCGGCAACACCGGGAACATCGCCCTGCTGCAGGCGGCCGAAGCCGTCGGGCTGCTGCCCGCCGGCATGGGGCAGGCCGCCGCCACCGCCTACCGCACCATGCGCCAGATGCAGCACCGCGCCCGGCTCGACGAGGCGCCCACGCAGATCGACCCGGCGCCGGTGCAGGCGCACATCGACGCCGTGCGGGCCCTGTGGGCCCATGTGCTGGGCTGAAATGGACTGAAGGCCGGGTCAGGCGCCCTGGTAGGCGGCCGGCGCCGGCAGCGTGGCGGCCATTTCCTTGCGGAAGCGGTTGAGCTCCTGCACCGACTTGAAGCTCTGCTCCATCAGCAGGCTCAGGTTGTGCAGGATGCGGTCGACCACCTTGGTCTCCCACACGTTGTCGAATTGGATCTGCTCGCTCAGCCAGTGCTCCAGCCACTCGGGGTTGGGCAGGCGGCTCTGCACCGTGTCGCGCGGGTAGTGCACCTTGCTGACGTGCAGGTTGGTCGGGTGCAGGGCCTGCGCGGTGCGGCGGGCACTGGCCATCAGCACACCCACCTTGGCAAACGCCGCCTTGGCCTCGTTGCCGAACTTGGCGATCGCGCGCTTCATGTAACGCAGGTAGGCGCCACCGTGGCGAGCCTCGTCCTGGCTGAGCGTAGTGTAGATGTGCTTGATCACCGGCTCGGTGTGCCACTCGGCCGCGCGGCGGTACCAGTGGTTGAGGCGGATTTCGCCGCAGAAGTGCAGCATCAGCGTTTCCAGCGCCGGCGCCGGGTCGAACTCGAAGCGGACCTCGTGCAGTTCCTCTTCGGTCGGCACCAGGTCGGGGCGGAAGCGGCGCAGGTACTCCATCAGCACCAGCGAGTGCTTCTGTTCCTCGAAGAACCAGATCGACATGAAGGCCGAGAAATCGCTGTCGTCGCGGTTGTCGCGCAGAAACATCTCGGTGGCCGGCAGCGCCGCCCACTCGGTGATGGCGTTCATCTTGATGGTCTGCGCCTGTTCGTCACTCAGGAGGCTGGCATCGAAACAATCCCAGGGAATGTCCTTGTCCATGTCCCAACGGACGGATTCGAGTTGCTTGAAAAGTTCGGGGTAGAGCATCGACATAGTGGTGGCCAGGTGCAGGCGGGGCTGCGGTCAAGCCGGCATTTTAGGCGCTAAGCCCGAAAAATGGCTGATAAATCATGGGGTTTCTCCGGCCACAACCGCGGCACAATGGGCCTTTTCATCCCCCATGGAGTATGCCCATGAAAACCGCCCAAGACCTGGTCGCCGCCGCCAAGGCCCGCGTGACCGAAATCCCGGTTGGCGAAGCCGAGGCCGCGATCCGCGATGCCGACGTGCTGCTGGACGTGCGCGAGGCCGAGGAGTTCGCTGCCGGCCACCTGCCCGGCGCGGTGCATGCCTCGCGCGGCATGCTCGAGTTCAAGCTGAGCAGCTCACCCCAGCTGGGCGCCCGCGACCTGAAATTCGTGCTCTATTGCAAGACCAGCGGCCGCGCTGCGCTGGCCGCCGCCGCCATGCAGGACATGGGCTACCTGAACGTGAAGTCGATTGCCGGTGGCTACGACGCCTGGGTGGCGGCCGGCAAGCCGGTCCACAAACCAGAGCTGCCGCACTTCGGCTGAGCCAGACCGGCGCCAGCGGCGCTCAGAACTGTTCCAGCAGAGCCTTGCGCTTGGTCTGGTACTCCTGCTCGGTGATGAGCTTGTCGTCGTAGAGTTTCTGCAGCTGGCGCAGCTTTTCGTCGAGCGCGACATTGCGAGGCGTCGGCCCCTGGGCATCCAGGGGCTGGAGCTCGGCTGCGGTGAGCCGCGCCGACGCCAGCTTGGACTCCATCACGCCCGCACGGCCAGTGTCCTCGTCGACCTGGTGCAACTGGCTGCGCGCCATCCACATCCCCATCTTCACCTCCTGCCAGACGAAGTAGTTCCGGCCGGCTTCCATCTGCAGCTTGAGCTCGGCCACGTTCTCGGCCGTGGACTCGATGCTGTAGCGCCCGGGCACCAGGTTGAACTGGAAATAGGTCTTGGACGCCGTCTGGCCGATGTTGCGGCCATTGACGCTGACGCTCATGGGCACTGCCGCACCGAAGGTTTCGTTGCGGTAGATGTACAGCGCCGCCTTGTCGGCGGGCGGCTTGAACGCCTTGGCGCGGCTGTCTTCCTCCACCGAGCCCATGGGGACGGCGGCACACCCCATCAACACGGCGGCCATGGCCACGGCCAGCCCTCTTTTGAACAGCTGCATGGTTCCCTCACTCCGGTATGGTTGGGCATTCATTTTCGCGCCACTTGCACAAATCCGGCAAGCGGCTTACCCTGCTCCCTGGTGACACAGTCCGGAAGGAGGTCGCCATGATGGACTGGTTTGGTTGGCATGGCCCCATGGGCATGGGGGGCCTGTACATGCTGTTGCTGCTGGCCCTGGTGGTGCTGGCAGTGGTCGTGCTGATGCGCTGGATGCTTGGCAGCACCGAAGACCCACGCCGACAGCGTCGCACGCCGCTGGACATTCTGGAAGAGCGCTACGCCAGCGGCGAGATCGGGCGCGCGGAATACGAAGAAAAACGCCGCGACCTGGGCGGGTAGTTGCCCCGGCCCGGCGACCACCCCGTCAGCCCGGACGCGACCCGCACGCGCGGCACACCTGCAGCGCCAGCCGGTGCAGCGCCTGCCAGGCGTCATCGGGCCAGTCGGCGTGCTTCAGGCCTTTGACGATCCCGTCCACCGTGTGAGCGTCCTGCAACCACTGGCCGAGCTGGGCCAGCGACAGGCGGGGCAGCACCCGCTCGAAGCGCTTCTCGCGCGGGCCCCAGACCCGCTGCTCGCGCAGAGCCATGGCCAGGGGCCGGCCCTCGGCCTGCGCGGTTTTCACGCGCCACAGGGCCCGGATATCCTCGGCCAGCGCCCAGTGCACCAGCACGGGGGCTTCGCCCTCGGCCTGCAGCCCGTCGAGCATGCGTTGGGCGCGGCCGGGCTGGCCGTCGAGCACGGCTTCGGCCAGCTTGAAGGGGTCGTAACGGGCCACGTTCAGCACCGCCGACTCCACCTGCTCGAACGTCAACTCGCCGGGCGGGTGCAGCAGGGCGAGTTTCTGAATCTCTTGGTGGGCGGCCAGCAAATTGCCTTCCACCCGGTCGGCCATGAACGCCAGCGTGCGCTGGCCGGCCTCTCCTGCGGCCACGTGTTGGCCTTGCTGCTGCAGACGCTGCGCGATCCAGCCCGGCAGCTGGGCACGCTCCACCGGGTCGATGCGCACGGTGACGCCGTGGGCGTCGAGCGCGCCAAACCACGCGCCCTTGAGCGTGGCGGCGTCGAGCCGGGGCAGCAGCACCAGCGTCAGCGTGCTGTCGTTGCCGGGCGCCACTTCGGCCAGCCGCTGCAGGGCCTGCGAGCCCTCCTTGCCCGGCTTGCCCGACGGGATGCGCAACTCCACCAGCTGCTTGTCGGCGAACAGGCTGAGCGCCCCCCCGGCCGCGAGCACGGCGCTCCAGTCGAAATGGGCGCCGGCCACGGTGAACACCGTGCGCTCGGTGTGCCCCTGCGCGCGGGCGGCGGCCCGGATGGCATCGGCCGCTTCCTGCTGCAGCAGCGGGTCGTCACCGTACAGGGTGTACAACGGGCGCAGGCCGCGTTGCAGGTGCGCTTGGAGCTGGGGACCGGGAATCTGCATGATCGACCGCAGTGTACCCAGGTGCACCCCGTCACTTGGCGTCCATCACGATGCCATCGGCCAGCTCGGCCCGGGCCATCGGGTCCAGCCCGCGCAGGCGCTCGTGGTGCAGGCGCACCAGGGGGTCGTTCGGGTGGTCGCGGTGCAGCGCCTCGAACATCGGCAGGGCGGCCTCGTCGCCCCGCGCCATGGCCTCGTAGGCGGCCTCGTAGGCGGCGCGCGGGGCGTAATCCTCAGGGGTTTCGGGCGTCAGCGGCTCGTACACCTTCAGCGCCTGCGACTTGCCCTTGAGCACCAGCCGCCCGACCGGGCGGGCCGCGGCCTCGGGGCAGTCGGCAAGCGTCACGGCCGACACACAAATGCGCGTGCCCAGGTGCTTGTTGACGCTTTCCAGGCGCGCCGCGGTGTTGACCGGGTCGCCCAGCGCGCGGTAGTCGAAAATCGCGTTGCCGCCGAAGTTGCCCACGATCACCTCGCCCGAATGCACGCCCAGCCGGGTGTGGCCGAAGGGGATGCCGCGGGCCTGCAGGTCGAGCGCGTAGCGGGTGGCGAAGGTGTGCATCTCGAGCGCACAGGCGAGGGCGCGGCGCGGGTGGTCGGGCTGCGGCACCGGTGCCGAGAACATGATGGCCACCGCGTCGCCCACGATGCGGTCCAGCGTACCCTGGTGCTTGAAGGCGATGGCGATCATGTCCTCCAGGTAGCGGTTGAGCAACACCAGCGCTTCGGCCGGGTCGATTTTTTCCATCAGGCCGGTGAAGCCCGCGAGGTCGGTGAAGATGAAGCTGCAGGTCTGGCGCTTGCCCCCCAGCTCCAGCGCGTCCGGGTGGTTGACCAGGTACTCCACCCGGTTGGGCGACACATAGCGCGAAAACGCCTGCTTGACCCAGCGGTGCTGCCGCTCGCTCCAGAAATGGTGCGCCAGGCTGGCCAGCACGTAACAGCCCAGCAGCACCAGCGCCGGGGTGAAGCTGTTGATCAGCAAGCCATGGGCCGAGAACGCCCACCAGCCCCCCCACAGCACGCCGGCCAGCAGCACGGCGGCACCGGCCGCAGCCAGCAGCGCGCTGGCGTAGGTGGCCAGCCCCACCACCAGCACGGCCCCGACGGCCACCGTCACCACCTCCAGCGCCTGGGCCCAGTGCGGGCGGGTCAGGAAGTGGCCGGTGAGCGCCTGCTCCAGCGCCTGGGCATGCGCTTCCACCCCGGGCATCACCCGCCCCAGGGGGTTGAAGCGCAGGTCCATCAGCCCCTGGGCGGAGCTGCCCACCAGCACCAGGTGGCCGGCGAGCAGGTCGGGGTCCACCTCGCCGGCCAGCACGCGCCAGGCGGGCAGGTAGCGCTCGGGCACCGGGGCACTGTAGTGCACCCACATTTCGCCCTGGGCCGTGGTGGGGATGGTGACGTCACCGATGCGCACCTCCTCCAGTGCCGGCAATCCGCCTTCGGCGCTGCGCAGCAGGTGGTTGGTCGCTCCCTGGCCAACGCGCAACGCCTCGGCCGCCAGCGAGGGCACCGGCTGCTCGCCAAGGCGCAGGACCAGGGGCACGCGGCGCACCACGCCATCGGCATCTGGCACGAAGGTGAGCGCCCCCATGCCGCGGGCCGCCGCGTCCAGCACCGGCAGCGGCGGCACGGCCGTGGTGAAGCCGTGCAGCGCTTCGGGGGCGGGCCCGCCGCCCAGCCAGACGTGGCGGTAGGGCGCGCTGGGCAGCCGCTGCCCGGCCTCGACGGCCTGGTCACGCTGCACCGCGAAGCCCAGCACCACATCGCTGTCACGCAACGCCGCCGCCAGCACCTCGTCGTGGTCGGGCAGCGCCTGCAGGGCCCCGCGCAGGGCGGGCGCCAACGGCCACAGCTGGGTCACGGTGCGCGGCGAGGTGCGGTCGGGCTCGGCAAACACCACGTCAAACGCCAGCGTGGCCGCCCCCGCCGCCTGGACCCGCTCCACCAGCTCGGCAATGCGGGTGCGGGGCCAGGGCCACTGGCCCAGGCGCTCGAGGCTGGCCTCGTCGATGTCGATGATGCGCACCGGCGCCTCGACATAGGGGCGGGGCTGCCAGCGCTGGTACTGGTCAAAGCCCTGGTAGCGCAAGGTTTTCAGGGCCACCGGGTCCAGCAGCAACAGCAGCACCCCCAACGCGGCAGAGCCCAGAGCCAGCAAGACCGCCATGGCGCGCAACGACAGTTTTCTCATCATGAAGGCTCCGTGTACGGGTGAACTGGCAAGAAAATTGCCTCGACACACTGTGTGGCGGCAGCCATAAGATGCTACAACCAGGGCAGTTCATCCGAGGGCGCTATGTTCCATTTTCGTTCGATCAGGTTTCAGCACTGGATCGTGGGGCTGGTCAGCAGCCTGGTGGTGGCATTGACCACGGCGTTCTTGCTGACGGCGATGGACCGTTTCCAGACAGCGGCCCAGGTCAGCGCCGGGGACCGCTTCGACGCGGTGTCGCAACGCGCGGCCGAGGCGCTGCAGCACCAGCTGACGGCGCAAGCCCAACGGGCCCTGGCCATCGCCCGAGGCAGCGAAGGCGCCTACTTCGA
>JAUWAE010000226.1 GCA_030602185.1 Comamonadaceae bacterium
CACGGGGGGGGGGCCCTTGTGCTCCGGCGCCAGCCGGTAGTCCACCGACAGCACCGCGCAATGCGCCAGGTGCGCCAGGTGCCGGCACAGGCTGGCGTGGGTGGCCACGCTGCCAATGGTGAAGCCACCCCCGTGCAGGTACAGCAGCACCGGCCACGGTGGCTGCGCTGTTTCGGGAGAATGGGCGTGCGGCACCACCAGTTGCGCGTGCAGTTCGGCGCCATCGCGCGTGGGAATGCACAGGGCCTCAACACGGGCCATTTTGTGGGGCGGAATGTCAAGCACGCCCGACCCCACCTCGTAAAACTCGCGTGCCTGCTGCGGCGTCATGGCATGCATGGGCGGGCGGCCTGCGCGGGCCATGCGGTCGATCACGCCACGCATGGCGGGGGTGAGGAGCGAACGGGGGTTGGCGTGGGCACTCATGGGCCGGATTGTCGCGCACAGGGCTGCCAGCCACCGGGCGGCCGTGTACAGTGCCCCCATAACACCACGCGACGGAGACAACGTGTCACAGATCCTGTACCTGACCAACATCCAGATCGACTTTGGCGCCTTGCAACTGCTGGCCGGCGAATGCGGGCGCAATGGGATGCGCAAGCCGCTGATCGTGACCGACCCGGGCGTGAAAGCGGCTGGCCTGCTGGACCGCGCGGTGGCCGCGCTGGGGACAGGCACGAGCGCCCTGCCCCATGCGGTGTTCGACCAGACCCCGTCCAACCCCACCGAGGCCGCGGTGCGGGCTGCGCAGGCGCTGTACGAGCAGCACGGCTGCGACGGCCTGGTGGCGCTGGGCGGTGGCAGCGCCATCGACTGCGCCAAGGGCGTGGCGATTGCGGTGGCCCACCCCGGCCCGCTCAAGACCTACGCCACGATCGAAGGCGGCTCGCCCAAAATCACCGACCGCGTGCCGCCGCTGATCGCCATTCCCACCACCGCCGGCACCGGCAGCGAGGTGGCGCGCGGCGCCATCGTCATCGTGGACGACGGGCGCAAGCTGGGCTTCCACAGCTGGCACCTGATGCCCAAGACCGCCCTGCTCGACCCGGAGCTGACGCTGGGCCTGCCACCGCTGCTGACCGCCGCCACCGGCATGGACGCCATCGCCCACTGCATGGAAACCTTCATGGCCGCGCCCTTCAACCCGCCGGCCGACGGCATTGCGCTCGACGGGCTGGAGCGCGGCTGGGCGCACATTGAGCGCGCCACGCGCGATGGCGGCGACCGCGAGGCCCGCCTGCACATGATGAGCGCCAGCATGCAGGGCGCCATGGCCTTCCAGAAGGGGCTGGGTTGCGTGCACTCGCTCAGCCACAGCCTGGGTGGCGTCAACCCGCGGCTGCACCACGCCACGCCCACCGCGCCGGTCCTGCCGGCGGGGATCGCCTTCAACGCGCAGGCCGAGTCGGTGCAGAAAGAGCGCCGGCTGGAACGCATGGCCCGTGTCATGGGCCTGGGCAGTGCGACCGACCTCGGCCCCGCCATCCGCGACATGAACGCCCGGCTGGGCCTGCCCAGCGGCCTCGCGGCCATGGGCGTGACCGAAAGCCTGTTCGACAAGGTGATCGAGGGCGCCCTGGCCGACCATTGCCACAAGACCAACCCGCGGCTGGCCAGTGCCGACGACTACCGGGCCATGCTGACCGCGTCAATGTGAGTCAGAGCGGCTGCACCTGCGTTGGGTTGGGCCGCTCCAGCCATTCGGCCCATTCGTCGGCCAGTTGCTGCGCTGCCGATACCGCCGCCTGCCACACCTTCATGCGGGCCGGCAAGTCCTGGCCGTAGCGGGTGAAATCGGTGCGGTCGGGCAGCTTGCCGTTGGGCAAGGTGGCTACCCACGCCGGGTTGGGCGCGAGCACCACGGTGTGGTCGAGGAATGGCGTGGCCCGGTGCCGCCACTTGAGCGATTTATCGAGCCAGCCTGGCACGACCTGCCGTTGGAAATGGGGGTAGAGCACCAGCCCCAGGGCGGGGTCGTAGGGCAGGTGCAGGTGGTAGTCGGTGATGCCGCCGTCCCAGTAGGCCCCCCGGGGGGCGCCAGGAATGTCGTGCACCGCCTGCAGAACGAACGGGATGGAGCAACTCGCCTGCAGGGCGGGCATGAAATTGTCGTCATTGAGCGCGAGCTGGCGCGTCGGGTAGTCGCGCGTGCCAAACGGCAGCGCCGCCCCGGGTGACGAGAACACCACCCGCTCCAGCCAGGCGCCCATGGCCGGGCGGCGCACCGCGTTGGTCAGGAAGGCGCCTGCGTAGCCCAGGGGGGTGCGCCAGCGCCCTTCGCGACCCAGCACGTGACGCCCCCGCGAAGTGACGATGTGCAGGCGCCAGCGCGGGTGCGTCAGCACCTCTCCAATGCGGCCGCCATAAAACGCCTGCAGGCTCTGACCAAAGGTTTCGCTGACCTGACGGGGCGTGGGTCGCCGCTGGCCGGGCGGCAGCTCGTAGTGTTGGGCAATGTAATCGCGCTCGAGCCGCTCGAACGCGGGTACCGGGGCTTGCAAGCAGGCGGAGGCCATGCGCCAGGCCCCGATGGATGCGCCCACCAGGTGCACCTCGCGGTCGGCGCGCGGCAGCCAGCTGCCGAACAGGAACCGGTCCAGTGGGCCCAGGATCAGGCCCTTGGGGCCACCCGCAGCGCCCGGCACCACACCCACATCACCGGGCGACAGACCACGCTCACGCAAATGCTGCAGGGCTTTGGGCCCGGCGTGGATGTGCAGGGCCTTCATGCCTGCAGGAGTTGGTCCAGCCCCGCCGCGTCAGGCGCGACCAGCCAGTCGGGGTCCAGCCCCAGCAGTTCGCCCACGGGGTCGGGGTAGGTGTGGATGAGGTCGTCGCGGCGGTTGCCACTGACCAGCAGCCGAGCCCGCCAGGCGGCCATGTGCACCACCGCGGCCAGCGGCTCCAGCGGATCGTGGTCGAACGGGTTGCGGTGCTGCCCGATGGCGGCCACCAGCAGCGGCGGCAGGTGCCAATGACGCACCAGGGCGGCACCCGCCTCGGCGTACGAGTAACCCAGTGCGCCGTATTCGGTGCGGGCACGGGCGAGCGACAGCAGCGGCGAGGCCTGCTCGATCGGCTGCATCACCTCCGGCATGCCGGTGTGCATGACCAGCTCCCCGACCCCGTGCAACAGCCCGGCGGTGAACGCCACGTTCTCGTCGAGCCGGCGCGGGGCGCAGATGAGCCGGGCCACGGTGGCCGCGGCGAAGCTGTAGCGCCAGAAGGTGTCCAGGTCCATCCCCGGCACGGCGGGGAACCGGTCTTGTACCGCCGCGGCCAGCACCAGCGCCCGCACCTTGTTGAGGCCCAGCACCGCCACCGCATCGCGCACGCTGTGCACCGGCCGCACCAGGCGGAAGAAGGACGAATTGGCCTGGCGCAACAACCGCACCGCCAGCGCCGGGTCGCGCTCCACCTCGCCAGCAATGCGCTGCAGGTCCACCTCGTCCTGGTAGAAGGTGGCGATCAGCCGGGCCGCGACATCGGGCACGACAGGCAGGGCGTGCGGTCGCCGCAGCAGTTCGGACAATCGCATGGGGTGGGTCAGGACAGGAAGGCCGACAACTCGCCGGCAGAGGCCCATTCGGTCGGGTCCTTGTCGAGCACCATGTCCAGGCTCAGGCCCAGCAGGATGGCGACCACGGCGGGGACGGTGGCGGCCATGGCCTCGCGGTCCATGTTGATTT
>JAUWAE010000249.1 GCA_030602185.1 Comamonadaceae bacterium
GGCGCGCCCTTCGAAAAACGGGCCGAGCGACGCCAGGAAGGCCTCGAACTCGGGGCGGATGGAGACTTCGTCGTAACGCACGCCCAGGCGGCTGGCCATCTCGCGCGCGTCGATCCAGGAAATGTCGGCCGTGTAGGGCGACGGCATCATCACCGCGCGCACGCGGTCCTTGCCCAGCGCGTCCACGGCAATGGCCAGCACCAGCGCCGAATCGATGCCGCCCGACAAGCCGATGAGGGCGCCCGGGAAACCGTTCTTGCCGATGTAGTCACGCACGCCCAGCACCAGCGCGTGCCAGAGGTCGGCTTCCACGCTTTGCTCCGGCGCCACCGGCCCTTGCAGCAGCGGCACGGCAGGCGCGGGGGCCACGGGCACTTCCAGCGCCACGGTGAACAGGGTGGATTCGAAACTGGGCGCCCGCGCCGCGAGCGAGCCGTCCGCGCCCAGCGCGAAGCTGCGCCCCTCAAACACGATCTCGTCCTGCCCACCCACCAGGTGGGCATAGACCAGGGGCAGGCCTGTGGCCGCCACGCGCTGCTGCATGGCACGCTCACGCTCGTCGCCCTTGCCCGCGTGGAACGGTGACGCGTTGATGACCACCAGCAACTGGGCACCCGCGTTGCGCGCCTCCTCGGCGGGCCGCTCGTACCAGGCGTCTTCGCAGATGAGCAAACCGACGCGCAAGGTACCGCCGGACGCCAGGGGCACGTCGAACACGCAGGTCTGGTCGCCCGGCACAAAGTAGCGGCGCTCGTCGAAAACCTGGTAGTTGGGCAGTTCGCGCTTGGCGTAGGTGTGCAGCACCTGCCCTTCGCAGATGACCGAGGCGGCGTTGTGGCAAGGTGCGCGCCCCACGCTGCGGGAATGCGAGCGGCCATCAGGCACGGCCGCAGGATGCCCTACGACGATGTGCAGGCCGTTCAACCCCGCCGTCTCGCTGGCCACCGTTTTCACGGCATCATCGCAGGCATCGACAAAGGCCGGGCGCAGAAACAGGTCTTCGGCCGCGTAACCGCAGATGGCCAGTTCGGGCGTGAGCAGGATGCTGGCGCCCTGTGCATGGGCCTGGCGGGCGGCATCGATGATGAGGCGGGCGTTGCCGGCCAGATCGCCGACCACGAAATTGAGCTGCGCTACGCAGAGCTTGAGCGTCATGGACATGGATAACGGTTGCAGTGTGAGGAATTATGTCACCCGGGTCGTCACGGACCCCTCGCTTTTGAACGCCGAGGCGTGGGATGGGTTGCTAGCGCGGCAACCCGGGGGCGCCGCCAGTGGCCCTTTCATGCGCCATGCCTACCTGGCCGCCCTGCACACCAGCGGCAGCGCCGTGCCCGCCACCGGCTGGGCGCCGCGGTGGATCACCCTGTGGCAGGGTGGCGAGCTGCACGCTGCCGCGCCGCTGTACGTCAAAAACCACTCGTACGGCGAATACGTGTTCGACTGGGCATGGGCCAACGCCTACGCGCAGCACGGGCTGGACTACTACCCCAAGGCCGTGGTGGCCGTACCTTTCACACCCGTGCCCGGTCCCAGGCTGCTGGCCTTGGACTGCGCAGCGCGTGAAGCGCTGGCGCAGGCGATCCTGGCCCACTGCCGGGCGCAGGGCTTGTCGTCGCTGCATGTGCTGTTTGTCGAACCGGCCGACCGGCATGCCTGTACAAACGCGGGCCTGATGGACCGCCAGACCGTGCAGTTCCACTGGACGCAGCGGGCTGACAGGCCCTGGGGGGATTTCGATGGTTTTCTGGCCTCGCTGACGCAGGAGAAGCGCAAGAAGGTACGCCAGGAACGGCGACGTGTGGCCGAGGCGGGCGTGACCTTCGAGCACCGGCGCGGGCGCGACATCTCAGCCGCCGACTGGGATTTCTTCTACCGCTGCTACGCGCGCACCTACCTGGAGCACGGCAACCCGCCCTACCTGCACCCGGCGTTCTTCCAGGCCATGGCCAAACAGTTGCCGGAACACTGGCTGCTCTTCCTGGCCCGCCGCGCCGACGGCACGCCCATCGCCTGCAGCCTGGTGGCGCTGAGCGACGAATCCGCCCACCCCGAGGCCGCCTACGGCCGCTACTGGGGGGCGCTGGAGCGGGTGGACTGCCTGCACTTCGAAGCCTGCTACTACCAGCCCCTTCAGTGGTGCATCGCGCACGGTGTGCGGCGCTTTGAAGGCGGCGCGCAAGGCGAGCACAAGATGGCTCGCGCCCTGCTGCCGGTGGTCACGCACAGCGCCCACTGGCTGGCCCACCCGGCTTTCGCCGATGCCGTGGAACGCTTTCTGCAGCGCGAGGGCGACGGCGTGGCGAATTACCTGGAACACCTGGAACGCCGAAGCCCCTTGCGAACCCCGGCGTGAACCGGGCCCGGCAAGGGGCTTCAAAAACGGCCAAGCACCGGCACGCAGCCGGTGCAGCCGCCGAACGCACCGAAGGTCAGGCCTTCTGCTCGGCTTCGTAGGCGGCGATGCCGTCCAGGATTTCCTTGTGGGCGGCGTCCTTGCCGTCCCAGCCCAGCACCTTGACCCACTTGCCGGGATCCAGGTCCTTGTAGTGCTCGAAGAAGTGCTCGATGGCCTTCAGGCGCACCGGGTTCAGGTCTTCCAGCTTCTGCCACTGGGAATACAGGGGCAGGATCTTCTCGGTGGGCACGGCCAGCACCTTGCCGTCCACGCCGCCTTCGTCTTCCATCTTCAGGATGCCCAGGGCGCGGCAAGGCACCACCACGCCGGGGGGCAGCGGCACCGGGGTGATCACCAGCACGTCCACCGGGTCGCCGTCACCGGCGATAGTCTTGGGCACGTAACCGTAGTTGGTCGGGTAGTGCATCGCGGTGTTCATGAAACGGTCCACGAAGATGCAGCCCGAGGCTTTGTCCACTTCGTACTTGATCGGGTCGCCGTTCATCGAGATTTCGATGATGACGTTGAACGATTCGGGCACTTTGCTGCCGGGGGTGACGTGGTCGAGGGACATGTTGACTCGTTGAACAGAGTTGAAGAAACAGCGAAATTGGGCCCGATTTTACTGATGCGACGCTGACGCCCTGCCCGGGCCGAGACAACTGCTGCGCTGCAGCAGTGCCAAAACCGGTTACTTGCGATAAATTGCATACGTTGGCCAATCGCCCTGCCCGTTCTGACACACAACATGGGCAATGTGCGAGGAAGCAACGCAGCGGAAGCCAGTGGCTCGCGTGCGTTGGCTTCCTCCAAGTCGAAACGAGCAGGAGAAATCTATGGTTGGACAATCTG
>JAUWAE010000161.1 GCA_030602185.1 Comamonadaceae bacterium
TCTTTCCACACGGCCACCAGGTCTTCCTTCTTCACGCCCAGCAGGTCAATGCGCTGGCCCCCGGTCACCTTGACGGTGGGGATCTGGTACTTGTCCACCACGTCGGCAATGCGGCGCAGCTCGCTGGCGGTCGTCTCGCCGCCCCACATGCGCGGGATCACGCTGTAGGTGCCGTCCTTCTGGATGTTGGCGTGGCTGCGTTCGTTGATGAAGCGGCTTTGCGGGTCGTCCTTGGCCTCTTTGGGCCAGGTGCTGATAAGGTAGTAGTTGACGGCGGGGCGGCAGGTGGCGCAGCCGTTGGGGGTTTTCCAGCCCAGGTGCTTGAAGACGGCACTGGTGGTGAGCAGCTTGCTGCCATCGGGCAGCGGCGTGCGGATGGCCTCGCGCACGTCCTCGTGGCTGTGGTCGGTGCAGCCGCACATGGCCTTCTTCTTGGGTGTGGCGCTGTAGTCGCCGCCGGCGGTGAACATCAGGATCTGCTCGACCAGGCCGGTGCACGAACCGCAGGAGGCGCTGGCCTTGGTGTGCTTGCGCACCTCGTCCAGTGTGAACAGGCCTTTGTCCTTGATGGCCTTGCAGATGCTGCCTTTGGTGACGCCGTTGCAGCCGCAGACCTCGGCCTCGTCGGGCATGCTGGCGGCCTTGTTGTGGCCTTCGTGGCCGGTGTCGCCCATGTTGGATTCACCGAACATCAGCTTGTCGCGGATGTCGGAGACCTTGCGGCCTTCGCGCAGCAGCTTGAAGTACCAGGAGCCGTCCACGGTGTCCCCGTACAGGCAGGCACCAACAAGCTGGTCGTCCTTGATGACGAGCTTCTTGTACACGCCGCCCACCGGGTCGCTCAGCAGGATTTCCTCGCAGCCTGCGTCCTCCGGGCGCCCACTGGCCTGGCCCATGAAGTTGCCCGCCGAGAACAGGTCGATGCCGGTGACCTTGAGCTTGGTGGACGTGAGCGAGCCGGTGTAGCGGCCGATGCCGAATTCGGCCAGGTGGTTGGCCAGCACCTTGCCCTGCTCGAACAGCGGGGCGACCAGCCCGTAGGCAATGCCGCGGTGGCTGGCGCACTCGCCCACCGCGTAGATGCGCGGGTCGGTCACGGTCTGCATGGTATCGCTCACCACAATGCCGCGGTCGACGTGCAGGCGCATGCTCTCGGCCAGCGCGGTGTTGGGGCGGATGCCCACGGCCATCACCACCAGGTCAGCGGGCACCTCGGTGCCGTCCTTGAACTGCACCTTGCTGACGCGGCCGCCGTTTTCACCGTTCTCGCCAGCCACCAGCGCGGCGGTCTGCGCGCCCATCAGGAACTTCATGCCACGTTCCTGCAGCGACTGCTGCAGCAGCTTGCCCGCCACATCGTCGAGCTGGCGCTCCATGAGCCAGGGGGCCACGTGCACTACCGTCACGCTCATGCCGCGCTTCATCAGGCCGTTGGCGGCTTCCAGGCCCAGCAGGCCGCCGCCTATCACCACGGCATGCTGGTACTGCGCGGCCGCGGCTATCATGGCCTGCGTGTCGGCAATGTCGCGGTAGGCCAGCACGCCAGGCAAGTCCTTGCCGGGGATGGGCAGGATGAAGGGGTTGGAGCCGGTGGCCAGGATGAGCCGGTCGTAGGGCTCGCTCATGGTGTCGCCCAGGGCGTTGCGGGCGTGGACCATGCGGCGGGTGCGGTCCACCTCGGTCACGGTCCAGCCAGCGTGCAGGGTGATGCCGTTGTCCTGGTACCAGGCCCAGTCGTTCAGGACGATCTCTTCCAGCGTCTGCTCGCCCGCCAGCACGGGCGAGAGCAGGATGCGGTTGTAGTTGGGGTGCGGCTCGGCACCAAAGACGGTGATGTCGTAGAGGTCCGGGGCGAGCTTGAGCAGCTCCTCAAGCGCGCGTACGCCGGCCATGCCGTTGCCCACCATCACCAGTTTCATCTTCTCTTTGGGATTGACGCGCATGTCCATCTCAGGCCACCTTTTCCACGTGAGCTTGCCGGGTGTACAGGAAGTCGATCACCGCTTTGCGGTAGTGCAGGTAGGCCGGGTCTTCGGCCAGCGCCACCCGGTGGCGCGGCCGCGGCAGATCGACCTTCAGCACCTCGCCGATGGTGGCGGCGGGGCCGTTGGTCATCATCACGATCTTGTCCGACAGCAGCACGGCCTCGTCCACATCGTGGGTCACCATCACCACCGTGCTCTGCGTGCGGGCCACAATGTCCAGCAGCTCGTCCTGCAACTTGGCGCGGGTCAGGGCGTCCAGCGCGCCAAAGGGCTCGTCCATCAACAGCACCTTGGGTTCCATCGCCAGGGCGCGGGCGATGCCCACGCGCTGCTTCATGCCGCCGCTGATTTCGCCGGGGCGTTTCTGTGCCGCATGGGTCAGCCCCACCAGGGCCAGGGCGGCGTGCGTGCGTTCCAGCAACTGGGCTTTCGTCTCGGCCTTGGCGCCTGTGCTCTTCGCCGCCGCGCCAAACACACGCTCCACCCCCAGGTAGACGTTCTCGAAGCAGGTCAGCCATGGCAGCAGCGAGTGGTTCTGGAACACCACGGCGCGTTCCGGCCCCGGCCCGGCGATTTCGCGCCCGGCACACAGCAGCACGCCGTCGGTGGGCGTGGTGAGCCCGGCGATCAGGTTGAGCAGCGTGGACTTGCCGCAGCCCGAGTGGCCGATCAGCGCCACGAACTCGCCCTTGGCAATGGTGAGGTCGATGTCGCGCAAGGCAGGGAACAGGCCCTTCTTGGTCTTGAACGTCTGCGCCACGCCCTGGATGTCGATGTACTTCGCGTCGTTCATGATTTCACCTCTTCGAACGTGAAGGCCGTGGCCAGCTTGATCAGGGCCATCTCCAGCAGCAGGCCCACGGTGCCGATGACGAAGATCGCCACGATGATGTTGGTGACGTTGAGGTTGTTCCACTCGTCCCACACCCAGAAGCCGATGCCCACGCCGCCGGTCAGCATTTCGGCGGCCACGATCACCAGCCATGCGGTGCCCACGGCCAGGCGCACGCCCGTCAGCATGTAGGGCAGCACGGCGGGGAACAGGATCTTGGTGACGATCTTCCACTCGCTCAGGTTCAGCACGCGGGCCACGTTCATGTAGTCCTGCGGCACGCGTTGCACACCCACGGCGGTGTTGATCACCATCGGCCAGATCGAGCAGATGAAGATGGTCCAGATGGCGGCCGGGTTGGCGCCCTTGAACACCAGCAGCCCGATAGGCAGCCACGCCAGCGGCGAGACCGGCCGCAGCAGGCTGATGAGCGGGTTGAACATGCGGCTGAGGAAGCCGAAGCGCCCGATCATGAAGCCCAGCGGAATGCCCACGGCCGCCGCCAGGCCGAAGCCCATGGCCACGCGTTGCAGCGACATCAGCACGTTCCAGCCCACGCCCTGGTCGTTGGGACCGTTGCGGTAGAACGGGTCCGAGAAGATTTGCAGCGCCTGCCGGCCCGTGTCCAGCGGCGACGGGATGCTGCTGCCCGTGGACACCGACACCAGGTACCACACGCCAATCAACAGCAGCAGGCCCAGCACCGGCGGCACCACCCGCTGGGCCAGTTCCGACCCGTCGAAACCGGCGGCTTTGGCGGGGCGTGCGACGGCGGCCTGGGGTGTGCCAGCCACTGGTTTGGCCAGATGGCGTACGGCGGTTTCCGCCCGCGGGGCCGCGTCCAGCGGCGAATGAAATACGGCGCTCACCATGGCGTGCTCCTCAGGCCTTCACTTTGAAACTGTCGGCGTATTTCGCCGGGTCCTTGCCGTCCCACACCACGCCGTCCACCAGCTTGTGGGTGCGCATCTCGCTCTTGGGCAAAGGGGTTTTGCTGGCGGTGGCGGCCTGCTTGTAGATGTCGATGCGGTTGATCGCCTTGGCCACACCCAGGTAATCCGGGTGCTCCTTCATCAAACCCCAGCGTTTGTGCTGGGTCAGGAACCACATGCCGTCGCTCAGGTAGGGGAAGTTCACCGCACCGTCGTTGTAGAACTTCATGTGGTGCGGGTCGTCCCAGGTCTTGCCCAGGCCGTCCTGGTAACGGCCCAGGATGCGCTGGTTGATCGCGTCGACGCCCGTGTTGACGTAAGCCCGCTGGGCAATGGTTTCGGCCATCTTCAGCTTGTTCTGCAGCCCGGCGTCGATCCAGCGGCTCGCCTCCAGGATGGCGGCCGTGACGGCACGCGCGGTGTTGGGGTACTTCTGCACGAAGTCCGCGGTGGTTCCCAGCACTTTTTCGGGGTGGTCTTGCCAGATGGCCTGGGTGGTGGTGGCGGTGATGCCGATGCCGTCCATGATGGCGCGGTGGTTCCAGGGCTCGCCGACGCAGAAGCCGTCCATGTTGCCCACGCGCATGTTGGCCACCATCTGCGGCGGTGGCACGGTGATGACCTTGGCGTCCTTGAGCGGGTGGATGCCGTGGGCCGCCAGCCAGTAATAGATCCACATGGCGTGGGTGCCGGTGGGGAAGGTCTGCGCGAAGGTGTACTCGCGTTTCTCGCTTTGCATCAGCTTGGCCAGGCTGGCGCCGTCCACCGCGCCCTTGTCGGCGAGTTTCTTGCTCAGTGTGATGGCCTGGCCGTTGTGGTTGAGGTTCATCAGCACGGCCATGTCTTTGCGGGGCCCGGCCGTGCCCAGGTGCACGCCGTAGATCAGGCCGTAGAGCACATGGGCAAAGTCGAGTTCGCCATTGACCAGCTTGTCGCGTACGCCAGGCCAGCTGGCTTCCTTGGTCGGGACGATCTTGACGCCGTACTTCTTGTCCAGCCCCAGTTCGGCGGCCATGACCACGCTGGCGCAGTCGGTCAGCGGAATGAAGCCCACCTTGACTTCGGTTTTTTCCGGAGCGTCGGATCCGGCGGCCCAGACGCCGTGGTGTCCCAGGCTGGAAAAGAGGGCGGCACCGGCCAGCGCACCGCCGCTTTTGATCAGGTCGCGGCGGGTGGTCCGCGGGGCTTCGGGTGCGGCCGTCGGCCGGTCGGTGGAGGGGGTGGGACGCATGGCAGATCCTCTCGATGCATGGGCCAGAAAACGCAACGGCGTCCATCACTGGCCCGCTGCCGCAGGGGTGATGGACGCCGTTGTCCGTGGGGTGTCGCTGTGCGACGGCGGTGTCCGCCGCCATTGGCTCACACCCGTGTAATCCCTAATGCAGCTTCCGTGCCAGGTGGATTTGCTGTCAGCCGGTGGCGGTGCAGGCAGCCTGCTTGACCCGTTGTGGTGCACGCGGCCCGCGGCCCGCGTTCATGCTGCACCGCAACAGGGCGTGGGCTCAGCCGGCGCGCACGGGCAGCATGTCGGCCATGGCCAGCACGGTTTCGGCCACATCGACCAGCCGCCGCCCCTGTCCCATCGCCATCCGGCGCAAGGCGCGGTGAGCGTCGTCTTCGCTGAGCTGGCGGTGCGCCATCAGCAGCCCCTTCGCACGTTCGATCAGCTTGCGTTCGTTGAGGCTGGCGCGCACCGTCTCCAGTTCGGCGCTCACGGTCTGCAGGCGCTGTGCCTGGGCCTGCAGCAGCTCCAGCATCGCCCGGTCCAGCTGCGAGCCCAGGGGCTGGCTGGGCGCCTGGGCCAGCGGTGTGTCAGGGGCTTCCAGGAAG
>JAUWAE010000195.1 GCA_030602185.1 Comamonadaceae bacterium
ATGGCGATGCCACAGCGGCGCCCACGGTGCTCAACGCCCTGCGCGCCCCGGCGCTGGCCGGTGACTGGACGGCCTGGGCGGCTGCCTGGCAGGCGCTCGACGCCACGCTGGCGCCCTGGGCTGCGGCCGCCGACCAGCACCGGCGCCAGCTGACACTGTGCGGCGAGCGCGGCTGGGTGCGCTACGCCCCAGCCACACGCACCGCCCGCCGGCCCTGGTGGCAACGGCTGGGCCTGGGCCGCCCGGCGGCCACGACCGCTGTGACCGTTCTGGAGGCGCTGTGAAGATCGTCACCCGCCCCGTGCCCCCCCGCACCGCCTGGGCGCTGGAGCAGGCCGGCCTGCACCCGCTGCTGGCGCGGTTGTTTGCCGCCCGTGGCGTGCGCGACGCCGACGAACTCGACGACCAACTGGCCCGCCTGGCGCCGCCCCAGCAGCTCCGGGGTGCCAGCGAGGCCGCGCGCCTGCTGGCCGATGCCCTGGGCCAGGGCCGCCACCTGTGCGTCGTGGCCGACTACGACTGCGACGGCGCCACCGCCTGCGCCACCGCGGTGCGGGGCCTGCGGATGCTGGGCCAGGCGCTGCCGCAGCCACCGCGCGTGTCGTACCTGGTGCCCGATCGCATTGCCGACGGCTACGGGCTCACGCCCGCCATTGCCGAGCGCGTCAAGGCCCTGGGGGCCGAGGTGCTGATCACGGTGGACAACGGCATTGCCAGCGTGGACGGCGTGGCCCATGCCCGCCGCATCGGCCTCGACGTGCTGATCACCGACCACCACCTGCCCGCCGTGATCGACGGTCAGGTGCAGCTCCCGCAGGACTGCGTCATCGTCAACCCCAACCAGCCCGACTGCCCCTTCCCGAGCAAGGCCATGGCTGGCGTGGGGGTGGTGTTCTACGTGCTGCTCACGCTGCGGGCCGAACTGCGTGCGCGCGGCGCCTTCACGACCGAGCACCAGCCCCGGATCGACCGCCTGCTGCCGCTGGTGGCCCTGGGCACGGTGGCCGACGTGGTGCGGCTGGACGCCCACAACCGCCGCCTGGTGGCGCAGGGGCTCAAGCGCATCCGTGCCGGCGCGTTGCCACCCGGCATGGCGGCGCTGTTCGAGGTGGCCGGGCGCCAGCCGCGCCAGGCCAGCAGCTTCGACCTGGGCTTTGCCCTGGGCCCGCGCCTGAACGCTGCCGGCCGTTTGCGCGACATGGGCCTGGGCATCGAATGCCTGACCACCGACGACGCGGCGCGGGCCGCCGACCTCGCCCGGCAGCTCGACGGCATCAACCGCGAACGCAAGGTGCTGGAGCAGGACATGCGCGAGCAGGCCCTCGCGCTGGCTGACGGCCTCTGGCCGGCCGACGCACCGCCACCCGCTGCCGTGTGCGTGTTCGACCCCTCCTTCCACGAAGGGGTGGTCGGCATCGTGGCGTCGCGGCTGAAAGACCAGCTCTACCGCCCCACCTTCGTGTTCGCGGCCAGCCAGGCCCCGGGGCAAGGGCACGAGGTGAAAGGCTCCGGCCGCTCCATCCCAGGCTTTCACCTGCGCGACGCGCTCGACCTCGTCGCCAAACGCCACCCGGGGTTACTGCTGCGCTTCGGCGGCCACGCCATGGCGGCCGGTTGCACCCTGCACCGCGACGGGCTGGACACCTTCGGCGCGGCGCTGCAGGCCATCGCCAGCGAATGGCTGGACGCCGCCACCCTCCAGCGCTGCGTGGAAGCCGACGGGCCCCTGGAGCCACAGTACCGCCGGGTGGACCTGATCGACACCCTGCAGCAGCAGGTCTGGGGCCAGGGCTTCGCGCCCCCGGTGTTTTGCGAGGAGCTGGACGTGGTGTCGCAACGGCTGGTGGGCCAGAAACACCTCCAGCTCAAGCTGCGCCACGGTGGCGAGCTGGTCGACGGCATCTGGTTCGGGCGCGCCGAGCCGCTGCCAGCACGCGCCCGCCTGGCCTACCGGCTCGACGCCGACGAATGGCAGGGTCAGCGCCGCGTGCGCTTCATCGTCGAGGGGGCCGAGCTGTGACCCTGCCGGCCTGGCGACCGCTGGCCGTACCCGACGGGCTGCACGCATTGCACGTCGACGACACCTTGCTGGTGCTCGACAAGCCGGCCGGCTTGCTCTCGGTGCCGGGCCGCGGACCAGAGAACGCCGACTGCCTGAGCGCCCGCGCCCAGGCGCTCTACCCCGACGCGCTGGTGGTGCACCGGCTCGACATGGCCACCTCCGGCCTGCTGGTGATGGCGCGCGGCCCAGCGGCGCAAACCGCCCTGTCGCGCGCCTTTGCCGAGCGGCGCGTGCACAAGCGTTATGAGGCCGTGGTGGCCGGCTGCCCCGACGACGCCGGTGCCGACCCTGAGGGCTGGTGCGAAATCGACCTGCCCCTCATCGTGGACTGGCCGAACCGCCCCAAAAGCAAGGTCGACTGGGCCGTGGGCAAACCGAGCCGCACGCGCTGGCGCGTGCACCCTGCGCCCGCGCAGGTGGGCATCCCGGCCACCCGGCTGGTGCTGGAACCCGTGACCGGCCGCTCGCACCAGCTGCGCGTGCACCTGCAGGCCATCGGCCACCCCATCCTGGGCGACGAGCTCTACGCCCCGCCCGAGGCCGTGGCGGCCAGCCCGCGCCTGTTGCTGCACGCCACCGAGCTCAGCCTGCCGCACCCGGTCAGTGGCGAATGGCTGCGGTGGCATTCACCCGCCAGCTTCTAACGCCCAAGCGCTTGCACCGCGGCCCGCATTTGTTCATAATATTTGCATTATTAAAAATCATTTAAACCACATTTCCCAGGGATGGATTCTTGTTTAGCATTCGATTCAAACTGGTCGTTGCCTTGATGGCCTTGATGCTGGTGCCGCTCATCGGTGCCCAATCCTGGGTAACCTGGCGGCTACACCGCAGCCACGTGGAGGTCGAACTGGCCGCGGTGGAGCGCGACTTGCAGCGCCTGCTGGTGGCGATAGACACCGAGTTGAAGCACCACGAAAAACTGGTCAACGACTGGGCCAACTGGACGGAATTTGCCGAATACGTCCAAAACCCCCACACCCCTTTTGCCGACAGCAACCTCCACCAGGACGCGATCGCGGCCGCTGGGTTCAGCTGGCTCGTCGTGCTGGACGGGCAACGGCGCCCCTTGCACACCGTCAGCCAGAACGGCATCGACCCCAGCGCGGTGCTGGCCAGCCGGTATGGCGCCCGTTTGCTGCAGCCGCCCGCGCCGGGCGAACGCAGCTGTGGCCTGGGGCACTGGAACGGCACCTGGATGGCGCTGTGCAGCCAGGGCATACGAGACAGCTCCGGCCAGGGACCGGTCCACGGCCTGTTGGTGGTAGGCGAACCATTGCGTGCCGATTTCAACGAGCACCTGTTCAAGCTGACCGGTCTGCGGTTCAACCTGTCGGCCGATCCAGCGCCAGACCTGCCCGACAGCCTCACGGGCGACTTGATCACCTCCGCTCTGGGCCAGGCCCGGCCCCGGCTGCAATCCACCCCAGACCTGGTGCAGGCCTGGTGGCCGGTGCGCGACCTGGCCTCACAAACCGTGGGTCACCTGCGGCTGGACTGGCCGCGCCAGGCTTTCCAGCAGGCCAGCGACGACCTGGCGTCACTGCAGTGGCAGCTGTTCGGGGTATTCCTGCTCATCACAGCAGGGCTGCTGGTGATGCTGGACCGCGTCGTGGTGCGGCGGCTGGTGCGTTTCAGCCAGGAGCTGCGCACCATCCACCGGGACGAGGCGTGGCACGCCAACCTCACCGTCGATGGCCGAGACGAAATCACCCAGCTCGCCCACGACACCAACAACCTGCTGGGACTGATCCAGAGCCAGCTGGAACACCTGGAGCTGCAGGCCGAATCGGATGCACTGACCGGCCTGCCCAACCGCCGCAGCTTCGACAACACCTTGCACCGCGCACTGGCCACGTTCAAGCGCCACCACCGGCCGCTGTGCCTGGTGGTGCTCGACGTGGACCACTTCAAGCTCTACAACGACCACTATGGCCACGCCCAGGGCGACGAAGCACTCAAAGCCCTGGGGCGCTGCCTGCTGGCGCAAGCCCGCCGCCCCGGCGACCTGCCCGCCAGGATCGGCGGCGAAGAGTTTGCCGTGGTACTAGAAGACACACCGCTGCAGGGCGCCCAGCATTGGATGGCGGCGGTGCAGCAACGCCTGGCCTCGCTGGCCATCACGCACGAGGTCAGCCCGGTGGCACCCGACCTGACCTTGAGTGCCGGCATCGTGGCGGCCACACCCGATGACACGGCAGAAAGCCTGTACCGGCGCGCCGACAAAGCCCTCTACCACGCCAAGACCACGGGCCGCAACCGCATCGTGCTGGCCGAAGACCTACCGGCCGACCGAGCAACCGACTGAGCAGCAGGCGGCCCACCACCGGTGGGCGCCCAAACGGTGTCAGAGCAGCGGCACGCCCGTCTTGCTCTGGATTTCCTCGCGCGTCACGCCGTCGGCCAGTTCCACCAGCTTCAGGCCTTCGGGCGTCACGTCCATCACGCCCAGGTCGGTGATGATGCGGTCCACCACGCCCTTGCCGGTCAGCGGCAGGGTGCATTCGGGGATGATCTTC
>JAUWAE010000089.1 GCA_030602185.1 Comamonadaceae bacterium
CCTGATGCCCGTGGAAGACGTGTTCTCCATCTCTGGCCGCGGCACCGTGGTGACCGGTCGTGTGGAGCGCGGCATCATCAAGGTCGGCGAAGAAATCGAAATCGTCGGCATCAAGCCCACCCAGAAGACCACCTGCACCGGCGTGGAAATGTTCCGCAAGCTGCTGGACCAGGGCCAGGCAGGCGACAACGTCGGCATCCTGCTGCGCGGCACCAAGCGCGAAGAAGTCGAGCGCGGCCAGGTGCTGTGCAAGCCCGGCTCCATCAAGCCGCACACCCACTTCACCGGTGAGGTGTACGTGCTGTCGAAGGACGAAGGTGGTCGTCACACCCCGTTCTTCAACAACTACCGTCCGCAGTTCTACTTCCGCACCACCGACGTGACCGGCTCCATCGAGCTGCCCGAGGGCAAGGAAATGGTCATGCCTGGTGACAACGTGTCGATCACCGTCAAGCTGATCGCCCCGATCGCCATGGAAGAGGGCCTGCGTTTCGCCATCCGTGAAGGCGGCCGCACCGTCGGCGCCGGCGTGGTTGCCAAGATCATCGACTGATTTTGAATCAGCGTAGGGGTATAGCTCAATTGGCAGAGCGTCGGTCTCCAAAACCGAAGGTTGGGGGTTCGATTCCCTCTGCCCCTGCCACCCGGCAGTGAACGATAGCGATATCGATTGCTCCTGTGGTTTTCAACAAAGCCCGCCGATGTCGTAAGACCTCAGGTGGGCTTGCGTTTCTCGGGTGTACGTTTTTTTAGGTGCCACACACATGGCCTCAACCGATGTCGAAACCGTCAGCTCCGGCGCTGACAAGGCCAAGCTGGCCGCGGCGGTGCTCCTGCTGCTGGCCGGTTTCGTGGGCTTTTACCTGCTGACGGCCCAAGGTGGTCTGGTCCAGTGGGGTGTGTTGCTCGTGGCGCTGGCTGCCGCGGCCGGCGTCGTGGCGGTGTCTGACGTCGGGCGTCGCTTCATGGCCTACGGCAAAGACTCATGGAAAGAAGTCAAGAAGGTCGTGTGGCCGACCCGTCGGGAATCGATGCAAATGACGGCGTACGTCTTTGCCTTCGTGTTTGTGATGGCGCTGTTCCTGTGGCTGACGGACAAGACCCTGGAGTGGGTGATGTACGACCTGGTGCTGGGTTGGAGATGACTATGACGGAAACTAACGTGGCCACGATGAGTGCCGCTCCCGCCGAAGGCATGCGCTGGTACGTGGTGCATGCCTATTCCGGCATGGAGAAGGCGGCCGAGCGCAACATTCTGGAGCGCGTGCAGCGCGCCGGCATGCAGGACAAGTTCGGTCGCATCCTGGTCCCCACCGAAGAGGTGGTGGAGGTCAAGAACGGTGTCAAGCGCACCACCGAACGCAAGTTCTTCCCCGGTTACGTTCTGGTCGAAATGGTGATGGACGACGATACCTGGCACCTGGTGAAGAACACCAGCAAGGTGACGGGATTCGTCGGCGGTGCGCGCAATCGCCCCACGCCCATCTCCGAGGACGAGGTCCAGAAGATCATCGGCCAGATGCAGGAAGGCTCCGACAAGCCGCGCCACAAGGTCGAGTTTGTCATTGGTGAGTATGTTCGGGTCAAAGAGGGTCCGTTCACCGATTTCAACGGCACTGTCGAAGAAGTCAACTACGAAAAGAACAAGCTGCGCGTGTCGGTCACCATCTTTGGTCGCGCCACGCCGGTCGAGCTGGAGTTCAATCAGGTCGAGAAGACCTGAGTCCTGCGCGGTAAAGCGCGGGCGAGCTTGCGGGGCTGGCCGTGATGGGCTTGTGCTTGCAGGCAAAGTTGCTATAATCCCAAATTCCGCCGAAGCGAGAGATCGCCTTGGCGTTTTTTGCTGGCGTTGTCGATCCGTTGCCGGCGGCTTCTCGAAAGAGGGGCGGACAGGATCTTTGCGCGAGGAGGTGGCGGACAGCGTCCGTTGCCGCATGAACTCGCAGGAGCTCACTCATGGCGAAGAAAATCGTCGGCTTCATCAAGCTGCAGGTGCCAGCTGGTAAGGCCAACCCCTCTCCCCCGATCGGTCCGGCGCTGGGTCAGCGCGGCCTGAACATCATGGAGTTCTGCAAGGCGTTCAACGCCCAGACTCAGGGCGTCGAGCCCGGTCTGCCGCTGCCGGTGGTGATCACTGCCTACGCGGACAAGAGCTTCACCTTCATCATCAAGACCCCGCCGGCCACGACGCTGATCAAGAAGGCGATCAAGCTGGACAAGGGCTCTTCCGTGCCGAACAAGGCCAAGGTGGGCAAGATCACCCGTGCCCAGCTCGAGGAAATCGCCAAGACCAAGATGAAGGACATGACCGCTGCCGATCTGGAAGCGGCCGTCAAGACCATCGCTGGTTCGGCCCGTTCCATGGGCGTGATTGTGGAGGGCGTGTGACATGGCCAAGCTGACCAAAAAGCAAAAAGCGTTTGAAGGCAAGGTGGATTCCACCAAGCTGTACCCCCTGACCGAGGCGCTGGCCATCGTCAAGGAGTGCGCCAACGCCAAGTTCGATGAATCGATCGACGTGGCCGTGCAACTGGGCGTGGACGCCAAGAAGTCCGACCAGGTGGTGCGTGGCGCCGTGGTGCTGCCCAATGGCACTGGCAAGACCAAGCGCGTGGCCGTGTTTGCCCAGGGTGCCAAGGCCGAAGAGGCCAAGGCCGCTGGCGCCGACGTCGTCGGTTTCGATGACCTGGCCGCCGACATCAAGGCCGGCAAGATGGACTTCGACGTCGTGATCGCGTCCCCCGATGCGATGCGCATCGTCGGTACCCTGGGTCAGATCCTGGGTCCCCGCGGCCTGATGCCCAACCCCAAAGTGGGTACGGTGACACCCGATGTTGCGACGGCAGTCAAGAACGCCAAGGCCGGTCAGGTGCAGTTCCGCGTGGACAAAGCCGGTATCGTGCACGGCACCATCGGTCGTCGTTCGTTCGACAGCGACAAGCTGCAGGGCAACCTGGCTGCGTTGCTGGACGCGCTGAACAAGGCCAAGCCCGCTTCGTCCAAAGGGCAGTACCTGCGCAAAGTGGCCGTGTCGTCCACCATGGGCGTGGGCGTCCGCGTCGACGTCGCTTCCATCGCGGCCTGATCGGCAAGTGATTTTGGACCGCCCGGTCACGGGTGGTCCAAGGTGGTGGGTCCCGAGGGGCAACCTTCGGGAGTCATCCAAGACCGCTGGTGTGGCAGCCTGGGTTGCCACTTAATGTGAACCGCCAGCGCAGATGGCGATCCCGCCGCAGATGGAATGTGTTCCAAATTCGGTTGGTCGCTGCAAGAAGGTGCAGGGAAGGCGTTTCGACCCTGCTTTTTAAGGAGTAGACCTTGAGTCTGAACCGCAGTGAGAAGCAAGCCGTCATCGACGAGGTGTCGGCACTCGCCGCTAAAGCTCAAACGCTCGTGATGGCGGAATACCGCGGCATCACGGTCGCTGCCCTGACCCAGTTGCGCGTTGCCGCCCGCAGCCAAGGTGTGAGCCTGAGTGTTCTGAAGAACACCCTGGCCCGCCGCGCTGTGACCGGTACGGGCTTCGAGGCAGGTGCCGACCAGATGACCGGCCCGCTGATCTATGGCTTCTCGGAAGATGCCGTCGCTGCCGCCAAGGTGGTGGCCGATTTCGCGAAAACCAACGACAAGTTGGTGATCCGCGGTGGCGTGTATTCCGGTAAAGCCCTGGACGCAAACGGCGTGAAGGAGCTGGCCAGCATTCCTTCGAAGGAAGTGCTGTTGGCCCAGTTGCTGGGCTTGATGCAGTCCCCCATCTCTCGTACCGCACGTGTGCTGGCCGCACTGGCCGAGAAGAAGGGCGAGGCACAGGCGGCCTGAGCCACCTGTTCCCAACCAATCGTTATTTAGGAAATCAAAATGGCATTCGACAAAGACGCATTTTTGACCGCTCTGGACAGCATGAGCGTGATGGAACTCAACGACCTGGTGAAAGCCATCGAAGAGAAGTTCGGCGTGTCCGCCGCCGCCATGGCTGCTCCGGCCGCCGCTGGTGGTGCCGCTGCCCCGGCCGCTGAAGAAAAGACCGATTTCGACCTGGTGCTGCAAGACGCCGGCGCCAACAAGGTGTCCGTCATCAAGGCCGTGCGCGAAATCACCGGTCTGGGCCTGAAGGAAGCCAAGGACCTGGTGGACGGCGCTCCGAAGACCGTCAAGGAAGCCATGCCCAAGGCCGACGCCGAAGCCGCCAAGAAGAAGCTGGAAGAAGCTGGCGCCAAGGCCGAGCTCAAGTAATTCGGCTGCGCTCCAAGGCTGGAAAGTCCGTCACGGGCCTTCCAGCCTTTTGGCGCTTCAGAGTGCACGGCAAAACGGGTGGCGTCGCCCCTTTTGCCGTGTCTTCTGACCCCGACTGCAGAAGACGGCTTGGTTCGGGCCTGCGTGCAATGCGCAGGCCGTCCGCCACTGACTGGTAGAGGCCAGTCGCCAAGACATTCAACGGTGTGTGCCGAACACATGCCGTTGCCGAACAGTCGCCGCAGACCTCAAGCCCGGAGATCTCATGGCTCAATACTCGTACACCGAACGCAAGCGCATCCGCAAGAGCTTTGGCAGCCGCGAAAACGTGCTGGAAATTCCATACCTCCTGCAGATGCAGAAGGACGCGTACACCGCGTTCCTGCAAGCCGAAGTGGCCCCGCGCAAGCGCGCTCCCGAAGGATTGCAGGCCGCGTTCGAATCGGCCTTCCCCATCGTCTCGCACAACGGCTTCGTGGAAATGAAGTTCGTCGAGTACAACCTGGCAAAGCCGGCGTTCGACGTGCGTGAGTGCCAGACGCGGGGCCTGACCTTCGCCTCGGCCGTGCGCGCCCGCGTGCAGCTCATCATCTACGACCGCGAATCGTCCACGTCGCAGTCCAAGGTGGTCAAGGAAGTCAAGGAGCAGGAGGTCTACATGGGCGAAGTGCCCCTGATGACCGACAAGGGCTCCTTCATCATCAACGGCACCGAGCGCGTGATCGTGTCGCAGCTGCACCGCTCGCCCGGTGTGTTTTTCGAACACGACAAGGGCAAGACGCACAGCTCGGGCAAGCTGCTGTTCTCGGCCCGCATCATCCCCTACCGCGGCTCCTGGCTCGACTTCGAATTCGACCCCAAGGACCTGCTGTACTTCCGCGTCGACCGCCGCCGCAAGATGCCGGTCACCATCCTGCTCAAGGCCATCGGCCTGACGCCGGAAACCATCCTCGCCAACTTCTACGTCAACGACCACTTCCGCCTGATGGACAGTGGCGCGCAGATGGCCTACGTGGCCGATCGCCTGCGCGGCGAAGTGGCCCGTTTCGACATCACCGACAAGTCGGGCAAAGTGGTGGTGGCGAAGGACAAGCGGATCACCGCGCGTCATACCCGCGAGCTGGAGCAGTCCGGCACCACCCACATCAGCGTGCCGGAAGACTTCCTGCTGGGCCGTGTGGTGGCCAAGAACATCGTCGACCCGGACACCGGCGAGATCATCGCCAAGGCCAACGACGAGCTGACCGAAACCCTGCTGAAGAAGCTGCGCAGCGCCGGCATCCAGGAACTGGCCTGCATCTACACCAACGAACTCGACCAGGGCGCCTTCATCAGCCAGACCCTGCGCACCGACGAAACCACCGACGAGTTCGCGGCCCGCGTGGCCATCTACCGCATGATGCGCCCCGGCGAGCCACCGACCGAGGACGCCGTGCAGGCCCTGTTCCACCGCCTGTTCTACAACCCGGACACCTACGACCTGTCGCGCGTGGGCCGCATGAAGTTCAACGCCCGCGTGGGCCGCGACGAGGCCACCGGCCCGATGGTGCTGTCCAACGAGGACATCCTGGCCGTGGTCAAGATCCTGGTGGACCTGCGCAACGGCAAGGGCGAGGTGGACGACATCGACCACTTGGGCAACCGCCGCGTGCGTTGCGTGGGCGAACTGGCCGAGAACCAGTACCGCACCGGTCTGGCGCGCATCGAGAAGGCCGTGAAGGAGCGTCTGGGCCAGGCCGAGCAAGAGCCGCTGATGCCGCACGACCTGATCAACTCCAAGCCGATTTCCGCGGCCCTCAAGGAGTTTTTCGGCGCGTCGCAACTGTCGCAGTTCATGGACCAGACCCACCCTCTGGCCGAGATCACGCACAAGCGACGCGTGTCGGCCCTGGGCCCGGGCGGTTTGACCCGCGAACGCGCTGGCTTCGAGGTGCGCGACGTGCACGTGACCCACTACGGCCGCGTCTGCCCGATCGAAACGCCTGAAGGCCCGAACATTGGTCTGATCAACTCGCTGGCCCTGTACGCCCGCCTGAACGAGTACGGTTTCATCGAAACCCCGTACCGTCGCGTGGTGGATGGCAAGGTGACCAACCAGATCGACTACCTGTCGGCCATCGAGGAAGGCAAGTACGTCATCGCCCAGGCCAACGCCGAGCTGGACGCCGAAGGCCGTCTGGTGGGTGAGCTGGTGTCGGCCCGCGAAAAGGGCGAATCCATCCTGACCTCGCCCGACACCATCCAGTACATGGACGTGTCGCCGGCGCAGATCGTGTCGGTGGCGGCTTCGCTGGTGCCCTTCCTGGAGCACGACGACGCGAACCGCGCGCTGATGGGCGCCAACATGTCCCGCCAGGCCGTGCCCGTCCTGCGTCCGGAAAAGCCCATGGTGGGTACCGGCATCGAGCGCGTGGCCGCGATCGACTCCGGCACCGTGGTCACCGCCAAACGCGGCGGCGTGGTCGATTACGTGGACGCGACCCGCATCGTGATCCGTGTGAACGACGACGAGGCCGTGGCCGGTGAAGTGGGTGTGGACATCTACAACCTGATCAAGTACCAGCGTTCCAACCAGAACACCAACATCCACCAGCGCCCCATCGTCAAGAAGGGCGAGCAGATCCACAAGGGGGCGGTGATCGCCGACGGCGCATCCACCGACCTGGGCGAGATCTCGATCGGCCAGAACATGCTGATCGCCTTCATGCCCTGGAACGGCTACAACTTCGAGGACTCCATCCTCATTTCCGAGCGCGTGGTCGCCGAAGACCGCTACACCTCCATCCACATCGAGGAACTGGTGGTGATGGCGCGCGACACCAAGCTGGGCCCCGAGGAAATCACCCGCGACATCCCGAACCTGGCCGAGCAGCAGCTCAACCGCCTGGACGAGTCCGGCATCATCTACGTGGGTGCCGAAGTGCAGCCGGGCGATGTGCTGGTGGGCAAGGTCACGCCCAAGGGCGAGACCACGCTGACGCCGGAAGAAAAGCTGCTGCGCGCGATCTTCGGCGAGAAGGCCTCCGACGTGAAGGACACCTCGCTGCGCGTGGACCAGGGTTCGCAGGGCACCGTGATCGACGTCCAGGTCTTCACCCGTGAAGGCATCCAGCGCGACAAGCGCGCCCAGCAGATCATCGACGACGAGCTCAAGCGCTTCCGCCTGGACCTGAACGACCAGCTGCGCATCGTCGAGGCCGACGCCTACGACCGTATCGAGAAGCTGCTGATCGGCAAGGTCGCCAACGGTGGCCCGAAGAAGCTGGCCAAGGGCACGACCATCGACAAGGCCTACCTGGCCGAGGTGGAGAAGTACCACTGGTTCGACATCCGTCCGGCGGACGAAACGGTGGCCGCCCAGCTGGAGTCCATCAAGAACTCCATGGAGCAGACCCGCCACAGCTTCGACCTGGCGTTTGAAGAAAAGCGCAAGAAGCTGACCCAGGGCGACGAGCTGCCCGCCGGCGTGCTGAAGATGGTGAAGGTCTACCTCGCCGTCAAGCGCCGCCTGCAGCCCGGCGACAAGATGGCCGGCCGCCACGGCAACAAGGGTGTGGTCTCCAAGATCACCCCGGTGGAAGACATGCCCTACATGGCCGATGGCACCCCGGTGGACATCGTGCTGAACCCGCTGGGCGTGCCGTCGCGCATGAACATCGGTCAGGTGCTGGAAGTGCACCTGGGCTGGGCCGGCAAGGGCCTGGGCCAGCGCATCGGCGACATGCTGCAGCGTCAGGCTGCGGCCGCCGAGATCCGTGGCTTCCTGGATCAGATCTACAACCGCGCCGGCCGCAAGGAAAACCTGGAAGACCTGAGCGACCAGGAAGTGGTGGCCATGGCGCAGGAGCTGACCAAGGGCGTGCCGTTTGCCTCGCCGGTGTTCGACGGCGCTTCGGAAGACGAGATCCGCGACATGCTGATGCTGGCCTACCCGGACGACATCGCCAAGGCCAAGGGCCTGACCGCGACCCGCACCCAGGCGCAGTTGTACGACGGCCGCACCGGCGACGCCTTTGAACGCGTCACCACCGTGGGTTACATGCACTACCTGAAGCTGCACCACCTGGTTGACGACAAGATGCACGCCCGCTCCACCGGCCCGTACTCGCTGGTCACGCAGCAGCCGCTGGGTGGTAAGGCGCAGTTCGGTGGTCAGCGCTTCGGTGAGATGGAAGTGTGGGCACTGGAAGCCTACGGTGCTTCCTACATCCTGCAGGAAATGCTCACCGTCAAGTCCGACGACGTGCAGGGCCGCACCAAGGTGTACGAGAGCATCGTCAAGGGCGAGCACGCCATCGACGCCGGCATGCCCGAGTCGTTCAACGTGCTGGTCAAGGAAATCCGCTCGCTCGGTATCGACATCGAGCTGGAACGTTCCTGATTCACTGAAGTAAAGGAAAGCGACACATGAAATCCTTGCTCGACCTGTTCAAGCAGTTCACGCCCGACGAGCATTTCGATGCCATCCGCATCGGTCTGGCCTCGCCGGAGAAGATCCGTTCCTGGTCCTTCGGTGAAGTCAAGAAGCCCGAGACCATCAACTACCGCACGTTCAAGCCCGAGCGCGACGGCCTGTTCTGCGCCAAGATCTTCGGCCCCATCAAGGACTACGAGTGCCTGTGCGGCAAGTACAAGCGCCTGAAGCACCGCGGCGTGATCTGCGAGAAGTGCGGCGTGGAAGTGACCCAGACCAAGGTGCGCCGTGAGCGCATGGGCCACATCGACCTGGCCGCGCCCTGCGCGCACATCTGGTTCCTGAAGTCGCTGCCGTCGCGTCTGGGCCTGGTGCTCGACATGACGCTGCGCGACATCGAACGCGTGCTGTACTTCGAAGCCTACGTGGTGGTGGACCCCGGCATGACCCCGCTGAAGAAGTTCAGCATCATGTCGGAAGACGACTACGACGCCAAGGTCAAGGAATACGGCGATGAGTTCGTTGCCAAGATGGGCGCCGAGGGCATCAAGGAGCTGCTGGAAAGCATCGACCTCGACACCGAGATCGAAAAGCTGCGCAACGATCTGACCGGCTCCGAACTGAAGGTCAAGAAGAACGCCAAGCGCCTCAAGGTGCTGGAGGCGTTCAAGAAGTCCGGCATCAAGCCCGAGTGGATGATCCTGGAAGTGCTGCCTGTGCTGCCGCCGGACCTGCGTCCGCTGGTGCCGCTGGACGGTGGCCGTTTCGCCACCTCCGACCTGAACGACCTGTACCGCCGCGTCATCAACCGCAACAGCCGCCTGCGCCGTCTGCTGGAGCTGAAGGCGCCCGAAATCATCGCGCGCAACGAAAAGCGGATGCTGCAGGAAGCCGTGGACAGCCTGCTGGACAACGGCCGCCGTGGCAAGGCCAT
>JAUWAE010000111.1 GCA_030602185.1 Comamonadaceae bacterium
GTCAACGCCATCTGCCCGGGCTACATCGACACCGAGATCAACCACCACCACTGGGAAACCGAAGGCGGGCAGAAGCTGATCGCGATGCTGCCGCGCAAGCGCGTGGGCCAGCCGGCCGACCTGGACGCGGTGCTGATGATGCTGGCCAGCAACGAGAGCCATTTCGTCAATGGTGCGGTGATCGCGGCCGACGACGGATTTGCGGTGTGAAGGGACGGGCATGAAGCTGGACATCCCCGAACAGAAGAAGCTGATCCACACCATGACGGTCCCCATTCGCTGGGGCGACATGGACGCCATGGGCCACGTGAACAACACGCTGTACTTCCGCTACATGGAAATCGCGCGGCTGCAGTGGATGTTCGAGTCGGGCGTGCCGGCCAATCCGCAGGGCGAGGGGCCGGTGATCGTCAACGCTTTCTGCAACTTCATCCGGCAGCTGGAGTTTCCTGGCGAGGTGCTGGTGCGCACCTACGCCGGTGCGGTGGGCCGCACCTCGTTCGACACCTACCACGAGATGGCCCGCACCGACGATCCCGACACGGTCTATGCCAACGGCGGCGCCACGGTGGTGTGGGTGGACTTCCCCAATCAGCGGTCGGCGCCCATGCCCGACCGCCTGCGCGCCCTCATTGCCTGATCAACTGGCCGGTTTGGCCTTGGGCACCCGGCCCATGAGGTAGAACTCGGGGTTGGGCTGCATGCCGCTGAACGAGGCCATGCGGTTGCTCAAGCCAAAGAAGGCGGTGATCGCGGCGATGTCCCAGGCGTCTTCGTCGCTGAAGCCGTGGGCGTGCAGGGCGGCGAAGTCGGCGTCGTCGATCTCGTGCGAGCGCTGGCAGACCTTCATGGCGAAATCGAGCATGGCGCGCTGGCGCGGCGAGATGTCGGCCTTGCGGTAGTTCACGGCCACCTGATCGGCCACCAGCGGTTTCTTCTCGTAGATGCGCAGGATGGCGCCATGCGCCACCACACAGTAGAGGCACTGGTTGGCGGCGCTGGTGGTGGTGACGATCATTTCCCGGTCGCCCTTGGTCAGCCCGCTTTCACGGCCCACCGACTCGGGCAGCATCAGCGCGTCGTGGTAGGCGAAGAAGGCGCGCCACTCGGCCGGACGGCGCGCCAGGGCCAGGAACACGTTGGGGACGAAGCCGGCCTTGTCCTGCACTTCCAGGATCTTGGCGCGGATGTCCTCGGGCAGGGTGTTGAGGTCGGGGAAGGGGTAGCGGGCTGTCTCCATGGGCGTGTTTCTGGTGTGAGGTCAATCGTCGAGGGCGGCACTCCAGCGCTCGTTCCAGCCCGGCGTGCGGTCCGATGATCGCAGATCCTGCAGCTGGCGCCTGTCGCGTTTGGTGGGGCGGCCCTGGGTGATGGTGTGGGCGGGCTCCGGCGCCAGTCGGCGCTGCTCGGCGGCCTGGGCCCGGGCCAGCAGCGAGGCGGCCGTTTCTTCGTAGAGCAAGGCGGCCTGGGGCGCGGGGCCGCGCACGGCGCTCAAGGCCCTCACCACCACGGTACGGCTGCTGTAGCCGGCCTTGAACTCGATTTCATCGCCCACCCGGGGTTCGCGCGAGGCCTTGGCCACCTGCCCGTTGACGCGCACGCGGCCCTTGTCGATCTCGTCGGCGGCGAGGCTGCGGGTCTTGAAAAAGCGCGCGGCCCAGAGCCATTTGTCGAGCCGGACCTTGTCGCTGCGGGTGGGGTCGCTCATGGCATGCTCCCGGCCAGCCTCACACCTTCGCGCCCAGGGCCAGGGCGCGCGCGCGGGTGCGCTGGGCGGCGTCCGGGTCGGGGGTGGCTTGCGTTGGCCAGCCGGCCAGGTGCCGTTCGCACAGGTCGGCCAGGGCGCGCATGCCCTCGGCGCTGTCGTTCAGGCAAGGGATGTAGTGGAACTCGCGCCCGCCGGCGTGCAGGAAGGCCTCGCGCGCTTCTTGGTCGATTTCCTCCAGCGTCTCGATGCAGTCCACCGCAAAGCCCGGGCAGACCACGTCAACCCGGCCCACACCAGCCTGCGCCAGGGCCACGAGGGTGGGCTCCGTGTAGGGTTGCAGCCACTTGGCCTTGCCGAAGCGCGACTGGAAAGTCACCACGTATTCCTCGGGTTTGAGGCCCAGCGCCTCGGCCAGCAGCCGGCCGGTCTTGTGGCATTCGCAGTGGTAGGGGTCGCCCAGGTGCAGGGTGCGTTCGGGCATGCCGTGGAAGCTCATCACCAGCTTGTCGGGGCGCCCATGGGCCAGCCAGTGCCGTTGCACCGAGGTTTTCAGCGCGTCGATGTGGGCCGCATCGTCGTGGTAGTGGTTGATGAAGCGGAACTCGGGCATGGTGCGTACGCGTCCGGCCCACTGGTAGACGGCGTCGAACACGCTGGCGGTGGTGGCGCCGCTGTACTGGGGGTAGGCGGGCAGCACCAGCACGCGGGTGCAGCCAGCGGCCTTGAGCGCGTCGAGCTCGCTGGCCACCGACGGCTGGCCGTAGCGCATGGCGTAGCGCACCTCGACGCGGTGGCCGCGTTCGCCCAGGTAGCCCTTCAGCAGCACGGCCTGTTTCTGCGTCCAGGCCTTCAGCGGGGAGCCCTCGGGCGTCCAGATGGTGGCGTACTTGGCGGCCGATTTGCGCGGCCGCACCCGCAGGATGATGCCGTGCAGGATCAGCCACCACAGCGGTTTGGGGATTTCGACCACGCGCGGGTCGCCAAGGAATTCCGCCAGGTAACGCCGCAGGGCGGGCGCCGTGGGGGCTTCGGGCGTGCCGAGGTTGCACAGGAGGATGCCCGTGTGGGCGGGCTGGCCATGGGTGTAGGGAGGTTCTTTGCGAAAAGCCATGCGGTATTCTCACCCACCTATGTTCAATCCATCGCGCATTCGGGCCATCACCCTTGATCTGGACGACACATTGTGGCCGGTCATGCCGACCATAGAACGCGCCGAGGCCGCGCTGCAGGCCTGGCTGGTGCAGCATGCGCCGGCCACCGCCACGCTGCTGGAAGACGCCGAACGGCGCCGCGCCATCCGGGCTGCCGTCAACCATGAACTCGCCCAGCACGCCCACGACCTGACACTGCTTCGCCGTGAGGCGATCCGCCGTGCGCTCGCGCAGGCGGGGGACGACGAGGCGCTGGCGGCGCCGGCGTTCGACGTGTTTTTTGCCGAACGCCAGCGCGTCACGCTCTACCACGACGCCCTGCCGACGCTGCAGTGGCTGAGCGCACGGTTCCCGGTGGTGGCGCTGTCCAATGGCAACGCGGACGTGGAGCTTGTAGGGCTGGGCGCCTATTTCCACGGCCGGGTGGCGGCACGCGAATGTGGTGTCAGCAAGCCCGACCGCCGCATCTTCCTGGCTGCGGCGGATTGTGCCGGGGTACCGCCCGAGGCGGTCCTGCATGTGGGCGACGACCCGGGGCACGATGTGCTGGGGGCCCTGGGCGCCGGCATGCAGGCGGTGTGGCTCAACCGCGCTGGGGCTCCGTGGCCGCACGAGCCCCACCGTCCCCACCTGGAATGCGATACCTTGCTTCGGTTGCGCCAGGTGCTGGCCTGACGAACGGGTGCAACGGCGTGGCCGTGTTCAGGCCGCTGGGGTGTTGAGCCAGTCCACGGCGGCTTGGCCGTTGAGCACCGCACCCTCCAGGGTGGCGGGGTAGGGCCCTGCCACGTAGTCGCCGGCAGCCGCCAGGCCCGGGGCGATGGCGGTGGGGGGGCGGGTCAGCCCCGGGGTGCAGGCGAAGGTGGCGCGTTTCTCGATGACGGTGTGCATCCACGTGGGCGCCTCGATGCCCAGGGCGGTGCGTGCCTGTTGCGCGACCGCGGCTTGCACATCTATCCGGTCGCCTTGGCTGGCACTGGCCACGAACGCCAACAGGCAGCCCTCGGTCCCGCCGGCATCGTTGGCGCCCAGGGCCGTGCGGTCGAACACAAACTGGGCGGGGCCGGCGCCCGCCCCGCTGCACAGGGTCAGCATCGGGGTGGTGGCCAGCGCCTTGGGGCGGTGTGGCGTGTGCAGGTAGACGGTGGCGATGGCTTCGTGCCGTAGCGACCGGGCGGTTTGGCTCCAATGCCGCAAGGCCGGCGCCGAATCCGGGTCGGCGGCCGATTCGGCCAGGCGTGCCGCTTCCGGGGCCGGGCAGGCCAGCACCACGGCGTCGGCCTGTAGCGGGGCGGCGCCGTGCCGTTCCACCTGCCAGCGGGGGCCGATGCGTTGCAGCGACACCACCCGCTGGCCGGTGGCGAGGGTGGCACCCTGCTGGGTCAGCCAGTGGACGGCGGCATCGGGCAGCAGTTGGCCCAGATCGCGGGTGGGCAAGAGCAGGTCGGCCGCCTGCCAAGGGCCGTGGCCCGGGCTGTGCAGGGCGTCGTGCAGCACCCGCAGGAAAACCAAGGCACTGGCCTGTGTCAGGGGGGTGTTGAGCGCAGCCACGCACAGCGGGTCGATCAGGGTGTCGATCACCGTGGCGGGCAGACCGTCGCACAGGTCGGCCACCGTGGCCTGTGCAGGGGCCGTGAAGCGCTGGCGCTGCCAGCGGGCCAGGGTGGTGAGCAGGGCCAGTTTGTCGGTGGCCCGCCAGCCCCGGGCGGTGGCAATGGCGGCCAGCACCCGCCAGCGGGCCGGCCAGTGCCGTGCCCAGCCGGGCGTCACCAGGCCGCGGCCGTCGGGAAATGGCAGCGTCAGCGGCAGGGCGTGCAGCAACCGTTCGGGCGCCAGGCCCACGCGTTCCATCAGGCCCAGCGTGGCCCGGTAGGCCCCGATCAGGATGTGCTGGCCGTTGTCGAGCGACCAATCGGCGTGCCCCTGGGGGTTGGGTACGTCGGCTGGCCACGGGCGCACCACACGGCGGGCGCGGCCACCCCAGTGGGGCGACGCTTCCAGCACGGTCACGGCATGGCCTGCCCCGCAGGCCTGCACCGCGGCGGCCAGACCGGCCCAGCCGCCGCCAACGACGACGGTGTGCCTCACAGCCGCCCCAGGGCCTGCACCTTCCAGGCCAGCCACAGCTTGCGCAGCGGCGTCAGGCTGACCCGCTGCGTCAGCACCAGTGCCGGGTCGTGGGCGATTTCCTGCAGCAAGGTGCGGTAGATGCTGGCCATCATGAGGCCGGGTTTCTGGGCCCGGCGGTCGGCTGCGGGCAACAGGGCCAATGCGTCATCGTAGGTGGTCAGGGCGCGGTCGATCTGGAAGCGCATCAGCGCGCCGAAGCGGGTGGCAAAGGTCGCGTCGCTCTGCGAGCCGCGCTTGAGCAGTTCGTGCGCCTTCACGTCGAAGCGCTGCAACTCGTTGACGGGCAGGTAGATGCGCCCGCGCAGCGCGTCCTCGCCCACGTCGCGCACGATGTTGGTGAGCTGGAACGCCAGCCCGAGCCGGTGGGCGTACTCGGTGGTGCGGGCGTCGGTCTGCCCGAAGATGCGGGCGGCCACCTCGCCCACCACGCCTGCCACCAGGTGGCAGTAGCGTTGCAGGTTGGCGTAGTCCAGGTAGCGCGACTGGTCCAGGTCCATCTGGCAGCCGTCGATCACCTGCAGAAGGTGGCTGGCTTCGATGCCGTAGGTGCCGGTGTGGGGGAGCAGCGCCTGCAAGGCGGGGTGTTCGGGGGGGCCGGGTCGCGGGTCGAAGCAGCGCAGCACCTGCTGCCGCCACCAGTTGAGCTTGGCCTGGGCCACGCCGGGGTCGTGCACCTCGTCGACCACATCATCGATTTCGCGGCAAAAGGCATAAAACGCCGTGATGGCGGCGCGCCGCTCCGGCGGCAGGAACAGGAAGGCGTAGTAAAAGCTGCTGCCCGAGGCGGCGGCTTTTTGCTGGACGTAGTCTTGCGGCGTCATGCGGTGCGAGTGTAGGTGCTGGCGCGCCGGCGCATGAAGGCGCGGTAGAGCAGCGGCACCATGAACAGCGTGAGCACGGTGGAAAACGCCAGCCCCCAGACGATGCTGGCGGCCACCGGCCCCCACAGCAGGCTCTTGCCGCCCAGCCCGAAGGCCAGCGACGCCAGACCGCCGATGGTGGTGGTGGTGGTGATGAGGATGGGCACCACCCGGCGCCGTGCGGCGTACAGTGTCGCGTGCATCAGCCCCATGCCCTGGGCGAGCCGGTCGTTGGCGGCATCGATGAGCACGATGGCCGAGTTCACGGCGATGCCGGTGAGCGCGATCACGCCGTACAGGGTGTAGAGCGACAGCGGGTTGCCCGACAGCGCCAGGCCAAAGGCCACCCCGGTGAACGCCAGCGGCACCGACACCAGGATCATCAGCGGCTGGAAGTAGCTGCGGAACTGCGCGGCCAGGATCAGGTAGATCAGCCCCAGCCCGAGCAGGAAGAGGCGCTGCATGGCCGACAGGCTTTCCTCGATGTCTTCCAGCTCACCGGAAAAGTCCAGGTCCACCCCCGGGTGCTGCGCCCGGATGGCAGCCCAGCCGGCCTGGATCAGGGCGTTGGCGGCCTTGGTGTCGGTCACGGCTTTGTCGAGGTTGGCCTCAACGGTGATGGTGCGGCGCAGGTTGTAGTGGCGGATGAAGCCGCGGCTGGGCTCGACGCCGGCGTCCAGCAGGGCACCCAGCCGGGTGACCTGCCCGTTGGGCAGGGCGATGGGTTCGTCCAGCAGGGCGCCTGGGTCGGTGCGCAGCCCCAGGGCGGCGTCGCCCCGCACGCGCAGCTCGATCTTGTCGCCCTGGTCGCGGGTAAAGGCCACCGTTTCGCCGTCCACCGCCAGGCGCACCAGGCGCGCCACCTGGGTGGCGTTGAGCCCGGCGTCGCGCATGGCCTCGCGGTTGAGCGTGAGCTGCAGCTGCGGGCGCCCGGGCAGGTTGTCGTCCTGCACGTCGCGCGTGCCTGGCACGGTGGCCACGATGCCCTTGAGCGCGTCAGCGGCGGCCTGGATGGCGTCGAAATCGTCGCCGCGCACCTTCACGCTGATGGCCTTGCCGGCGGGCGGCCCGCCCGACAGCACGGTGAAGCTCTTGCGTCCCGGGCCGGGCAGGGCCTCGATGTCGGCGCGCATGGCCTCGACGATGTCCTGCACTTCGCGCGCGTCGTCGGTGCGCGGGTTGAGCGACACGAACACCTGCCCGAAGGCATCGCCGTAGACCGGCTCGGTGTCGGTGAACTTGAGACCCGCGGTGGAGGTGACGGCCCGTGCCTCGTGCCCGTCGGCTGCGTCGCCCACGCCCAGCAGGCGCTGGCGCACCGCCTGCTCCACCGCCTCGGTGGCGGCCAGGGTGTCTTCCAGTGAGGCGCTGGCCGGCATGTCCACGTTGACGTAGAACGCGCGGATTGGGTCGAAGGCAAAAAACTGAACCCGCACCACGCCGGTGGCCAGCAGGGCGCCGGCCACCGCCACCGATGCCAGCCCCGCCAGCGCAAAGCGCCAGGGCCGGCGCAGCACATAGGCCAGGGCCTGCCCGTAGCGCAGGCGAATGCCGCGGTTGAAGCGGTTGCGCCAGGCCTGCACGCGCGAGGGCCGGTCCAGCCGCACGCCGATCACGCTCACATGCACCGGCATCATCCAGAACGCTTCGGCCAGCGAGATCACCAGCGCCAGCGTCACCACGAACGGGATGACGAACATGAACTTGCCCACGATGCCAGGCAGCAGCATCAGGGGCAGGAAGGCCGCCAGTGTGGTGGCCACCGAGGCCAGCACCGGCTTCCACACCTCCACCATGCCGTCCAGGCTGGCTTGCAGGGCCTGCTGGCCGCGCTCCATGCGGTAGTAAATGGCCTCGACCACCACCACCGCGTCGTCCACCAGCATGCCGAGTGCAATCACCACCCCCAGCAGCACCGACACGTTGACCGTGTAGCCCATGGGCGCCAGGATGGCGAAGGTGCCCAGCAGCGAAAACGGGATGCCCAGCGCCACCAGCACGCCGATGCGCCAGCCCAGGAACACCCAGCACACTGCCAGCACCAGCAGCATGCCGTACAGCGCATTGGTCTGCATCACGTCGATGGCCTCGCGCGTGGGCACGGTCTGGTCGTCGGTGAGCGCGAGCGTCAGGCCTTGGGCCGCCAGCAGCGGGTTCTGGGCGTCGATGTAGGCCCGCAGCCGCTCCACCAGCTCCAGCGTGTTGGTGCGCGACTTCTTGGTCACGGCCATGGAGATGGCGGGCTGGCCATCGCTGCTGGCGTACTGCGAGGCCGGGGCGCGTGCCTGCTCGATGCGGGCCACGTCACCCAGCCGGGCACTGGTGCCCGGCCGCAGGGCCGAGACGACCGGCAGCGTGGCCAGTGCCTGCGGGTCGGTCCACACCCCCTTGAGGCTGACCGACCAGGTGCCGTCTTCTGTCTTGAGCGTGCCGCCGGCGGTGTCGCGCCACCAGGCGCGCAGCGTGTCGGCCACGTCGGCGGTGGTCAGCCCGCGGGCGGCCAGGGCCGTGCTGTCGGGGCTGACCAGGATTTCGGGGTCGCGCAGGCCCGAGGCGAACACCTGGTCGACACCGGCCAGCCGTTCCAGATCGCTTTTGATGCGCCGCGCGTTCAGGCGCAGCGTCTCGTCGTCGGCCTGGCCCATCAGCCGCATCGACGCGGTC
>JAUWAE010000264.1 GCA_030602185.1 Comamonadaceae bacterium
CACCACGGTGGGCGTGTCAGTGCGCGGCAGGGCCGGCAGGCGGGCGTGAATGGCGTCCAGAAAGCCGGCCAGTTCGTGTGGCGTTTCCCCTTTGACCCGCATCGCGATGCAGAAGGCGCCGATTTCGAGCTCGCTCACCTCGCCATCCAGGATCAGCCCCATCAGGTCGCCGGCGCGTTCGCGACTCAGCGCGCGGGCGCCGTCTTTGCCGCGTCCGATGTCCTTAAGGTAAGCCGAAATGCCCATCATCGAATTTTCTCGGTTTCTTGATGAATATGGGTTATATGAAAAGATGTGTTCTGCACCCATCGCTTCAGTTCGGGCAGGCAGGAACCGCACTGCGTGCCGCACCGGAGTTGGGCTTGCAACGTGGCCAACCGCGCAGCCGGCTCCCCTGGCGTCATTGACAAGCAGCTGGCGATGGATTGTTCGGTCACGCCCAGGCAGTTGCACACGGGCTTGCTGCGCGCCACAGGCTGGCCGCCTGGCATGCGGGCATGCGCCTGCAGCAGCCCATGGCCACTCACCGGGGTGGGCAGGGACTCGCGCAGCAAGGTGGACAGCCAGGCGCTGGAGCGGGTGTCACCCGCCAAGAGGAAGGCCTGGATGCGCCCGCCCTGTGCACGGTCGAGCCGAAGGCGGTGCTGTTGGTGACGCGGTGCATCTGCATAGCGCAAGGTGTCGGGGGTGTCCAGACCGAGTGCTTTGCAGAGGGTGGGCAGCCAGGTGTCCAGCGTGTTGGGCGCCTGGCTGCAAGCCGCCTGGAACCACAGCCCGGTGTAGCCCGTGCGCCGACCCTGGTCGGGCAAGGCGGAAAAGGGCAGGCACACCGCGTGGTCGAACTGGCCGAGCAGGGGGCGCAGTTGGCGCTGGGCGGCCAGGGCTTGGTCAGCGGGAAGCCAGGCCAGGGCCTGGACGGTCCAGGGCAGGCTGACCTTGTCGATGCGCACCGCCGCGTGCTTGAGTTCGGGTTGCCTGGAAGTGGGGCAGTAGGCCGAGGTGGTGAGGCCGTTGACACCGGCCAGCGGAGTGCCGTCGGTGGCCCGGCCGCCGATGAACTCGCTGCCCCAGTGCATGCCGATGAAGCACTGGCGCCGGGCGATCTCGTGCGAGGGGTGGGCCGGCAGGACCAGTTGGCCACGCTTGCTGGTGACGCGTACCAGGTCGCCCGCTTTCAGGCCGGCTTCGGCCATGTCTTGTGGGTGCATCTGCACCTCGGGCTCCGCCACGTGGCCGAAGAGCTTGCCCAGGGTGCCGGTGCGCGTCATGCCGTGCCACTGGTCGCGCAGGCGCCCGGTGGTCAGGGCGTAGGGGTAGCGGGATTCGCGTTCCTCGGCCAGGGGCGCGTAGGGCAGGGCAGCGAAGCGGGCGCGGCCATCGGCGGTGGGGTAGACGCCATCGGCGTACAGGCGCTCGGTACCGCTGGCCTGGCCTTCGGGCTGGGGCCATTGCTGCGGCGCGGCGTCCAGTTGGGCGTAGCTTAGGCCGGTGATGTCCAGGTCGCGGCCGCGGGTGCTCTCGCGGTGTTCGTTCCAGACCTGCTCGGGCTTTTCGTAGGGAAAGAGCGTGCCGGGGGCGCGTCGGGGCAGGCGTTGCTCCAGCTTGCGGGCCAGGTCCACGGCGATCTGCCAGTCGTGGCGCGGGCCGTCAGTGCCGACCGAGGGCGGCGGCACGGCGGCGCGCACGCGGGTGATGCGCCGCTCGCTGTTGGTGACGGTGCCTTCCTTTTCGCCCCAGGTGGTGGCGGGCAGCAGCAGGTCGGCCCAATCGCAGGTGGCGGCGCTGGCGTAGGCTTCCTGCACGACCACGAACTCGGCGCGTTCCAGCGCGCGGCGCACGGTGGCCTGGTCGGGCATGGACTGGGCCGGGTTGGTGCAGGCAATCCACAGGGCCCTGATGTCGCCGTCGGCGGCGGCCTGGAACATCTCCACCGCCGTCTTGCCGGGGGTGGCCGGCAGGTCGATGCCGGCGTTCAGGCCCCAGAGGGCGGCCACTTCGGCGCGGTGCGTGGCGTTGGCCAGGTCGCGGTGGGCGGACAGCAGGTTGGCCAGTCCACCCACCTCGCGCCCGCCCATGGCGTTGGGCTGGCCGGTAAGGGAGAAGGGGCCGGCGCCCGGCAGGCCGATCTGCCCGCAGGCCAGGTGCAGGTTGATGAGGCTGGCGTTCTTGGCGGTGCCGCTGGTGGATTGGTTGAGGCCCTGGCAGTAGAGGCTCAGCGTGCGAAGGCGGGAGTTGGCGGACACCTGGCCGGTACCGTCTGGCACGCCGGCGAACCAGCGGGCCGCGGTGAACAGGTCGGCCACGGGTACGCCGCAGACCTGGGCCACGGCATCGGGTGTGTAGCGTTGGACCAGTTCGCGCAGGGCGGTGAAGCCACTGGTGTGGCGGTCGATGTAGCCGGTGTCGATCCAACCCTCGGCCAGCATGATGTGCAGCAGGCCGTGAAAGAGCATGACGTCGGTGCCCGGCTGCAGCGGCAGGTAGAGGTCGGCCAGGCTGGCGGTGTCGGTGCGGCGGGGGTCGGCCACGATGACTTTCATGCCCGGGCGTTGGGCCTTGGCGTCCTCGACGCGGCGGAACAGCACCGGGTGCGCCCAGGCGGCGTTGCTGCCGACGATGAAGAGGCAGTCGGCGTGGTTGACGTCGTCGTAGCAGGCGGGAGGGGCGTCGGCGCCCAGGGTGAGTTTGTAGCCCGCCACGGCGCTGCTCATGCACAGGCGCGAGTTGGTGTCGATGTTGTTGGTGCCCAGCAGCCCTTTGGTGAGCTTGTTGAAGACGTAGTAGTCCTCGGTGAGCA
>JAUWAE010000124.1 GCA_030602185.1 Comamonadaceae bacterium
GACCGATACCGCCCCGCCTATGGGCGCGTGATCGAAAGCCACCCGCGCCAGTGCGTGCTGGTGGGCACCACCAACGAAAACACCTACCTGCGCGACCGCACCGGCAACCGCCGCTTCTGGCCGGTGCCGGTGCGGTACCGCATCAAGATCGACTGGCTGGCCAAGTGGCGCGAACAGCTGTTTGCCGAAGCCTGCGCCCTCTACCTAGAGGGTGCGGCCTGTGGGCCCACACCAGAGCAGGAAGAACGCCTGTTTGTGCCCATGCAGGAAAGCCGGCTGTTGGAAACCGCCGTCACCAGTGAGCTGCTGCACCTGCTCACCCGCAGCCCCACGGCCACCGGCATCGGCTCCATCGTGAACGAGCTCACCGAGTTCGTCACGCTCAGCCAGCTCATCACCGCCCTGGGCCTGGACGCCGGCAAGAGCAACGCCGGCATCGAAAGCCAGGTGCGCGGCTGGATGACCCAGCAGGGCTGGGAATACCGCAAGAAGCAGATCAACGGCGTGCGCGCCTGGGGGTGGCAGCGCCCCCGCGAATGGCCGCCGCAAGAGCCTGATACCGATGTGCCCGCAGCGGACGCTGGGGCATCGCCCAAACCCTCACAGGCAGACGATGAACCGTTCTGACCTGCCCACCCCCACCACACAGGACACGGCGCTGAATGGCGCCCGTGTGCTGGGCTCACGGCCAAAGCGGCCCTGGGCTGCGGAACGCACAGCGGCAAGGGGCCGCTGCCAGCACGCAGGCGCATGGATGCACGTGGTCAACGGCGTGCCGTAGTGGCCAAGTGTCCAAGGTGGCCAGCATTTCCCATGGAAGGGCAATGCAGTGGCAATAGGGGCTGTGAGGCAGTCCGAGCCGCTGCATTGTCCAGCCAGCCAGGAAGCGCCTTCGGCCTCTGCCCAGCCCCCTGCAGACAGGCGCCTGCATGCGATCGCACAGCAGGCACACGCGCACATGCGCGGGCCCACCAACTCACGTTTACTACTCCCTAGAAAAGGATGGACAGATGGACACTTCAAGGACCGCAGAGGAAGTCGAGGCCCTCAAGCGAACCATCAAGGCCCACATGCCCGAGACGTACAAGGCCATCCAGGCGCGGGCGGCAGACGATGACCTGGGCCGTGAAGCGTTCGGCCTGGTCACGCGTGGCCTGCGTGGCGAGCCCAACTGCTTCTACGCCATGGAGTGCGGGCACGTGGTGGGCACACCCTTCACCATGCCCGATGTATCGGCAGAGTTGGCCGCCTACATGGTGCGCTTCGGCTGCCAGTTCCTCATCATGTGGGCCCCAGGCGCACAGAAAGGCGGGCAGCATGGCGCGGCTTGACCACATTCACCGCCGCCTGGTGTTGTGGGGTGCCTGGCGCGCCCGGCGGGAAGACGCGGGCCTGGGCTTCCCCAAGATCAACATCCTGCTCAGCATGGGCGGTGGTGGCGCGGGTGGCTACCGTGAAACGGTGGTGCCGCTGGACGAGATAGAGGCGGCAGAGACCGACCGCGCTGTCGAGTCCCTGCGCTTGGTCAAGAGCCACCTGTACCTGACGCTGCACTACATCTACATCCGCAACCAGGGCGTTACCGGCACGGCCCGGGCCATGGGCCGATCGCGCGCTGCCATCCATGCCCAGCTCGACCAGGCCGACGTGGAAATCATGCGTTGGCTCGATGACCGCCGAGAACAGCGGGAGCAAGCCACAAAAAAGAGTTTTACTCCTTAGACACTTCTGGTACATTTTCGGCAAGCTGGTGTTTGAGGCGTCCACCCTTCAGGCACCATCCCAAAGCCCCGTCAGTTTCACTGCTGCCGGGGCTTTTCTTTTACCGCTGTCATGCCCAAATCTGCCCCGCGCCCTTGTACCTATCCTGGCTGCGGTGCCCTGGTGCATGACGGCTCTGGCCGCTGTGTCAAGCACCAGCGAACCGAGGCCAAGGCGCTGGATGCGCGGCGAGGCTCTGCAGCCAGTCGGGGCTACGGCCACAAGTGGCAGCAGGCGCGCGAGTCGTTCCTTCGGGAGCACCCGCTGTGCAAGCGCCACCAGGACCGTGGCGAGATCGTGCCAGCCGTGGTGGTGGACCACATCGTGCCGCACAAGGGCGACCAGTCGCTGTTCTGGCGCCGGTCCAACTGGCAGCCGCTGTGCAAGCGGTGCCACGACATCAAGACGGCGACCGAGGACGGCGCGTTCGGTCGCCGGCCCGGCGCTGGGGGTGGGGGCGGTTGAAAGTCTGGGGCGTTCGGCCCTAGACCGACCGGTCCCCTCTTTTTTTGTACGCGCAAGTTTTGGGTGGGGGGGTACTCCCCCTGCCGACACCCGAGGAAACCACCATGACTGGAAGCCGCGGGCCGCTGCCCAAGCCCGCGGCCCTGAAACTGCTGGAAGGCAACGCCGGCAAGCGCCCGCTTGACCTGGCTGCGGGCGTGAACCCGCGCATCGAGATCCCGAGCCCGCCCAAGCACCTGAGCGTTGAGGCGAAGAAGGAGTGGAAGCGCATCACCCCGCTGCTGGAGGAGCTGGGCTTGATCAGCGGGTTGGACCGCACCGCCCTGGCGCTGTACTGCCAGGCGGCCGGGCGCCTGTCCGAGCTGGAGACCGCCTTCAACGGCATGGTGGCCAGGAAGGTGGAAGAGGGCATGGACTACGCCGACGCGGTGTACCACTGCAGCTACGCGGTGACGCCCAGCGGCTACGCGCAGCAGAGCGTGATCGTGCAGCTGCTGGGCAAGCACCGCGAGCAGGTGAACCGCTACCTCATGCACTTCGGCCTGAGCCCTGCGGCCCGTGGCCGTGTGCAGCCTTCCAACTACGTGCAGCCAACGCTGCCGGGCATTGACCCGAAGCCGGAGAGCCCGGCCAGCGGCTTCGCACGCTTCGCTGTCGTTGGGCGGTGAACCGGTACGTTGAAGCCGCGCTGGGTTATGCCCGGGCGGTGGTGGCGGGCGAGATCCTGGCCTGCAAGTGGACGCGCCTGGCCTGTCAGCGGCAGCTGGACGACCTGGAGCGCGAGCCCGGCGACGACTGGCCCTGGGTTTTTGACCCGGACCGCGCCGCGCGCCCGTGCGAGTTCATTGAGCTGCTGCCCCATATCAAGGGCAAGTGGGCGCGGGAAGGGCGGCGGCTGCGGCTGGAGCCCTGGCAGTTTTTCTTCCTGACCACGGTGTTCGGCTGGGTGCACCGGGAAACGCGGCTTCGCCGGTTCCTCGAGTTCTACGAAGAGGTGCCGCGCAAGAACGGCAAAAGCGCGATTGGCTCGGGCCTGCTGCTGTACATGCTGTCGGCCGATGGTGAGCACGGCGCCGAGTGCTACACGGCTGCGACGACCCGGGACCAGGCGCGCATCGTGTTCGACGATGCCCGGGCCATGGCCGAGCGCACGCCAGACCTGCGCACCTACCTGGGCGTGGCCATCATGCAGCACAGCCTGACGGTGGCGCACATGGCCAGCAAGGCGGCGCCCCTGGCTGCCGAGGGCAGCACGCTGGACGGGTTGAACGTGCACTTCGCGCTGCTGGACGAGCTGCACGCGCACAAGACCCGGGCGGTGTACGACGTGATCGACACGGCGCGGGATGCGCGGGAACAGTCGCTGCTGGGGACGATCACCACGGCGGGCACCGACCGCTCGGGCATTTGCTACGAGCGGCGCACGCACCTGACGAAGATTCTGGAGGGCGTGATTCGGGACGACAGGGTGTTCGGGGTGATCTACACCATCGACGAGAACGACGACCCGTTTGACCCGGCGGTGTGGGCCAAGGCCAACCCGAACTTCGGGGTGTCGGTGCTGGCGGACAACATGGCAGCGGCTGCACGCAAGGCCGAGGCGATGCCGTCGGCGCTGAACAACTTCCTGACCAAGCGCCTGAACGTATGGGTGTCGGGCGAGGCGCCCTGGATGGACATGCGGGCCTGGGACCGGTGCGCCGAACCGGCGCTGCGCGACCTGAGCGCCTACGCGGGCCAGGGCATCAAGGTGTGGGCCGGGCTGGACCTGGCACAGAAGAAGGACTTCGCCGCCCTGGTGGCGGTTTTCGAGTCCGAGGGCCACTGGATGGTGTGCACGCGCCTGTACCTGAACGAGATCGCCATTCAGGAAAGCGGCAATGCGCACCTGAGCGGCTGGGCCCGGCAGGGCTACGTGACGGTGACGGACGGCGACATCACCGACTTTGACGTGGTGGCCGACGACATGCGCAAGCTGTGCCGGGATTTCGATGTGCAGGAGATCGCCTTCGACCCGGCGCTAAGCATGTATTTCGCGGGCAAGCTGATCGAGGAAGGCCTGCCGCTGGTGGAGATCACCCAGCGGGCGCTGTTCTTCACGCCGCCGCTGATCCAGGTGGAGAACCTGGTGCTGGAGCGCAAGCTGATGCACGACGGCAACCCGGTGATGACCTGGATGGTGAGCAACCTGGTGGTGAAGGAAAGCAAGTTCAACGAGCTGAAGAGCCCCACCAAGGAACGGCCGGAGAACAAGATTGACGGTCCCATTGCCATGCTGATGGCGCTGGGCAGGGCGTTGGCCAACGAGCCGACAGACACGATTGAACAAGGATTTGTTGCGCTATGACCACCACCTGGAGCGATGTGCAGGCCAAGGCCCGCGTGCCTGGCTCTGCCATCCTGACGCAGTGGCGGGCCGAGCGTGAGGCCGCCCGTGGCGTGGCCAGCGTGCAGAACAGCAGCAACGGGCGCACGGAGTGGATTGCCAGCAGCGACCCGCAGGTGATCGAGCTGTTGGGCGCCTCGCGTGCCGCTGCCGGCGTGGCGGTGACGCCCGAAACGGCCAAGCGCGTGTCTGCGGTGTACGCGTGCGTGACGCGCATTGCCGGTGGCATCAGCCAGTTGCCCCTGCACCACTACGAGCGGGTGGACGGCGGGCGGCAGCGCGTGATCGACTCGCCCTACTGGTGGCTGTTCAACGAGTCGCCGCACGCGGGCTGGACCTCGGCCAGCATGTGGGAAATCATCACCCAGTCGTTCCTGCTGCGCGAGTCGGGCTTTGCCTTCATGCGCCGCAACAAGCTGGGCCAGATCAAGGAAGTGGTGCCGCTGCCCTGGGAGGGCGTGACGCCGGAGAAGCAGAAGTCCGACGACTCTTACCGGCTCAAGTACTACGTGAACGACGGCCTGCGTTCCTACGGCGTGGACCAGGACGACATGCTGCACATCCCGGGCTTCGGGTTTGACGGCCTGCGGGCCATGAGCGTGATCCAGTACGCGGCCCGCAATGCCACGGGCAACGCCATCGCCATGGACGAGTACAGCGGGCGCTTCTTCTCGGGCGGATCGCACCACAGCATCGTGTTGGAGGCGCCGGCCAAGATGAGCCCCTCCCAGATCGACTCGCTGCAGCAGGCCTACGCCAACAAGTACAGCGGGCTGGAGAATGCCCACCGTCTGCCCCTGGTGCTGACCGAGGGGCTGAAGGCGAAGGAAGTGAGCATCAGCGCCCAGGATGCGCAGTTGCTCGAGGCTCGCAAGTTCCAGGTGGTGGACATTGCCCGCGCCTTTGGCGTGCCGCCCCACCTGATCGGCGAGACCAGCGCGGCCACCAGCTGGGGCAGCGGCCTGGAGGAAATGAGCCGCGCCTTCATGCTGTACACGGTGCAGCCGCACCTGCGCCGCATCGAGCAGGAGCTGAACCGCAAGATCTTCCGCACGGCCAAGTTCTACCTGGAGTTTGACCGCGATGCGATGCTGGACGGCAACAACAAGGCCCAGAGCGAGGCGTTCCGCGTGGCGCTGGGCGGCCCCGGCAGCGGCCCGGGCTGGATGACGGTGGACGAAGTGCGCCGCAAGAAGAACCTGCCGCCGATGGGCGGTGCATCGGCCGAGCTGTTTCGCCCCGAGAGCAAAGCTGCCCCGGCGCCCCAGCCGCCCAAACCCGACGACGAAGAAGGAACCCCAGCATGAAACGACTGCTGCAACTGCTGCGCGAGAACGCCGCGCAAGAGCGCAAGCCGCTCAACCTGGTGCGTAACGAAGCGGCCACTGACGCCACGCTGTACATCTACGATGTGATCGACCCGTGGTGGGGTGTGAGCGCGCAGAACGTGGCTCAGGCCATTGCAGGGCTGGATGCGGCCACCACGCTGCACCTGCGCATCAACAGCCCCGGCGGCGATGTGTTCGAGGGCCGCGCCATCCGCACGGCCATACAGCAGCACAAGGGCAAGACAGTGGCGCACATCGACGGCCTGGCTGCCAGTGCGGCCACCACCATTGCCGACGGTGCCGACGAAGTGGAAATCACGCCCGGTGGGTTCTACATGATCCACAACGGCTGGACGTGGATGTACGGCAACAAGCACGACTGCCGCAAGACGGCCGATCTGCTGGACAAGATCGACGCGGCCATTGTGGCGGACTACGCCAGCCGCACCGGTCTTGACATGGCCCAGCTGGTGCAGTGGATGGACGACGAAACCTGGTTCAGCGCCGAAGAAGCGGTGGAGCATGGCTTTGCCAGCCGCATCATGGAAGCGCCCGAAAAAGGCGCCACCAGCAACCGTGCCGCGCTGGCCAACCAGGGCGCCCGCCAGTGGAACCTGGCTGCCTTTGAACATGCGCCGCAGGCTTTGACCACCCCCCAGCCCCCCGAGGCTGACCCCGCCATTGAAGCCGCTGCCCAGCGTGCGCGCAACGAGCGCCGCTTGCAGCTGCTTGCCCTGATCGACTGACGCGCTTCCGCTTCAGCGAGCTGGCCGCCACTGGGCGGCCTTTTTTACGTGCTGTAACTCGAAAGGAACGACATGAACAGCATTCAAGCCCTGCGGGAGCGCCTGGCCTCCCTGAAGAAAGACGCCCGCAACCTCTTGGAAAACAAGGGTTCGGCCACCTGGACCGCCGAAGAGCAGGCCCAGTTCGACAACCTGGTCGACGAAGCCGAGCGCGTGGAGCGCCAGATCGACGCGCACCAGAAGGTGCTGGACGACGATGCCCAGCGCCACTTCAATGACGTGCAGCGCAAGACCACCGGTCAGGTGCGTGACGAAGCGCAGGACCAGGGCCGTCAGGCGCTGGAGATCTACCTGCGCACCATGACGAAGAACCTCACGCCCGAACAGGCGCTGATGATTCGCAACACCATGAGCACCACCACCCCCAGCGAGGGCGGTTACACGGTGCAGTCGACCATCGCCAGCCAGGTGATCGACGCGCTCAAGGCCTACGGCGCCATCCGACGCGTGGCCGAGCGCTTGGCCACGGCCAACGGCGCGCCGCTGTCCTACCCGTCGAGCGACGGCACCAGCGAGGTGGGCGAGATCATTGCCGAAAACACCACCGCCACCGATGCCGACATTTCGTTTGGCACCGTGCCGCTGAACGTGTTCAAGTTCAGCTCCAAGGTCATCACCGTGCCCATCGAGCTGCTGCAGGACACCACCATCGACATCCTGGCGTTGATCAACAACCGCATCCGCGACCGCATTGGCCGCATCCAGAACCAGCTGTTCACCACCGGCACCGGTACCGGCCAGCCGTTTGGCCTGGTGACGGGCGCGGGCGTAGGCAAGACGGGCACCACCGGCCAGACCCTGACCGTGACCTACGACGACCTGGTGGACGTGGTGGACAGCCTTGACCCGGCCTACATGACCGGCGAGCTGAAGTGGATGTTCGGCCAGACCATGCGCCGCACAGTGCGCAAGATCAAGGACACCACGGGCCGCCCGATCTGGACGCCGAGCTACG
>JAUWAE010000209.1 GCA_030602185.1 Comamonadaceae bacterium
CACCACGCCACCTTCGGCGAAGCCGCCACCGATCTGGTGCGGGGCGTACTGCCGCTTGAAGGCCGAGCCCTCGGGCAGCGGGTCGCGCGGGGCCTGGGGGTCTTGTTCGATGTGGTAGGGGTAGTCGCTCGCGGCCACCCAGGGCAAGGAATCCAGCGGCAGGCGGTAGCCCATGGGGGAGTCGCCGGGGATGAGGTACATGCGTTCATCGCGGAAGAACCAGGGCCCGGTAGTCCAGCGGGTGTCGGTGAGGCGCCCCTGGGAGCGCACGCCCTTCTGGCTTCCGCTGGACACTGCATGGGCTTGCAGGGGCAGCACGTACCCCACGGTTTTCTCAAGCCCCTGGCCGAACACCCGGCGCAGCCGCACGCGTTCCAGCTCGTCGCTCAGCCTGGCGTCGAACGGGTCCACGTTCACCGGCAGCTTGCGCTCGCGCCACAGGTAGTACCAGGTGTCCTCGTAGCCGGGGGTGATGTACTGGGTGCTCAAGCCCAGCTTGCGGGCCAGCGTCTGGATGAAACGCTGTGCGTCCTCGTCGGTGTAATGGGCCTCGTCGCGTTCGTCGGCAAACAGGGCTGGGTTGTGCCAGATGGTCTGGCCATCGGCGCGCCAGAACAGCGAGAGTGCCCAGCGGGGCAATTGTTCGCCGGGGTACCACTTGCCCTGGCCCAGGTGCACGAAGCCGCCGGCCCCGTACTGCTGGCGCAGGCGGTGCAGCAGTTCGGTGGCGTAGTTGCGCTTGGTGGGGCCCAGGGCGTCGGTGTTCCATTCGGCGGCGTCGCGGTCGCGGGTGGCCACGAAGGTGGGCTCACCGCCCATGGTCAGGCGCACGTCGCCCTGCACCAGGTCGGCATCCACCTGTTCACCCAGCGCATTGATGGCGGCCCACTGTTCGTCGGTGTAGGGCTTGGTCACGCGCGGCGATTCGTAGATGCGCGTGACCTGCATGTGGTGTTCGAACTCCACTTTGCACTCGTCCAGCGCGCCGTCGATGGGCGCGGCGCTGGAGGGTTGGGGCGTGCAGGCCAGGGGAATGTGCCCCTCGCCGGCGAGCAGGCCGGAGGTCGGGTCCAGACCGATCCAGCCCGCGCCGGGCAGGAACACCTCGCACCAGGCGTGCAGGTCGGTGAAGTCGGCCTCGGGGCCGCTGGGGCCATCCACGGCTTTCACGTCGGGCGTGAGCTGGATGAGGTAGCCCGACACGAACCGGGCCGCCATGCCCAGGTGCCGCAGCATCTGCACCAACAGCCAGCCGCTGTCGCGGCAGGAGCCACTGGCCTTGGTCAGGGTTTCCTCGGGCGTCTGCACCCCAGGCTCCAGCCGGATGGTGTAGGCAATGTCCTGCTGCAACTGCTGGTTCAGGGTCACCAGAAAGTCGATGGTGCGCATGTCGCCTTTGGCGAGCAGGGCGCGGGCGGGCTCCAGGTAGGCCTGCAGCTTGGGGGTGAGTTCGCCCAGCACCAGGTAGGGGGCCAGTTCGGCCTGCAGGGCCTCGGGGTAGGCGAAGGGTACCGTCTCGGCGTACGGTTCCAGGAAGAAGTCGAAGGGGTTGTACACCGCCATTTCGACCACCAGGTCCACTGTGACTTTGAATTCCCGCATGGGTTGCGGGAACACCAGCCGCGCCTGGTAGTTGGCAAACGGGTCCTGCTGCCAGTTGATGAAGTGCTCGGCCGGCTCGACGCGCTGGGAATACGACAGCACCTTGGTGCGGCTGTGGGGGGCCGGGCGCAGACGCACCACGTGCGGGGCCAGGTTCACCAGCCGGTCGTACTTGTAGTGCGTGATGTGATTCAATGCGACGTGGATGGCCATGAGGTCTTTCGGAACAGTCAGGGAGAGGAAAACATGCACGGCAACAACGGTGCAGGGCATTCTGCGGTCAGACTAGCAAAGAATGCGCCAACTTGGGTGACGCGCGTTGCGGTGACCGCATGAGCGCGGGGGCACCCGACCGGCTGACACCGGTCCTGCTCGGCACGGTGCTGGGCGCGGCGGGCCAGTTGCAGCTTGCGGTGTTGCCGCCGCCCTGGTTGCATGCGGTGGTGGCATTGGCCGGGGGCGTTGTGCTCTTGTGGGCTTGGCGCGTCCATGGGGAAGGTTGGGCAGCACGGCTGGGCGGTATGGCGGCTGTGTTGCTGGGGGCGATGGCGTTGTCGTGGTCGGTCACGGGGTGGCGCGCGATGGAGCGGCTGGAGCCGTCCCTGCCCATCGCCATGGAAGGCCAGGACCTGTCGTTGGTGGGTGTGGTGGCCAGCCTGCCGCGGCTGGGCGAGCAGTCCACCCAGTTCGAGTTCGACGTCGAATCGGCCGAATGGCGGGGAAGGCCCGTGACGGTGCCCGCCCGGGTTCGCCTGTCTTGGGGGCAGGGGCCTTGGGGCGCCAGCCGGTCGGAGGCGGGGCCGGCCGTTGTGCCGGTTCGTCCCGGGGAGCGCTGGCGGTTCACGGTGCGTCTCATGGCGCCGCACGGGCTATCCAACCCCCAGGGTTTTGACGCCGAGCTGTGGCTGTGGGAGCACGGGATTCGGGCCACCGGTTATGTGCGGGCCAGCGCCCGTACGGCGTCTGCCGAGCGCCTGGGGCAGACGTGGGCCTATCCGGTGCAGCAGGCCCGCCACCACGTGCGGGAGGCCCTGTGGCAGACGCTGGGGCCCACTCGGGCGGCGGGCGTGCTCGTGGCCCTGCTGGCCGGTGACCAGGCCTCCATCACCACGTCCGACTGGGAGACCTTCCGCATCACCGGCGTCGCCCATCTGGTGTCTGTCTCAGGGGTGCACGTCACCATGTTTGCGTGGCTGGCCATGGGGCTGGTGGGCTGGCTGTGGCGGCGTGCCGGAGCGTGGCGCCCCGCGCTGCTCTGGGCGGTGCCAGCGCCTGTGGCGGCCGATGTGGGAGGCGTGGCGCTGGCGGCGGCCTACGCCGCGTTTTCAGGTTGGGGCGTGCCGTCTCAGCGCACCGTGCTCATGCTGGCGGCGGTGGTGGCACTGAGGCTGAGCGGCCGTCGCTGGCCCTGGCCGGCCGTGTGGCTGCTCGCGATGGTGGCGGTGGTTGTGGTGGATCCCTGGGCCTTGCTGCAGCCGGGGTTCTGGTTGAGCTTTGTGGCGGTGGGCGTGTTGTTCGCCAGCACCGTGGCGCCACCCGCCTCGGCCGGCGGGTCTTCCTTCAGGCGGGCGTCGTGGGAACTGGTGCGCACGCAGGCGGTGGTCACCTTGGCCCTGGCCCCGCTGACGCTCTGGCTGTTTGGCCAGTTCTCGCTCGTGGGGTTGGTGGCCAACCTGCTGGCCATCCCCTGGGTCACGCTGTTGGTGACCCCGCTGTCCATGCTGGGGGCTGCCGTGCCCGGCTTGTGGTCCTTGGGGGCACTGGCGGTCGAGGGGCTGATGGTGTGGCTGGAGTGGCTGGCGGGGTGGCCCTGGGCGGTGGTGGAGCGGCCCGCTTTGCCGTTGGCCTTGGCCGGCCTGGCGGCGCTGGGCGGGGTGTGGCTGGTATGGCCTGGCCCGTGGGCGCTGCGGGCCTGGGGTGCGTTGCTGCTGTGGCCGGCCCTAGCCTACCAGCCCCCTCGCCCGGCGCCCGGGCAGTTCGAGGTGCTGGCGCTCGATGTCGGGCAAGGCAGCGCCATCGTGGTGCGCACGGCCGCGCACACCCTGTTGTTCGACACCGGCCCCCCGCTGGGCCGCCAGGCCAATGCCGCCGAACGGGTTGTCTTGCCGGTGCTGCGGGCCGTGGGTGACCGGCTCGATCGCGTGGTCGTCAGCCATGGCGACAGCGACCACGCAGCCGGTATCGACTCGGTGGCGCGGGCACACCCGCAGGCCGACTGGTTCGCGTCGTTCGCCTTGCCCTGGGGCGGTGGGCGCTGCGTGGCTGGGCAGCGCTGGGAGTGGGATGGGGTGCCGTTCGAGGTGCTGCACCCGCGAGAAGCCGATTACGGCAGCGGCCTGTCGGACAACGCCCTGTCGTGCGTACTGCGGGTGGGCGCGGGACCATTCGCGCTGCTGACCGGCGACATCACCCTGGCCGAGGAGACCCGCCTGGCACTGGCGGCCCCCAGCCTGCGTGCCGACCTGCTGGTGGCGCCGCATCACGGCAGTCACACGTCCAGCGGACCGGTGTGGCTCAACACCGTGCGCCCACGCCACGTC
>JAUWAE010000020.1 GCA_030602185.1 Comamonadaceae bacterium
TCCTCCTTCGACCACTGGCCGCCCTTGGCTTCGATGCCGTCGCGCTTGACGGTGGCCAGCACGCTGGCGGCCTGCTCGCCGCCCATCACGGAAATGCGCGCGTTGGGCCACATCCACAGGAAGCGGGGGCTGTAGGCGCGGCCGCACATGCCGTAGTTACCGGCGCCAAAACTGCCGCCGATGATGATGGTGAACTTGGGCACGCTGGCGGTGGCCACGGCGGTCACCATCTTGGCACCGTTGCGCGCAATGCCTTCGTTTTCGTACTTGCGGCCCACCATGAAGCCGGTGATGTTCGGCAGGAACACCAGCGGGATCTTGCGCTGGCAGCACAGCTCGATGAAGTGCGCGCCCTTGAGCGCCGATTCGCTGAACAAAATGCCGTTGTTGGCGATGATGCCCACCGGCATGCCTTCGATGTGCGCGAAGCCGCACACCAGCGTGGTGCCGAAGCGCGGCTTGAATTCGTGCAACTCGGAGCCGTCCACGATGCGGGCAATGATCTCGCGCACGTCAAAGGGCTTGCGCGTGTCGGTGGGAATGACGCCGTAGAGCTCCTCGGCCGCGTACTTGGGCAGACGCGGCTCGCGCACCGGCGTGTCGGGCCGTTTCTCGCGGTTGAGGTGGCGCACCGCCTCGCGCGCCAGCGCCAGCGCGTGCAGGTCGTTCTGCGCCAGGTGGTCGGCCACGCCGCTCAGGCGGGTGTGCACGTCGCCGCCGCCCAGGTCTTCAGCGCTCACCACCTCGCCCGTGGCCGCCTTCACCAGCGGCGGCCCGCCCAGGAAAATGGTGCCCTGGTTCTTCACGATGATGGTTTCGTCGCTCATGGCCGGCACGTAGGCGCCGCCGGCGGTGCACGCGCCCATCACCACCGCGATCTGCGCAATGCCCTGCGCGCTCATGTTGGCCTGGTTGTAGAAGATGCGGCCGAAGTGGTCGCGGTCGGGGAACACGTCGTCCTGGTTGGGCAGGTTGGCGCCGCCGCTGTCCACCAGGTAGATGCAGGTGAGGCGGTTCTGCTGCGCGATCTCCTGTGCGCGCAGGTGCTTTTTCACCGTCATCGGGTAGTAGGTGCCGCCCTTCACCGTGGCGTCGTTGCAGACGATCATGCAGTCCACGCCGTTCACCCGGCCGATGCCGGCGATCACCCCAGCACAAGGCGCGTCGTTGCCGTACATGTTGAGTGCGGCCAGCGGGGCCAACTCCAGGAAGGGCGTGCCGGGGTCGAGCAGCATCTGCACCCGGTCGCGGGGCAGCAGCTTGCCGCGCGCGGTGTGCTTGGCGCGGGCAGCCTCGCCCCCGCCCTGGGCCACCTTTTCGATGTGGGCGCGCAGGTCGTCCACCAGCGCGCGCATGGCGGCAGCGTTGGCCTGGAAATCGGCGGATCGGGGGTTGAGTTGGGTCTCCAGTGTCGTCATGTCGCATCCATGTGGGGCCGTGGTGGGCGGATTGTGCGCCGGCGCGCGCTTCTGCGCCAGCCAGCCGGCACGCCATCCGGGTTGCAAATCACGCCAAGTCCGACCAGTTTGGGCATACTGGTGGCATGCCGCCCCGCCCACCCGCTGCCGTCACCCCCATCGCCTTCGTTCGGGCCATTGCCCAGGGCTATGCCCGGCGTGGCCAGGACCCCGCCGGGGCCTTGGCTGCGGCACAGATCCCGCCAGGCTGGCTTGACCAGCCACAGGCCCGCATCACCGCCACGCAAATGGAGAAAGTGTCGGAACACGCCATGCGCGAGCTCGACGACGAGGCGCTGGGCTGGTTCCACCGTCGCCTGCCCTGGGGCAGTTACGGCATGCTGGCGCGCGCCTCCATCAGCGCGCCCACGCTGGGGGTGGCGCTCAAGCGCTGGTGCCGCCACCATGGCCTGCTGACCGACGACATCGCGCTGCGGCTGGAGGTCGACGGCCCCCACGCCGACATCACGCTGGAAGAGCGCGTCGACCTGGGCGAGCTGCGCGAGTTCTGCCAGGTGTCGGTGCTGCGCAACGTGCTGGGGCTGGCGTCGTGGCTGATCGATTCCCGGCTGCCGCTGCACGGCGCGGCCTTCCGCGGGCCCGCACCGGCGCACGCCGACGTCTACCGCGTGCTGTTCCCCGCCCCGGTCAGCTTCGACGCCCCTCTGACGCGGGTGCGGCTGGACGCGCGCTACCTGCAGCTGCCGCTGCGGCGCGACGAACAGGCCTTGCGGCAGATGCTGCAGCACGCCCTGCCACTGATGGTGCAGCCCTACCGGCGCGACCGCCTGCTGGTGGCCCGGGCACGGCAACTGCTGCTGACCCAGCCGCTGCAGGCCCACAGTGCCGAGTCGCTGGCCGCGTTGCTGCACGTGTCGGCGCGCACGCTGCACCGGCAGTTGCACGAACAGGGCCACAGCCTGCAGGGCTTGAAAGACGCGGTGCGGCGCGACCTGGCCATCGACCTGCTGCTGCGCACCCGCCAGCCGATCAAGCAGGTGGCACAGGCTGCCGGCTACCACAGCGAGAAGAGTTTCATCCGCGCCTTCCGGGGCTGGACCGGGCGCACCCCGGCCGACTTCCGGCGCGCCGGCCACGGCTATACTGCCCCGGCTATCCACCACACACAGGGAGAATCCACATGACACGCACAGGCCTGCTGGCTGCCACGGCTGCACTGACCACCCTTTTGCTGACCGGCTGCGGCGGCGCTCCGTCGGAAGCCGAGATGAAAGCCGCCCTGGAACGCCAGACCGAAGCCCAGGTGGAGAGCGCAGGAAAACTGTTCGGCAACACCGGGGCAGGGGTGATGAAGGACATGCTGCCCGAGATCAACAGCCTCAAGAAGATCGGCTGCCAGGCCGATGGCGACAAGGCCTACCGTTGCGACGTGGAGCTGGAAGTGACGCAGTTCGGCATCACGAACAAGGCGCCGGTCAACCTGCGCTTCGTCAAGGCCAGCGACGGCTGGTCGGTCGCCAACCCCTGACCCGGGGCTCAGCGGCCGAGCCGCCCCACCAGATCGGCCATGCGGCCGAGCACCTGCAGCGCACCGGCCTCCACCAGGGGCCGCGCATCGGCCCCTTCGGGCACATAGGCCCAGACCGTGCAGCCGGCCGCCACCCCGGCGCGCACGCCGGTCACGGTGTCCTCCACCACCAGGCAGGCTGCTGGCTCGGCCTGCAGCCGCGCGGCGGCCGCCAGGTACACGTCGGGCGCCGGCTTGGAGCGGGGCATTTCGTGGCCGCTCAGGATGCGGTCGCCAAAATACGGGCGCAGGCCCACCATGTCGATCTGGAACTCGACCTTGTGCCGGTCGGCCCCCGAGGCACAGGCAATGCGCCCGCCGGTGTGGCCGTGGGCGGCACGCACCGCGTCCACCGCACCGTCGATGGCCTGCAACTCGGCCCGCAGGCGCTGGTTGCGGCGTTCGTAGAAGGCGCGCATCCAGTCCTCGGTGAGCGGGCGGCCCGTCTGCGCCTCGATCAGCGCCCGCTCGTCGCGCACCGCCTTGCCGATGAACAGCCGCATGCAGTCGTCCTGGGTCAGCGACCACCCGCTTTCGGCCAGCATGTCACGCAGCACGCCGTTGGTGATGGGCTCGCTGTCCACCAGCACACCGTCGCAATCGAACAGCACCGCGTCGAACCGGGGCGTCATGGGCGAAAGTCTCCATCCAGGTAGTACCAGCGGCCGGCCTCGCGCACGAAGCGGCTGCACTCGTGCAGGCGCTCGCCACGCCCGGCCACCCGCGAACGCGCCACAAACTCCACCTCGGCGTGGTCCGCATCCTGCACACGGTGCTGGCGCACCTCCAGCCCCAGCCATTTGACGGCGGGGTCCATCTCCAGCGTGGCCGGGCGGGTGCTCGGGTGCCAGGTGGCGAGCAGGTAGTCGGCTCGGCCGGTGGCAAAGGCGCTGTAGCGGGAGCGCATCAGGGCCTCGGCATCGGGTGCTGGCAGGCGGTCGAACGCCTCGACGTAGCGGCCACAGCAACCGCGCCAGGGCGCTGGACGGCGCCCTTCCAGGCGACCACAGGGACAGGGTGATTCAGGCAGCATGGGCATCGACCGGCGCCAAAAGGGTACAGACATCGATCACGGCCCGCAGGTCGGACACGGTGAACGGCTTGCTGAGGTAGTTGTCCATGCCGGCACGCCGCCCGGCCTCCACGTCCTCGGCCATGGCGTTGGCGCTCAGGCCCACGATGAACGGCCGCGGCCCCTGACCCGCGCGGCGAACGATCTCGCGCGTGGCCTCCAGCCCATCCATCTCGGGCATCTGGATGTCCATCAGCACCAGGTCGTAGGCCACGCGCCCCACGGCCTCGACCGCCTCGCGCCCGTTGACGACGAGATCGACCTCGTGGCCCAGGCGCTGGATGGTGAGCATGGCGACCTTCTGGTTGACCACGTTGTCTTCGGCCAGCAGGATGCGCAGCGGCCGGCCCAGCGGGCTATCCACCGGTCTGGACACCTGCCCGGACAGGGGCATGGACACGGTGCTCACCGTGTCGGCGTGGTCCAGCACCTCGCGAGTGGCCAGCACGAAGCGGAAGCTGCTGCCCTGGCCCGGAGCACTCGACACCTCGATGCACCCACCCATGTTCTGCACCAGGCGCTGCGAAATCGCCAAGCCCAGCCCGGTGCCGCCAAACTTGCGCGAAATGCTCGGATCCACCTGGGAAAACGGCTGGAACAGGCGTTCGATCTGTTGGGGCGTCATGCCGACGCCGGTGTCGGTCACCACCCACTCCAGGCACACGACGGGCCCCACCGCCAACTGGTCGCGAATAGCGGGCAGAGGCTCGCCGCCGGCCGACGCCTCCAGCACGTTCACCCGCACCCGCACCTCGCCGGTCTGGGTGAACTTGATGGCGTTGGACAGCAGGTTGATGAGCACCTGCCGCAGGCGGGTACTGTCACCGAGCACCCAGGGCGGCAACGCCGGGTCCATGTCGAGGCGCAGCACCAGACCCTTGTCCCGGGCGCGCGGACCGAGCAAATCGACACACGCCTTGAGGATGGCGGCGACACTCAGCGGCCGCACGTCCAACTCCATACGCCCGGACTCGACCTTGGAGTAGTCCAGGATGTCGTTCAGGATGACGAGCAGGTTCTGCCCACTGTCGCGGATGATCTGGACGAACTCCTGTTGGTGGGGGTTGAGCGGGGTGTGGCGCAGCAACTCCGTCATGCCGATCACGCCATTCATGGGCGTGCGGATTTCGTGGCTCATGGTGGCCAGGAACGACGACTTGGCGCGCGCCGCCGCTTCGGCCTCGCGCCGGGCCACGTCGAGCGCCTCGGCCTGGCGCTGCAGCTCGTGGTTGCGCGCATCGAGCGCCTGCACCAGCTCTTCGGTGCGCTGCGCGGCCTCGGCGTTGCGCTGGCGCAACCGGCTGACGGTCAGCGCGACCAGCGACACGTGCAGGCACACCGCGTACAGCAGCACGGCCATCAGCCAGACCGGCCAGCCCACGTCGGGCACCGGCACCCAGAGCTGGTAAGCCACGAACACGGCCGTACCCAGGTGGGCGAAATACAAGGCCCGCCGAAAACCCAGCGCCACCGCTTCGCCCACACGGACGAGCATCAGCAGCCCCAGCAACAGCGGCGAGCTGCCGACGTGGTAGACGGTGACCAGCCACACCAGCATGTCGGTGTGGGAGAACAGCAGTGTCAAGTCCAGCCGGCCGGTACGGCCGTGCCACCGAGCCAGCACCGCCCACACCAAGCCGGCGTAGCCGAAGTTGATTGCCAGCAGCCACCACCAGGGCGCCCAGTCGATCCCCGCAGGCTGCGCCAGGCCATACAGCGCGGCGATCAGCGAGAGCAGGGCGAAGCCGGCCAGCCGCAACAGCGGAATCTGCCACACGTGCAAGCGGTGCAGGCGCTGCTTGCGGTCGGCATCCTGGCGGTGCGACGGGTCTGCAGTCAAAGCACGGTCGGCGGCAAAAGACGGGGCGGAGATGGACATGGCAAGGGTTTCCACCAGTATAAAACGCCGGCGCCACGGCCTCGAAGGCGTGGCCTGGCACACCGGTTGCATGGTCGCCCCCATGTCCCCCGCCGCTGTGATGCCAGACGCCCCCTCCCCCAACGCGCCCACGCCGGGCACCTGGTACGACCGGCTGGGCCTGTTGCTGGCATCCACCGGCGAGGGCATTTTCGGCATCGACCTCGACGGGCGGTGCGTCTTCATCAACCCCGCTGGCGCCCACCTGCTGGGCTACGACAGCCCGGACGCCCTGCTCGGCCAGAACATGCACGACCTGACGCACCATTCCGGTGCAGACGGCGAGCCCTACCCGGTCGAGCGCTGCCCCATCTTCAACGCCTTCCGCCAGGGCCTGCCCTGCCGCATCGACAGCGAGGTGTTCTGGCGCCGCGACGGCCCGGCCTTTCCGGTGGAGTACTCGAGCTACCCCATCCAGGATGGCCCGCGCATCCTGGGCGCGGTCATCACCTTCGTCGACATCACCGAGCGCAAACGCGCCGAAGAAGCGCTGCGCCAGGCCAAGGCCGAGCTGGAAGAGCGCGTGCAGGAGCGCACCCGCGAGCTGCGCACCGCCCTGGCGCAGCTGCGCGAGCTGGCCGCCCACTCCGAAGGCGTGCGCGAAGAGGAGCGCACCCGCATCGCCCGCGAAATCCATGACGAGCTCGGCAGCCTGCTGGTGGCGCTGAAGATGGACGTGAACTGGATGGACAAGCGCCTGTCGGAGCAGCCCCAGCGCAGCCCCGAAGCGCAGGACGACATGCGCCAGCGCCTGCGTTGCAAGTGCCAGAACATGAGCCGGCTGATCGAGAACGCGGTGGACAACGTCGGCCGCATCATCACCGACCTGCGGCCCAGCATCCTCGACCACCAGGGCCTGTGGGCCGCGCTCGAGTGGCAGGCCCAGGAGTTTGTGCAGTCGGCCGAACTGGCCCTGATCTGGCACCAGCAGGTGCCAGAGGGCCTGGAGCTGCCCGAAGCCGACGCGATGGCGGTGTTCCGCATCTTCCAGGAAATGCTGAGCAACGTCGGCCGGCACGCACGGGCCAGCACACTGCACGTGCGCATCGAAACCCGCCACCACGCCTTGCAGGTGCTGGTGTGCGACAACGGCGTGGGCGCGCCGATGCAGGCCTTCGAAGCCGCCGACGCCTACGGCGTGCTGGGCATGCGCGAACGCGCCCGCCACCTGGGCGGGGCCCTGCACATCTGGAGCGAGCCGGGCAGCGGCTCCTGCTTCCAGCTCGAAGTCCCCTTGCCTGCACAGCCATGACCCCAGCGATCCGCGTCCTCATCGGCGACGACCACCGCATCGTGCGCGAAGGCCTGAAACAGGTGCTCGCCGACGCGGCCGACATCACCGTGGCGGCCGAAGCCACCACCGGGCCCGAGGTGCTGCAGCAAGTGGCCCAGTGCCAGGCCGGGGCTGGCGTCGATGTGGTGTTGCTCGACATCGCCCTGCCCGGCCAGGACGGCCTGGAGGTGTTGCAGCAACTCAAGCGCGAGCACCCCCGCGTGGCGGTGCTGATGCTGAGCACCTACCCCGAAAAACAGTACGCGGTGCGCTGCATCCGCCTGGGGGCGGCCGGCTACCTGAACAAGAGCGCCGACCCCGACGACATGGTGGCCGCCGTGCGCAAGGTGGCGACGGGGCAGGTCTACGTCACCCCCGCCACGGCCGAAGCCTTGGCCATGGCCGTGGGCGCGCCCAAAGCCCGCCAGGGCACCGAAGCGCTGTCGCACCGCGAGCACCAGGTCTTCCGTCTGCTGACCGCCGGACTGAGCGTGAGCGAAATTGGTGCACAGCTGGGCCTGGCCGCCAACACCGTGAGCACATACCGTGCGCGGGTGCTGGAAAAAACCGGCACCCGCAACGACGTGGAACTGGCCCTCTACGCCGAACGCCAGGCCCAGCCACGCCCGCTGCCCTGAAGGCCCGACACCGGCTGTAGGGCCAGCCCTACACCAGGTACCCAAACCCTCCGCGATTTGCAGCCCACCCGCCGCGCTGGCACGCCAGCGGGGCACAACGGGCCCGATGCTTGCATGAGGTCGGTCATCTTTGTTCCAGCGAGGTGTCCCATGACTCAGTACTTCGATCCCTACAACGCCGACCGTCCCCTGATGCTGAAGTGCAGCTGCGGCCGCGACCACACGGTGGCCGAGCACCAGCAGGAACTCGCCGCGGCGCAGGCCGCGGTCGAACTCAAGCGCCGCAGCGAAACGACCGAGTTCGAGGACTATTCCAACCAGTTCATCGAGGCCACGCTCATCAAGTCGCTGTTCCCGCAGGACGCGGTGCGCCGCCGCTTTCTGCGCGCCGTGGGCAAGGGCACGGCCATGGCCGCCATTGCCAGCGTGCTGCCCGTGGCCAGCCTGCAGGCCATGGCACAGGAGAAGCGGTCGCTGGAAAAAACCAACCTCAAGATCGGCTTCATCCCCATCACCTGCGCCACGCCCCTGATCATGGCCCACCCCCTGGGCTTCTACAAAAAAGAAGGGCTCAATGTCGAAGTCACCAAAACCGCCGGCTGGGCGCTGATCCGCGACTAGGTGCTGAGCAAGGAATACGACGCCTCGCACTTCCTCTCGCCCATGCCACTGGCCATCAGCATGGGGCTGGGCTCCAACGCCGTGCCCACCAATGTGGCCACGATCCAGAACATCAACGGCCAGGCGATCACCATGTCGGTGCGCCACAAGGACAACCGCGACCCGAAGAACTGGAAGGGCTTCAAGTTCGGCATCCCGTTCGACTACTCGATGCACAACTTCCTGCTGCGCTACTTCCTGGCGGAGCACGGCCTCAACCCCGACACCGACGTGCAGCTGCGCGTGATCGCCCCGCCGGAAATGGTGGCCAACCTGCGCGCCGGCAACATCGACGGCTTCCTCGGCCCCGACCCCTTCAACCAGCGCGCGGTCTACGAGGAAGTGGGCTACATCCACACCCTGACCAAAGACCTGTGGAACGGCCACCCCTGCTGCGCCTTCGGCACCACCACCGAATTCATCCAGCAGAACCCCAACACCTTCGCGGCGCTGTACCGCTCGGTGCTGACCGCCGCGGCCATGGCGCGCGACCCCAAGAACCGCGAACTGATTGCCAAGGTGATCGCGCCGGCCCAGTACCTCAACCAGCCCGAGGTGGTGCTGCAGCAGGTGCTGACCGGCAAGTTCGCCGACGGCATGGGCAAGATCCAGAACGTGCCCGACCGGGCCGACTTCGACCCCATGCCCTGGCAGAGCATGGCGGTATGGATGCTGACCCAGATGAAGCGCTGGGGCTACATCAAGGGCGACGTGAACTACAAGCAGATCGCCGAAAAGGTGTTCCTCATCACCGACGCGCGCAAGCACATGAAGGACCTGGGCCAGCCGTTTGACGCCGGCCCGACCTACAAGAAGCACCGGATCATGGGCAAGGAGTTCGACCCCGCCCAGCCCGAGGCCTACCTCAAGAGCTTTGCCATCCAGAAGGCCTGACGCCATGCCCACGACCAAACACCTGAATCTGCGGGCGACCATCGTCTCGCTGCTGTTGCTGGCGGTGCTGCTGGGCATCTGGCAGCTCGCCACCGGGCAGGGCAGCACCAGCGCCGCGGCCGCCACGGCACAGCTCTCGGCCGAGGAGCTGGAGTACCTGAAGATGATGGGCCAAGACCCCGGCGCCCGCAAGGGCAGCGGCCTGCCCACGCCGCTCGAAGTAGCCCGGACCTCGTGGACCCACCTGTCCGACCCGTTCTACGACAAGGGCCCGAACGACAAGGGCATCGGCATCCAGCTGCTGCATTCGCTGGCCCGCGTCGGGCTGGGTTTTTCGCTGGCGGTGCTGGTGGCGCTGCCGGTGGGCTTCGTCATCGGCATGTCGCCGCTGATGCGCAAGTCGTTCGACCCCTTCATCCAGGTGCTCAAGCCCATCAGCCCGCTGGCCTGGATGCCACTGGCCCTCTACACCCTCAAGGACTCCGACGTCAGCGGCATCTTCGTCATCTTCATCTGCTCGATCTGGCCCATGCTCATCAACACCGCCTTCGGCGTCGCCCACGTCAAGCGCGAGTGGCTCAACGTCGCCAGCACGCTGGAGGTCTCGCCGCTGCGCAAGGCGTTCCGGGTGATCCTGCCCGCGGCAGCGCCCACCATCCTCACCGGCATGCGCATCAGCATGGGCATTGCCTGGCTGGTGATCGTGGCGGCCGAAATGCTGGTCGGCGGCACGGGCATTGGCTACTTCGTCTGGAACGAGTGGAACAACCTGTCGCTCACCAACGTGATCTTTGCCATCCTCACCATCGGAGTGGTGGGCATGCTGCTCGACCAGGTGTTCGGCCTGCTGCAAAAGGCGGTGACCTATGTGGAGTGAATCGCACCTGCACGAGCCGGCGGCGCTGCGCGCCGTCGCCACACCCCACGCCGCCACCCCCGCCACCAAGGACCCCGCCATGCGCGACTTCCTGAAAATCGAACGGCTCAGCAAGGCCTACACGCCCAGCAAGCCGGTGTTTGCCGACGTGTCCTTCGGCATCGACAAAGGCGAATTCGTCTGCGTCATCGGCCACTCCGGCTGCGGCAAGACGACCATCCTCAACGTGCTCGCCGGCCTCGACAGCGCCACCAGCGGCAACGTCTTCATGGACGGCCGCGAGATCGGCGGCCCCAGCCTGGAGCGCGGCGTGGTGTTCCAGGGCCATGCGCTCATGCCCTGGCTCACCGTGCGCAAGAACGTGGCGTTTGCGGTCGAATCGCGCTGGCCCGACTGGGGCCAGGCCCAGGTCAACGAGCACGTGGAAAAGTACGTCGCCATGGTGGGCCTGAGCCACGCCATCGACAAGAAACCCAGCCAGCTCTCGGGCGGCATGAAGCAGCGCGTGGGCATCGCCCGGGCCTTTGCCATCGCGCCCAAGATGCTGCTGCTCGACGAACCGTTCGGTGCCCTGGACGCGCTGACGCGCGGCACCATCCAAGACGAGCTGATGGCCATCGTGCGGCAGACCCAGCAGACGGTGTTCATGATCACCCACGACGTGGACGAGGCCATCCTGCTGGCCGACCGCATCCTGCTCATGAGCAACGGCAGCGACACGCCGCAGGGCTACGTGCCGGGCGGCATCGCCGAAGTGGTGGTCAACCCGCTGCCGCGCGAGCGCACCCGCGCCAGCCTGCACCACCTCGACGGTTACTACGAGCTGCGCAACCGCATCGTCGACTTTCTGGTCACCCGCGCCCACGCGCACTGACCCCCTCCCATTCCCCCCATCCACCCAGGAGCAATACATGAACCGCATGGACGTTACCGAAAAAATCATCAGCACCAAGGTTGCCAAAGGCATCCAGTGGGCCGACGTGGCCAAGAAAGTGGGCCAGTCGAAAGAGTGGACCACCGCCCTGTGCCTTGGCCAGATGACCGCCACGCCCGAACAGGCCAAGGTGCTGGGCAAGATCTTCGGCCTGACCGCCGAAGAGCAGAAGTGGCTGCAGGTGGTGCCTTACAAGGGCTCGCTACCCACCCCCGTGCCCACCGACCCGCTGATCTACCGCTGGTACGAGATCGTCAGCGTCTACGGCACCACCATCAAGGAGCTGATCCACGAGGAGTTCGGTGACGGCATCATGAGCGCGATCGACTTCAGCATGGACATCCAGCGCGAGGCCGACCCCAAGGGCGACCGCGTCAACGTGGTGCTGTCGGGCAAGTTCCTGCCGTACAAGCAGTACTGAGCGCGCCAGGCCTCTGTCGCCTGCGTGCGAGGCCAAAGGCGGCCCGCGGTTGAAGCCACGGGCCGCTTGAACTAGACTCCGGTGTCTGCTGAATCATGAATACCGCCCCGGAGTGACCCCCACCGCAACCAATCGAAATGATGGCGCTTCGCATCCAACTGATTCAATCATTTTGGAGGCCTTGCATTTGGCGCGAGTGCACCTCGGGTTCGAGGTGGCCTTTGTTTCCGAGCTGACCAAACAACACCGCATTTTTCGCTACGTCGATGCGGCCGAGGGTTTCTTGCCCTTCACCGTGGGCGACTCCGATCCGGTGGACCAGAGCTACTGCCAGCGCGTGGTCGACGGGCGACTGCCCGAGCTGATGACCGACGCGCGGGATCACCCCGAAGCGTGTACCCTGGCCGTGACCACCGCCTTGCCCGTGGGTGCCCACCTGAGCGTACCGATCCGCTTCAATGGCGAGGTGTTTGGCACGTTCTGCTGCTTCAGCCGCACCCCCAACCCTGCGCTGGACGCGCGCGACCTGAACATGATGCGGCTGTACGCCGACTTCGTCGGTCGGCTGCTGCAGCGCTCGGTCCACGACCACCGACTCACCGAGCAGCGACGCGAGCGCATCCGCGCGGTCCTGGACCAGGGACTGTACTCGCTGGTGTACCAGCCCATCGTCCACGTGGTGCAGAACCAGCTTGTCGGCCACGAAGCGCTGACGCGCTTCCATCCCGAGCCCTACCGGTCGCCAGATCAGTGGTTTCACGAAGCCGCCGAAGTGGGGCTGCTGGCCGAACTCGAACTGGCCGTGATCCGGCGGGCGCTGGCCGATCTGGGACGCTTTCCCGAAGGGACCTACCTGTCGCTCAACATCTCACCCCAGACCTTGTCGACCGGGGCCATCCACGAGGTGCTGGACGGCGTGCCGCTGGAACGGGTGATGCTGGAGGTCACCGAGCACGCGTCGGTTGCGGATTACGGCGTCATTGCCGACCAGCTGACCAGCTTGCGCCAGCGCGGCCTTCGGCTGGCGGTCGACGACGCGGGCGCAGGCTACGCCAGCTTCCGCCACATCATCAAGCTCAAGCCCGACGTCATCAAGCTCGACGCCAGCCTGGTGGCCGCCATCGACCAAGACCCGGTGATCCATGCGCTGGCCGCCGCGCTGATCCGCTTTGCGGAAGAAACCGGCAGCAAGGTGGTGGCCGAGGGGGTCGAACGGCCGCAGGAACTGCATGTCCTGCGGCAACTCAAGGTGAACAAGGCACAGGGCTACTTGCTGGGAGCGCCGGTCCCGATCGAGCACGTCCGCAGCACCCCCAAACCGCGGCCCTGACCGCCTCCTGCGCCAGCCGCTTCAGTGCAGCGTCATCGGGCAGCTGCTGGTTTTCAGTCGCACCGGCGCCCGCCTGGGCTCGTACGGTGCCGGCGTGGTGCCGCACAGTGCCGCCGCGATGGCCCTGGCCTGGCGCGCGATCGGCTCGATGAAGCGGCTGGCCTCTCCATCCACCGTGATGCAGTCACCCAGGGCGTGAATGCGCGGGTCGCTGGTGCGCAGGCTGGCGGCGTCCACCGCAATGCCGCGTTGCCAGGCGAGCCCGGCCGATCGCGCGAGCCGCGGCGGGGTCGCCAGCCCGGCGGCCACCACCACCTGATCCACCTCCCAGGCTTGCCCGCAGGTGGTTTCGACGCGGTAGCGGCCGCCAGACCGCGCGACACCGGCCACCTGCACGCCCCCGACGAAGTGGATGGGCAGCGCCCGCCAGGCCGCCAGCAGTTGCGGGCCCACGCCCTCCCCCTGCCAGCGCGCCAGCGGCTCGGCCTGGGTGTCGAGCAGCACGGTGCGGTGCCCGCCCAAAGCCAGGTCGTTGGCCAGCTCGCTGCCAATCAGGCCAGCGCCGACGATGAGCACGTCCTTTGGCCCGCCGTCCAGCGCCGCGCGCAGGCGCTGGTAGGCGCCCAGGTGGTTGATGCGCCAGACCAGGTGCGCCGGCAAGGCCTCGGGCAGTTGCGCCTGGGCACCGTGGGCGAGCACCAGTTGGTCGTACCGCAGTGGGCCCCGGGTGGTGCGCAAGGTGCGCGTACCGGGGCAGATGTGGACCGCCTGGGTGTGCGCCAGCAGCCGCACGCCCAGGCGGGCGGCGGCGTCCGCCCCGCGCTCCCGCACCAGCCCGGCGGGATCGAGCCCACGCGCCACCGCCACCGAGAGCAGCGGCTTGTCGTACAGGTCGGCCGCGCAGGCACTCAACAGTGTGATGGGCCGTTGCGCGTCCAGCGCACGCAGCGCCTCGGCGACCTGCCAGCCTGCCCGCCCGCCCCCCACGATGACCACACCGGCCGCACCGTCCCGGGGGCGCAACGCCGCCTGGCGGCTGCCGGCCCGCAGCGCGTCCAGCGAGGGCGCCTCGTACGGCGAGAAATCGGCCTTGGTCACACCGCACAACGGGCAGGCCCAATCGTCGGGGATGTCCTCGAAGCGGGTGCCGGCGGCCAGCCCGCTGTCGGGGTCACCCACGGCCTCGTCGTACACGTACCCGCACGCGTGGCAGATGTACTGTCGGTAGGGAGCGGCGGCGGTCATGCGGGCATCTCCTCGGCCGACAGGCGGGCGATCTCCTTGCGCAGGTGCTTGATGGCAGGCGTCACGATGGCCACGAACTGCGCCTCGCGCACCCGCCGCTGCACCTCCGACTGCATGAGGTAACCGCGCGCGCCCTGGTGCAGCAGCGCCGAATTGGCGGCGCGCAGGGCCAGCTCCGCGCCATGGGCGCGGGCGTCCAGCACGTCGATGAAGTAGTCGGTGGTCGTGTCCCACGGGGTTTCGGCCAGCGCCATCACGCGCGCCAGCAGGCCGTCGAGTTCGGCCTGCAAGTCGGCCGGCCGGTCTTCGAGGAACTGGTTCACATGGCCGAGCTGCCCCTCCACCGCCCACATGCTGTCGATCGCGCCCTGGATGACTCCCGCCGCGATGCCGCACTGCAGCAACACAAAGCCGCCGCGGACGCGGGCGATGAAGGGCCGCGCCGGATCGGCCACGGTGTCGCCTGCCCCCACGAACAGGTCTTTGCAGTGCACGCTGTACGTCCCCGTGCCCTCCATGCCCGAGAACGCCGGGCAGGCCTTGAGCGTGATGCCGGGCGCGTCGCAACGCAGCATGAACATCACTTCCCGGCCGGCGCCCTCGCCGGGCGCCTGTACGGCCGCGATCGCGCCGAAGTAATGGTCGGCCGCCAGGTTGCTGACCCACGGCAAGGTGCCGTTGACCAGGTAGCCGCCCTCGACCGGGGTGGCCTTGAGCAACAGGGCTTCGATCTGCGCGAAGCTCTTCATCGGGTTGGACAGGCCGGTGCCACCGAGCGTCTGGCCGCCGACATGGCGCGCCAGGCGATCGCCAACCAGCGCCGGGTTGCCACTGGCCTGCAGGTAGAGCCCGGCGACGGCCTGGCACCACATCATGAAGCCGGTCGCCCCACAAACCCGGGAGGCCTCGGCCATGGCCCGGATGGCCAGGCCGTAGTCACCGGGCGTGCCGTCGGGCTGCGCCAGGTGGGCGCTCATGGCACCGGCGGCGGCCAGCTGGCGCAGCACATCGGCCGGGTAGGCGCCACGGTCGATCGCCTGGGCCTGCGCGGCCAGGGGCCCTTGGGCTATGGCGCGCACCGACGCCAGCAGTGCCTCGGCCGGACGGCCGAGTTCGGGGGGCAGGTCTGCGGGGTTCATGGCGACCTCCTCGCGCTCAGGCCATGCTGATCTTGAACGGCACCGGGTTGCGGATGGTGTTGGCCACCGGCGAGTAGTAGTTGGCGTGCTGCACGATCTCTTCCAGCACCTCGCGCGGCGCATCGCCCTCCACCAGCACCTTCACCCGCACCTCCTGGAAGCCCATCTGCGGCGGCATCATCTCCAGCGCACCCCCCGCCCCCCAGGCGGCCGGGTTGCCGATGTCGCCCTCCAGGAACACCTCCAGCCGGCTCAGCTTCACCCCCTTCCAGGTGGCCACCGCCGTCACGCCCACGGCGATGCAGCCACCCAACCCCGACAGCACGATCTCGCCCGGGGCGGGCGCGGTGTCCTGGCCAAACAGGTGCAGCGGCTCGTCCACCACCACGCAGTGCTTGTCACCCACATGGCTCAGGGAACGGTACTGCCCCTCCATCACGGTGTGGACCTTGTTGGTGCCACGGCGCGCCGGGTTGACCTTGCCTGCGGCGGCGAAGTTGGCCAGGCCATTCGCGTCGATCGGGCGCAGGTAGGTCTTGACGGTGGTGACGGGGGCATTGAGCTCGGCAGTGGTCATGAGGATCTCCAGGATTGAACAAGTTGACAAAACGGCTGACGCCCTTGTCTTTGCAAACCCTGTGCCACCCAGGCACAACCCCGCTACCTCTTTGTTTTCATTGGACATTCACCCCAACACCGGCACCCGACCCAAGCCCAGGCATCCAACCAATTGCTGACAAATTGTCAACACTTTGGACTGATCAAGCAGTTCCGATTTTCTTCAGGCGGTAGGTCAATTGCCGCAACGTCAGCCCCAGGCTCTGGGCCGCGCGCGATTTGTTGCCGCCATGGGCCTGCAGGGCCGCCAGCAGCTGCTCGGCCGGGTGGTGGTGTGCCGGCAGGTACTCCCGAACCCATGGCGTGGCCACCGCCGGGTCGCCGGCGGGCGGGGGCGGCCGGGCCGCACTGGCCGTGCGCAGCGCCTTCGGCCCCGCACCGGGCGCAGGCATGAAGCGGCGCAGGTCGCCCGCTGTCACCTGTGGCCGTTCGGCCAGCAGCACCACGCGCTCGATCAGGTTGCCCAACTCGCGGATGTTGCCGGGCCAGTCGTGCGCCTCCAGCCGCGCCAGCGCCTCGGGCGTGAGGTGCACGTTGCGCTGGTGCGCCTGGTTCGCCCGGCTCAGAAAATGCAAGGCCAGTTCGCGTACGTCCTCGCGCCGCTCGCGCAGCGAGGGCAGACGGATCGGGACCACGTGCAGCCGGTAGTACAGGTCCTGGCGGAAACGCCCGGCCGCCATTTCCTGCGCCAGGTCGCGGTGGGTGGCCACCACCAGCCGCACGTCCACCCGCTGTTCACGCCGCCCCCCCAGCCGGGTGAGCGTGCCCTCTTGCAAGGTACGCAGCAGTTTGGGTTGCAGGGCGGCCGGCAGCTCCCCGATCTCGTCGAGGACCAGGGTGCCGCCGTCGGCCTGCTCGAACCAGCCGGCCCGCGCGGCCTGCGCGCCGGTGAAGGCGCCGCGCTCGTGGCCGAACAGCTCGCTCTCGAACAGCGACTCGGGAATGGCCGCGCAGTTGACCTTGACGAACGGCCCGTCGCGCCGGCCGCTGGCCAGGTGCACCGCCCGGGCAAACAGCTCCTTGCCGGCGCCCGACTCGCCCAGCAGCATGACGGTGGCCGAGGACTGCGACACCCGCTCCAGCTCGTCCAGCGCCCCCAGCAAAGCGGGCGAATGCCCGACGATGCCATAGCGCACCGTGCGCGCCTCCAGCGCCTTGTGCAGGCGCGCGTTCTGGGCCTCGAGCTCGCCGGTTTTTTCCTGCACCAGGGCCTGCAGCTGCAGCAGCTGGCCGGCCAGCGTCGCCAGCACCCGCAGCAGCGCCAGGTCGTCGTTGAGCCGGCGCTGCCGGCTGCGGATGCGGTGGCAGGCCAGCACCCCCACCGTCTGCCCACCGGCTTCCAGTGGCAAGGCCAGGAAGGCCACGGTGTCGTCGGGCAAGTCTTCGCGCCGCACGGCGCGGAACAGGAACGCCGGCTCGGCATCGACGTCCTGCACCAGCACGGCCTGCCCTGTGGCCCACACGCGTCCGGTCACCCCTTCGCCGCGCCGGTAGCGCCCCCGCGCCACCTCGGCCCGCGTCAGGCCATAGGCGTGGCGGATGCGGGCCACCTCGCCCCCCGGCTCGTCGCACAGCACCACACGGCCCCGGTTGAGACCGAGCAGCTCGCTCATCAGGTGCAGCATTTCGCGCAGCACCACGTCGGGGCTGAGGCTGCGCCCGATCAGGCGGGTGACCTCGCGCAGCAGCAACAGCTCCTGCGCGTGCCAGTCGGTGCCAGTGGGGCGCGTCATGGGCTCCCGCCAGGCTCAGCGCCGCCAGAAATGGCCGGTGAACAACACCAGCACCGTCAGCAGCTCCAGACGGCCCAGCAGCATGGCAAAACTCAGCACCGACAGCTGGAAGGCATTGAGTCCACTGAAGTTGCCCGCCGGCCCCACTTCGCCCAGCCCGGGGCCGATGTTGTTGACGGTGGCCACCACGGCCGAGAAGGCGGTCACGATGTCGAGCCCGGTCAGCAGCAGCACGAAAGTCAGCCCCATGGTGGCGGCGCCGTAGATGAGCATGAAGCCCAGCACCGTGGTCATGACCGACGACGGGATGGTCTGCCCGCCCATGGTCACCGGGTTGACCACCCGCGGGTGGATGATGCGGACCATTTCGCGCCGCGCCTGCTTGATGAGCAGCACCATGCGGACCATCTTGATGCCGCCACCGGTGGAGCCGGCACACGAGACGAAGCAGCCCAGGAACATGAGGTACACCGGCACGAACACCGGCCACTGTGCGTAGTCGGCCGACGCATAGCCGGTGGTGGTGGCGAGCGACAGCACGTGGAAGGCGCTGGCGCGCAACGCCTCGGGGAAAGACTCGTGCGTCTGGTGCGCAGCGAGCATGACCGACACCAGCACGATCGACGAGGCCAGCACGGTGAAGTAGGTGCGGATCTCGCGGTCGCCGGTGATGGGGCGCAGCGACAGCGAGCGCAGCACCACGAAGTAACGCAGGAAGCTGATGCCCGCCAGCGTCATGAAGACGATGGCGACCATCTCGATGCGGGCCGAATCGAAGTAGCCGAAGCTGGCATCGTGCGAGGAGAAGCCGCCCAGGCCCATGGTGGTGCACATGTGCATTAAGGCGTCGGCCCACGTCCTGCCGGCCCAGCGGTAGGCCAGCAGGCACGCGCCCGAAAACACGAAATACACCCCCCACAGGCCGCGCGCGGTCTCGGAGATGCGCGGCGTGAAGCGGGCGTCCTTCATCGGCCCCGGGGTCTCGGCCTTGTACAACTGCACGCCACCCAGGCCCAACATGGGCAGCACCGCCACCACCAGCAGCACGATGCCCAGCCCGCCCACCAGCTGCAGGAAGCAGCGCCAGACGTTGGCCGACACCGGCAGGTGATCCAGCCCCGACAGCGCGGTGGCGCCAGTGGCGGTGAGCGCACTCATGGCCTCGAAGTAGGCCTTGCTCCAGGTGATGTCGGGCACGGTGAACATGAGCGGCACGGCGGCAAACGCCGTCAGCACCACCCACACCAGGTTGACCAGCAAAAACCCGTCGCGCGCCAGCAGCTCGCGCCGGTAGGGCCGCGTCAGCAGGGCCAGCAGCCAGCCGCTGCCGAAGGTGATGCCAAAGCACACGCCCCAGATCGCGCGCAGCGGCTCCGGGTCCTCGAACCAGGCCCAGGCCAGGGGGACCAGGAAGGCGAAGGCAAACGCCATGACGATGCGCGACAGCAGTGCCAGCGCCGGGCCGAACAGTTGCATCATCATCCGAAGAAGGTCGCCGTGACCTGGAACAGTTTTTCCACCTCGCGCACCAGCCGCTTGTTCGGGATGAAGATGACGATGTGGTCGTCGGCCTCGATCAGCGTGTCGTGGTGCGGCATCAGCACCTGGGCGCTGCGCCCTTCACCGCGCACGATGGCGCCGAAGCGCGCGCCGTGCGGCAGCTTCACCTCCTCCACCCGACGGCCCACCAGCTTGGAGGTCTTGGCATCGCCTCGGGCAATGCCCTCCAGCGCCTCGGCCGCGCCACGGCGCAGGCTGTGCACCGCCACCACGTCGCCCCGGCGCACGTGCGCCAGCAGCTCGCCGATCACGGTCTGGGCCGGCGACACCGCAATGTCGATCGTGCCACCTTGCATCATGTCGGCGTAGGCGCGGCGGTTGATGAGCGACATGACACGGCGCGCGCCGAGCCGCTTGGCCAGCATGGCCGACATGATGTTGTCCTCGTCGTCGCTGGTCAGCGCCAGGAACAGGTCCATGTCGGCCACGTTTTCTTCCAGCAGCAGGTCTTCGTCGACGCTGTCGCCGTGCAGCACCAGCATGCTCGAAGGCAACTGACTGGCCAGGTACTCGCAGCGCTTGGCGTCCTGCTCGATGATCTTGACCTGGCACTGCCCCACCAGGCTGCGCGCCAGCCGCAGACCCACCTTGCCGCCCCCGGCGATCATGACGCGCTGCACCGGCTTGTCGATGTTGTGGATGGCCGCCAGAACGTGGCGGATCTTGTCGCTCGCCGCCAGCAGGAACACCTCGTCACCCGGCAGGATGCGGGTGGACTTGGTGGCCTCCATCTCGGTGTCCAGCCGGTAGAGCGCCACCACCCGCATTTCGGCGTGCGGGAAGCGCTCCTTGAACTCGCCGATGGTGTGCCCCACCAGCGCGCCGCCAGCCGATGCCCGCACCGCGATCAGGCAGACGCGCCCCTCGGCAAACTCCAGTACCTGCAGCGCCTCGGGGTAGTCGATGAGCTGGTGGATGTAGCGCATGACCGACTCTTCCGGGCAGATCACCCGGTCCACCGCGAAGCCGCTCTTGGACAGCAGCGCATCGCCCTCGACGAACTCGGGCGAGCGCACCCGGGCAATGGTGGTGGGCACATTGAACACGTCGTGCGCCACCTTGCACACCACCAGGTTGGACTCGTCGGCCGCGGCACAGGCAATCACCATGTCGGCGTCCTTGGCGCCGGCCTCGCGCAGCACCGAGGGCTGGATGCCATTGCCCACCACGCCACGCAAATCTAGCCGCTCTTCCAGCGCGCGCAAGCGGGCCGGGTCCTGGTCGATGACGGTGATGTCGTTCTGCTCCGACACCAGGCTCTCGGCCACGCTTTCGCCGACGCGCCCGGCGCCCAAAATGATGATGTTCATGGCTTACTTCAATGCGCCAAAGACTTTTTGCAAGATCTGGCTGCCGGTGCCGACCGGGTCCTGCCGGATCTTGCGCTCCTCCTCGCCAATGACCAGGTACAGCGCGTCCAGCGTCTTGCCGGTGACGTACTGCTGCAGGTTGGCGTCCTGGGGTTTGAGCAGGCCATAACGGGATGCACGGCCGGCGAAATCGTTGTATTTCTGCGCCAGGGCCACCCGTTCGGTGGCCTGGGTGACGATGGGCAGGAAGCGACCGCTCAGGGGCTCGCGGGTCTTGGTGGCGAAGAAGTCGGTCACCGACGTCTCGCCACCGGTCAGGATCTGCTTGGCGTCGGTCACCGTCATGGACCGCACCGCTTGCAGCAACACCTCTTTGCCCTGGGGCACGGCCGCCTCGGCGGCCCGGTTCATGGCCGTCTCCAGCTCGTCCACCCGCCGTCCCTGGCCCAAGGTGCGCATCAACTTGGCAGCGTCGTCCAGATAACCCGGCAGGGGGATCCGGACCTTGGGGTTGCCCAGAAAACCGTCGGTGCGGCCCAGCAGGCCCACCGCGGCCACCGCCCCGCGCTCCAGGGCGGTCTTCACCCCGGCACTGGCATCGGCCCCGGTGAGATCGGCCAACGTGAGGGCCCGCACAGGCGACCAGGCCAGGGCACTGCACCAGCCCAGCCCAGCCAACTGCAAGCGACGCCGCGTGATTCCCCCAAGCGTGTGTAACTGTGCCATGGCCCGATTATGCGCCCGCGCCCGGCCAGGCGGCAGGGGGTATCAGAGCGCGCGCTGGATCAGGATCTTCTGCACGTCGCTGGTGCCTTCGTAAATCTGGCACACGCGCACGTCGCGGTAGATGCGCTCCACCGGGAAATCGCTCACCACGCCGTAGCCGCCCAGCGTCTGGATGGCGGCGGAGCAGACCTTTTCCGCCACCTCGCTGGCGAACAGCTTGGCCATGGCGGCCTCCTTCAGGCAGGGCCGGCCCGCGTCACGCAAGGCCGCCGCGTGCCAGATGAGCTGGCGCGCCGCCTCCAGCTGCGTGGCGCATTCGGCCAGCCGGAAGCCCACCGCCTGGTGGTTGAAGATGGGCTGACCAAAGCTCTCGCGCTGCTTGGCGTAGTCGATGGCAAACTCGAGCGCGCTGCGGGCCATGCCCACGCTCTGCGCCGCAATGCCAATGCGCCCGCCCTCCAGCGCGCTCAGCGCGATCTTGTAGCCCTCACCCTCTTCGCCAATGCGGTTCTCGGCCGGGATGCGGCAGTTATCAAAGTTGATCTGCGCCGTGTCGCTGCTGTGCTGGCCCAGCTTGTCTTCCAGGCGCGCCACCACGTAGCCCGGCGTGCTGGTGGGCACGATGAAGGCGCTGATGCCCTTCTTGCCGGCGGCCTTGTCGGTCACGGCGATCACGACCATCACGTCGCCATGCTTGCCGCTGGTGATGAACTGCTTGACGCCGTTGATCACATAGTGGTCGCCGTCCCGGGTGGCGGTGGTGCGCAGGGCCGACGCGTCGGAGCCCACGTGCGGCTCGGTCAGGCAGAAGCCGCCCAGCAGTTCGCCCT
>JAUWAE010000267.1 GCA_030602185.1 Comamonadaceae bacterium
CTGCACGCCACCCGCGCTGCCGTGGAAGAAGGCATTGTGGCCGGCGGTGGCGTGGCCCTGCTGCGCGCCAAGCAGTCCGCTGGCGCCATCAAGGGTGACAACGCCGACCAGGACGCTGGCATCAAGCTGGTGCTCAAGGCCATCGAAGCCCCGCTGCGCGAAATCGTGGCCAACGCCGGTGGCGAGCCGTCCGTGGTGATCAACAAGGTGCTGGAAGGCAAGGGCAACTTTGGCTTCAACGCCGCCAACGACACCTACGGCGACATGATCGAAATGGGCATCCTGGACCCGACCAAGGTGACCCGCACCGCGCTGCAGAACGCTGCTTCCGTGGCATCGCTGATGCTGACCACCGAGTGCATGGTCGCTGAAGCGCCGAAGGAAGACGCACCTGCCATGCCGGGCGGCATGGGTGGTATGGGCGACATGGGCGGCATGGGCATGTAATGGCCCTTGCGCCAGCCAGTCTGGTCGCGAAGCCCGGCGGGTCTCAAGCCCGCCGGGCTTTTTCATTGGGCCGACAGCACCAGGAAATCCTGGGCGAACGCCTGCAAGCGCTGTTGGGCACGCTGGCGCTGCTGGAGCGTGGTGCGGTTGTGCAATTCCGCCAGTTGGGCGCAACCGTCGTTGAACACACGGGCGTCGGCCGCGGCTTCGGCCGGCGTGGCAGCCTGCCACACCCGGTCCCAGGCGGCCTGCACCTCGGCCTGGGCCCCACCGCCCTGCTGGATGCGCCGCACCGTGGCAGCGAAATCATCGAAGCGCCGCTGGCGCTGCTCCAGCGCACGCTGCGGATCGAACGCTGACCGCTGCAACCGTTCGCGCCACCAGGCACGCTGCTCGGCACTCAAGGTACCGTAAAACATCTCGGCCCGTTCCACCGCCTTTTGCAACCGCTTCGGGTTGACCGTGCCATCGGCTGCCATGAAGTCGGCGCGGAATTCGTCGTCGCGCTCGGCCTGGTGCCGCTGCCAGTGCTGCAACTGGGCCTCGGTCAGCGTCGGGGCCAGCCGCATGGCCAGTGGCAACACCTGCTGGCCGGCCTCCTGCGCCCACAGGCGCACCTGCCGCGCGGCCTCGCACACCTGCGCCGGGGTCACGTCCTGCAGCGCCAGCGCCTGCCAGCGTTGCAAGGCCTGCGCGTAACGCGGCAGGTGCTCGCGCCGGTGCCAGCCGTGCCAACGGTCCAACTCCTGCCGCACCAGGACCGACTGGGGGCCGTCGAGGTCCAGCATCCCGTCGAGCCGCCAGTAGGCCAGCGTGGGCAGCCGGTTGTAAGCGAGCGAGACCAGACTGCACCCTGCCAGCAGCACGGTGGCCAGCAACAACACCCAACGGCCGCCCCACCGGGAGCCTGCTCCAGACACGCGTTTCATATCGGGCAGATTAACGCCCACGGGATACCCGAGCAAGGCGTGGCGCCAATCGCCCTGCCGACACGCTACAGTGCAGGGCATGAGCGACCGCCTGTTTTCCCCCGAACGCACCGCCCAGGCCCTGCCCTACCCCGCCTTGGCCGATGCCATCGCCCGGCTGCTGCAAGACCCTGCGGTGCGGGTGCCCCCGCGGCTGGTCGAACGCTTGGCCAACGGCGCCAGCCTGTTCGTGATGCCGGCACACGACGCCCAAGTGGCCATCACCAAGCTCATCACCTTCGTGCACGACAACGCGAGCCGCGGGCTGCCCAGCATCCAGGGCGACATCGTGGTGTTCGACGTCGCCAGCGGCCAGCGCCTCGCCGTACTCGACGGACCCACAGTCACCGCGCGACGCACCGCGGCGGTGTCGTTGCTGGCAGCACAGCGCCTGGCGCCCCGCCCGGACGGCCCGCTGCTCATTGTGGGTGCGGGTGTACAGGGCCGCGCCCACCTGGAGGCCTTCCACGCTGGCCTGGGCGTGCGCGAGGTCTGCATCGCGTCGCGCAGCCGTGCCAGTGCCGATGCGCTGGTGGCACACGCCCGCCAGCTGGGCCTGGTGGCCCGGCGGGTGGACGACGCCGATGCCGCCCTGGCCGATTGCCCGCTGGTCGTCAGTGCCACCAGCGCCCAGGCCGTGGCCTTGCGGGGCCAACCGCGCGACGACGCCTTCGTGGCCGCCGTGGGCGCCTTCACGCCGCACATGGTGGAATGGGCGCCCGAGGTCTGCCGCGCTCTTGCCCAACGCGGCACCCTGGTGGTGGACACCCGCGACGCCGACCACGAAGCCGGCGATCTGCTGCAGGCCGGCCTGGACGTGGCCGCGCTCCCCACACTGGCCGACGTGGTCACCGGCACGCCCGCCTGGACAGGGCGTGTGCACCGCGGCGGCCCGGTATTTTTCAAAAGCTGTGGCTGGGCCGGCTGGGACTTGGCGGCCGCCCGCTGCGCGCTGCAACCCTGAACCCGAACGAAAGGACCCCATGCTGCAACGCTTTGACGTAGGCCCCCGCCTGTCCGAAATGGCCATCCACAACAGCACCGTCTACCTGGCGGGCCAGGTGCCCGAAGACGCCAGCCTCGACATCGAAGGCCAGACCCGCCAAGTGCTGGCGGCCATCGACGCCCTGCTGGCCCGTGCTGGCACCGACAAGACCAAACTGCTGATGGTGCAGATCTTCCTGGCCGACCTCGCGGACTTCGACGGCATGAACCGCGCCTGGGACGCCTGGGTACCCGCCGGACACACGCCGCCGCGCGCCACGGTGCAAGCGCGGCTCGCACAACCCGGCTGGCGGGTGGAAATCGTGGCCACGGCAGCGCTGTAAGGCCAA
>JAUWAE010000178.1 GCA_030602185.1 Comamonadaceae bacterium
CACCACCGGCATGTCCATTGACCTGCGGCCCGCCTCGCGCCCTTTGGGCGCGGACCGGAGGCATCCACTTACCGGCCCAGAGAACGCCCTTCACCTTTCTCCTCCACCGTCTGCCCATCCCGTATGTGATAGACACGTTGGAAGGTCGGGATGATCTTTTCATCATGGGTCACGACGATGATGGCGGTCTGCGCCTTGAGCGCCATGTCATTGAGGATTTTCACCACTGCCAAGGCTCTTTCGCTGTCGAGCGGTGCGGTCGGTTCATCCGCCAGGATCACGGGCGGCCTGTTCGCCAAGGCCCGGGCAATGGACACCCGTTGTTGCTCGCCGCCAGATAGCTGCGCAGGCTCTGCCTTGGCGCGGTGTGCCACATCCAGCGAGGTCAGCAGCTCCAGTGCACGCTGTCTGGCCTGGGCATTCGGCACCCCCGCCAGCATGGGCAGCAAGGCCACGTTGTCGGTCACGTCCAGAAACGGGATCAGGTACGGCGCCTGAAAGACAAACCCTATCCGGTCGCGGCGCAAGGTGCGCAGGTCGGGGATCTTCCAGCCATTGTCGTAAATGACCTCGTCACCCAGAGTCATGCGCCCGGAAGTGGGTTCAATGATCGCCCCCAGGCACTTGAGCAGCGTGCTCTTGCCGGAACCCGATGGACCGACCAGCCCCACGACTTCTCCGGGAGCGACTTGCATGTTGACGTTTTTCAGCGCTTCAACAGCGGTGTCGCCGTGGCCGTAGACCTTGCGCAGGTTTTCAATACGAATGCCCCCCGGTTGACTTGTCATGGCAATTCCTCAACCGATGGCCTGCGCCGGATCGACGCGCAGCGCCACCCGAATCGCCAGGGTGCTGGCCAGTGCACAAATGAGGATCGTGGCACCGAAGCCCACCACAGCGTCCCCACTCAGCAACAGGACGAACTTGGGGAACACCGGCGCCCAGAGGGTCGCGGCGACCTTGCCCACCACGAAGCCGATCACCCCCAGGCCCAGCGCCTGCTGAAGGATCATCGCGGCAATGGTGAGGTCGCTGGTTCCAATCAACTTGAGCACGGCAATCTCGCGGATCTTGCCCAGTGTCATCGTATAGATGATGAAGGCCACAATGGCCGCACTCACCACCGCCAGAATGGCCAGGAACATGCCGATCTGCCTGGCGGAGGTGGCAATCAGCTTTTCGACGAGGATCTCCTCCATGTCCGACCGGGTGAACACGCTCAGGTGTTTCCAGCGCCGGATCGGCTCGGCGACACGCTCGGGTGACCAGCCATCGGCCACGCGCACCAGGACCGCATTGACGTTGCGGCTGCTGGTCTGCAGGTTCTGCACGGCGTCGAGCAGCCCCGGCACGGCGGGCCGGTTGAACGCGGGGTTGGCCGCCGTTCGCACCCGGTCGTTCACGATGGCGTCGTTGTCCTTGAGGAACTGCGCCTCCTGGGCGTCCTTGAGTGGAATGAAGACCATCGGGTCACCGCCCGAAGACACCATCCGGCGCGTCAGCCCCACCACCTCGTAGGTGTGGCGCCGGATCTCCACCCGGTCCCCCAGCGACAGCCCGGTCTTGATGTCGGCAACCGCCTCGTAATGGCTGCGCGTGAGGTGCCGGCCGGCCAGCAGATGGCCTGGTTGTCCGGGCAGCCCTGCCGCCCCTGGCTCAATCCCGACCACCATGGCCCGCGCTTCCCTGCCCCCCACGGCCTTGACCTGCATGGTGAAGTAAGTGACGTTGGCCGCCACGGCCACCCCCGGCATGCCGGCGATGCTGCGCACCACATCGTCTTTGAGACTGGACGATTCGGCGTACGGTCCCTGCGTGTCCTTTTGAACCACCCACAGGTCGGCGCCGCTGTTGTTGAGCAAGGCCTGGGCATCGTCGACCATGCCGCGGAACACACCGGCCATGGTCAGCGTCACGCCAATCAGCAAGCCCAGGCCCAGCCCGGTGAGCACGAACTTGACCCAACCGTGCCGGATGTCGCGTGCCGCCAGACTGATCATGGCTTGGCTGGCCTCACCAGGGTGTCCACCACCTTGAAACGCTCGCCGCCTGACAGCGGCTTGTCGCTGTACACCACCACGGTGTCGCCCGAGGCCAGTCCAGTGAGCGCCTGCACGCGGCCGTCCAAGCTGGACGCCCCCCATTGCACCGCCACGAACTCCAGCGAGCCCGCTTTCAAGCGCCAGACCCCTGTGCGCCCCTGGTGCGTGTGCGCACTGGCCAGCGGCACCACCGGCGCCACTTCGGTGGACTGCAGCTTGAGCGTGACTTCCGCCATTTCGCCGATCGACACCGATGCCGGCCGCTGCTCAAAAGAGACTTGCGCGATCCGCTCCTCGGTCACTGGGTCTGCCAGCAGTTCCACCCGCTCGACCTTGCCCGCCAGCACCTGCTGGGGGCGGGAACGCAAAACCACCTGCGCCGGCAGGCCCGCTTCAAGCCCCGAAGACCTGGCCTGGTCCACGCGCAACTTGATCCACAAGCTCGTGGGATTCGCCAGCCTGAGCACGGGCTGTCCGGCCACGACGGTGCTGCCGGGCTCGGCGTCGCGGCTGATCACCACGGCATCTGCTGGCGCCAGCAACTGGGTGGTTTGTTTTTGCTGCAGCACAGCCGCTCGTTCGGCCTGAAGACGCTGAGACTCTTGCTTCGTTGCTTGCAAATTGGCACTTGCCGCCTGGAAGGCCGCGTCCGCAGACTGCCACTCCTGCTCTCGCCCCTCCAACGCCGATGGGCTGATGAACTGCTGGCGAGCAAGCTCCTTTTGCCGGTTCAGGTTGGTGGCGGCCAACTCACGCCGGGCCTGGGCTTCGGCCCGCTGGGCTGTGGCTGCAGCCACCACACTGGCCGCCTTGGACAACGCGGCGTCCTGCGCCTGCAGACGCTGGTCGAGATCGACAGGGTCCATCTCGGCAAGCAACTGTCCCGCCTTGACCTCCTGGCCTACATCGACATGCACCCGCAACACGCGCCCCGCCACCGTGGGCCCCATGAGCCAGCTATGCCGAGCCTCGACACTGCCAATGCCGTACACCGAGGGGGTCAGGCTGTCGTTCTTGACTTCTGTGACCGTGATTCTGGTGGGTGCCAAAGGCCCCATGCGCGTGGCAACGAACCCCAGCACAACGACAACGGCAACGACGCCCAGGAAGCCTGCGATCAGTCGTTGGTTGGTTCTGGAGTGGGTCATGGGGCTTCCTCGTTCGGCTCGTCATGAGCGCGGCACCACCTGTCAGGCACAGACACCATGCCGCAGGACTGGGCCGTGGGCACGTCTTGCGTCAGTTTAGCGCCGCGGCCGGGCCGAAGAACTCGTAGCGCGCTACAGGCGCAAAGGTCGTGCGCCTGAGCCCCTAAAATGGGCACGAATGCGAAGCGGCTACAACCACCAGGCTCACGACGGCTTGCGCGTCAGCGTGCAAGACGTGTAATCAAACCAGAAAGTCTTTGGCCTGCAAGACACTGTTGCATCCAGCAACTTCTCAATAACAGGAAGTTGCTTGTCGCAATCGGTGATGCCATCGGGTGCCGGTGACACGTCGATCTGTTGCGCCCTGCCCCAGTCAACCGTGGAGCCCAACCTCAATGCTGCCGACAGGGCCGAAGAGTTGCACGCCCGAACCGCGTTCATGGCCATGTTCAGTGGATTCAACCCTCGGAACTTCAGGGCCTTGGCGTCGGCCCCGACACCATGGTCCACAAAGAGGGTGAGCATTTCCTCGGACACATCGGCCTCCAGCCCGTTCACACGCCAGATGAAATGGGCCAAGGCGTGGCCTTCTTCGTAGTTGCTCAGGGGATTCCACCCTGCTTCCAGGTACAGGCGAACCGACGCCACATCCGCGTTCATCAAGGCGTTTCCGAAGTCCTGATTGGTCCAGCGCAAACCCATCGCGGCCAGTTCTTTGCGCAACTCCGTGCGCTGAGCACGTTTTCCGCTTTGCCGCTCTGGGATGGCTACACCCGCAGTGCCGGACGCCTCGACTGGCGCCCGCAGCTTGTCTTGCAGCTTCTCGACCCTGGTCTGCACATCCGCCCTGCTCACTCGCCCCGCCGCCAAGTCTTGCATGATCTTCGCCAGCAAGGCTCGCGGGTACCCGGTTCGGCCAGCCTTGGCCAGCAACTCTTCGGCCTCGCCGGCAAAGCTGGGCTTCAACCGCCCCTGGCCGATCCACTGACTGAGCTCCAGTTGCGCGATGGGGAAACCCGCATCGGATGCGCGTCGCAGCCACCGCTCGGCCTCGATTTGTTTTGGTGCGAGCACGGGCGCTGGTTCAGACGGTGAGTCACGCAGCAATGCCTTGGCCAGGGCCGTCTGCAGGATCACACTCCCGCCACCGGCTTTGTGAACCATGAGCGCCAGGTTTTCTGCATCAACGGCAAGCGCTCGCTGTTGGATTTCATGCTCCAGCTGCAGCCATTCGTCGTCTGCCATGGTGCGGTACCACACCAAGTCCTCGGCCCGGCTGCCCCCGTGTTCTGATGACTCGATACCACGCCCCTGCTTGGCAAGCGCTGGCACCTTCGGAGTCAACGGCCTGCCGGGCCTGACGGCGATGCCTTTGGGCGGCGTAAAGAAAAACTCCTCGACCAAAGACGATTCGAACCAGGGAATCTGGTCATCCAGCGTCTTGCGCCGCACCTGATCACCCACCTTCTTGAAGATCTGCTCCAGCGTCAATTCGGGTTCAAGCAAAGCCTTCGCCAAGGCTTCGGTGTAAACGCTGTTGTCGCCCGTGCCATCGGCCGCCAGTTGGCCCGGTGCCGTGGAGTACGCCACCAACGTGCCACGCGGCGCCTGGATGGGGGCCAGGCCCAAGTTCGTGAAATTGCGGTACTTGGCAGAAGACGCAGGCTGAAACGGGTTGTCTCGGCAGGCGTCCAACACCACCACATTGACGGATGACTTTCCAGCCGACACCTGTTCCAGCAGGCTTCGCAATGGATAGGCCCTGATCGGCACCGACTGCTCACTCGTCACCTGCATGTCCACAGGGATCATGTAGCTTGAGCCGCTGATCTGCATGCCGTGTCCCGCATAAAACACCAGCGACATGGAGCCGCTGGGCAGG
>JAUWAE010000121.1 GCA_030602185.1 Comamonadaceae bacterium
TAGCCCCATTCGTTGTCGTACCAGGCCACGACCTTGACGAAGCTCTTGTCCAGTGCAATGCCGGCCTCGGCGTCGAACACGCTGGTGCAGTTTTCGCCGCGGAAGTCGGTGGAGACCACCTTGTCGGTGGTGTAGCCCAGCACGCCCTGCAAGCCGCCTTCGCTCACGGGCGTTTCGCTCATGGCCTTCATGTGGGCGCAGATCTCGTCGTAGCTGGCCTCGCTGTTGAGCTCCACCGTCAGGTCCACCACCGACACGTCGGAGGTGGGCACGCGGAAGCTCATGCCGGTCAGCTTCTTGTTCAGCTCAGGAATCACCTTGCCCACGGCCTTGGCCGCACCGGTGCTGCTGGGGATGATGTTTTCCAGGATGCCGCGGCCACCGCGCCAGTCCTTCTTCGAGGTGCCGTCCACGGTTTTCTGGCTGGCGGTGGCGGCGTGCACGGTGGTCATCAGGCCGCGCTTGATGCCCCATTTGTCGTTCAGCACCTTGGCCACCGGGGCCAGGGCGTTGGTGGTGCAGCTGGCGTTGCTGACGATGGCCTGGCCGGCGTAGGCGGTGTGGTTCACGCCGTAGACGAACATGGGCACGTCGTCCTTGGACGGGGCGGAGATCACCACCTTCTTGGCGCCGGCGTCCAGGTGCACTTGGCAGGTGTCGGCGGTGAGGAAGGCGCCGGTGCATTCCAGCACGATGTCCACGCCCATCTCGCCCCATTTCAGCTTCGGGTCGTCGCGTTCGTGCGTCAGGGGAATGCGCTTGCCGTTGACGATCAGGGCCTCGTTGCCCTCGTAGCTCACGGTGCCGTTGAAGCGGCCGTGCACGCTGTCGTACTTCAGCATGTAGGCCAGGTAGTCGGCCGACTTGGGGTCGTTGATGCCGACGACTTCGATGTCGGCGAAGTCGCGGATGGCGGCGCGCAGCGCCAGGCGGCCGATGCGGCCAAAACCGTTGATGCCCAGTTTGATGGTCATGGTGCTTCCCTTTGATGCGAATGAATCGGTACCTTACTGGCCCAGCACGGCCTGCACGGTGGCGGCCACGTTGTCGGGCGTGAAGCCGAAGTGCTGGAACAGCACCGGCGCGGGGGCGGACTCGCCGTAGGTGTCGATGCCCACCACGGCGGCGCAGCCGTACTTCCACCAGCCGTCGGTGGAGCCCATTTCCACCGCCACGCGCGGCAGGCCCTTGGGCAGCACGGCCTTCTTGTAGTCCACGTCCTGGCGGTCGAAGGTGGTGGTGCTGGGCATGGACACCACGCGCACCGGCACCTTCTGCTCGGCCAGCAGCTGCTGGGCCTTGAGCGCCAGCTGGACTTCGGAGCCGGTGGCGATGATCACCGCCTTGGCCTTCTTGCCGGCCTTGAAGCCCACGTCCTGCGGTTCGCTCAGCACGTAGGCGCCCTTGCTGATGTCGCTCAGGTCCTTCTTGGGCGCGTAGGCCAGGTTCTGGCGGCTCAGCAGCAGCGCGGTGGGCTGGCTGTCGTTGCGCAGCGCCACGGCCCAGGCGATGGCGGTTTCGGCCGTGTCGGCGGGGCGCCACACGTCCAGGTTGGGGATGAGGCGCAGGCTGGCGGCGTGCTCAATGGACTGGTGCGTGGGGCCGTCTTCGCCCAGGCCGATGGAGTCGTGGGTGAACACGTGCACCACGCGCTGCTTCATCAGCGCGGCCATGCGAATGGCGTTGCGCGAGTAGTCGGAGAAGGTGAGGAAGGTGCCGCCGTAGGGGATGTAGCCGCCGTGCAGCGCCACGCCGTTCATGATGGCGGCCATGCCGAATTCGCGCACACCGTAGTTGATGTGGCGGCCGCCCTGGCCCTGCTCGTTCTTCACCACCGCACCGGCGGCGTCAAAGCGCAGGCTGGGGGTGGATTTGGTGTTGGTGAGGTTGGAGCCGGTCAGGTCGGCGCTGCCGCCCAGCAATTCGGGCAGCGCGGCGGTGAAGGCCTCCAGCGCCAGCTGGCTGGCCTTGCGGCTGGCCACGGTTTCGGCCTTGGTGTGGGCAGCCACGGCGGTGTCCACCACCAGCTGGTCGAAGCCCTTGGGCAGTTCGCCCTTCATGCGGCGCACGAACTCTTTGGCCTCGGCCGGGAAGGCCTTCTTGTAGGCAGCAAAGCGCTCGTCCCAGGCCTTTTCGGCGGCTTTGCCGGCGTCCTTGGCGTCCCAGGCGGCGTAGATGTCCTTGGGGATCACGAAGGGCTCGTGCGTCCAGCCCAGCGCTTCGCGGGTGAGCTTGATCTCGTCGGCGCCCAGCGGCTCGCCGTGGGCCTTGGCGGTGTTGGCACGATTCGGGCTGCCCTTGCCGATGTGCGTCTTGCAGCAGATCAGCGTGGGCTTGTTGGTGCTCAGTTTGGCCTGGGCGATGGCGGCGTCCACCGCGTCGGCGTCGTGGCCATCGACCGCGCGGATCACGTTCCAGCCGCAGGCCTCGAAGCGCTGGGGGGTGTTGTCGATGAACCAGGGCGTGACCTGGCCGTCGATGGAAATGCCGTTGTCGTCGTACAGCGCGATCAGCTTGTTGAGCTTCCAGGCACCGGCCAGGGCCACGGCCTCGTGGCTGATGCCTTCCATCAGGCAGCCGTCGCCCAGGAAGACGTAGGTGCGGTGGTCAACGATGGTGTGGCCGTCACGGTTGAATTCGGCCGCCAGCAGCTTTTCGGCCAGCGCCATGCCCACGGCGTTGGTGATGCCCTGGCCCAGCGGGCCGGTGGTGGTTTCCACCCCCGGGGTGTGACCCACTTCGGGGTGGCCGGCGGTCTTGCTGCCCAGCTGGCGGAAGTTCTTCAGCTCCTGCATCGGCAGCTTGTAGCCGGTCAGGTGCAGCAGCGCGTAGATCAGCATGGAGCCGTGGCCGTTGGAGAGCACGAAGCGGTCGCGGTCGGCCCACTGCGGGTTGGCCGGGTTGTGCCTGAGGTGGCGCTGCCACAGGGCGACGGCCATGTCGGCCATGCCCATGGGGGCGCCGGGGTGGCCGGAGTTGGCTTGCTGCACGGCGTCCATGGCGAGGGCGCGGATGGCGTTGGCCATGGTCTGGGCGGAGACGACTGCGGTGGCGGTCATGAGAACCTCGGGATGCGCGGCGCGAGTCCGTTCGGCCGCTGGGGAATGAAACCCGCGATTTTAACGGGGGCCCCGCCGACGGGCCATGGCCTGTGCTTCCGACGGTACCGCCCACACCCGGTCTCCACCGATGGCGTGCAGCGCCAACCCGGGCGCGGGAGTGACCGCGTGGCCGCCCGTGAAGGCGCCGAACGCGGGCAGCGTGGCCCCGTGCGGGGTGCTGGCAAAGCAGGGCAGGCGCAACGCATCGCGCCCCGGCCCCTGCAGGCGGCAGACCGGGTGGTCGTGCCCGGCGAGCACGAAGTGGCTGGGGTGGGTGCGCGGGTGGTGGCAGCAGGCGAAGGGGCCGAGCAGCCACGGCTCGTCCACCACCGCAATGCCAAGGTGCGCGGGCGGGTCGCCGGCGCGGTCGTCGTGGTTGCCGCGCACCAGCACGGCATCGAGCCGGGCGTGGCGCTGCCGCCAGGCGTCGAGGGTGGCCAGCACCGACGGTGTGCGGGCGCTGGCGGCGTGCAGGAAGTCGCCAAGCACCACCAGGCGCTGCGGGGCATGGGCGGCGATCAGCGCCTCCAGGCGGGCCAGGTTGTGCTGCGTGGTGCCGGCAGGCACCGGCTGGCCGAGCGCGCGGTAGCTGGCGGCCTTGCCCAGGTGCACGTCGGCCACGAACAGGGTGCCGCCCGCCGGCCACCACACGGCGCGCTCGGGCAGCAGGTGCAGGCGTTCGCCGGCCCAGTGGACCACGGCATGGGCAGCGTTGAGGCCAGTAGGGATGGAAGTCATCGGCGGCGGGCTCGGGGTCGGCGGGTGGTGGCGGCCGGGGCCTCGCGCCCGGCGTTTTCCAACGCGGTGTCGCGGCCGAACGCCAGGGCCTGGCGGACGGTGGCCGCATCGGGGTGGCTCGCCGGGCCGGCATCGGCCTCCCCGGCGGCGCGCTCCAGCTGCGCCACCATGCGGGCGATGCGGTCGGCCACGCTTTCGTTCGAGAGCTTTTCGCGCAGCCGCTCCACCATCAGCGGGAAGGCGAAGGGGGTGGGCCGCGCGATGGGGTGCAGGGCGAGCCGCAGGCCGGCGAGGCGCTGCAGGGTGGCCTGCAGGCGTGCCAGGTCCAGCTCCTGGGCCAGCAGCTCCTGTTGGGCCTGGGCGAGCAGGCGGTTGTGCGGGTCGTACTGGCGAAACACCTCCCAGAACAGGCTGGACGAGGCCTGCAGCTGCCGGCTGCTGCGCCGCTCGCCGGGGTGGCTCTGGAAGATCAACCCCGACACGCGCGCGATCTCGCGGAAGCGCCGCTGGGCCAGCTCGCTGGCGTTGAGGCTGTCGAGCAGCTCCTGCAGCAGCGTCGCATCGTCCACCGGGCGCAACACGTTAGCCAGGGTCTGCGGCCAGTCCACCTGGGTGGCACTGAGCAGCTCGAAACCGTAATCGTTGACGGCGATGGAGAAGGTGGCTGGGGCCTGGCGGGCGACGCGCCAGGCCAGCAGGCTGGCCAGCCCCAGGTGCACGTGGCGGCCCGCGAAGGGATAGAGGAACAGGTGGGTGCCTTCGCGCGAGGCCAGCACCTCGGCCAGCAGGGTGTCGCGCCCGGGCAGGGCCGACCAGTGCTGCTGCAGCGCCAGCATCGGTTGCGCGGTCTGCAGCTCGGGGCTGTCGAACACGCCGGCGCGGGCCTGCTCCAGCTGCTGCACCAGCGCGTCGGCCAGCTCGGTGGACAGGGGCATGCGGCCACCGTTCCAGCGCGGCACGGCCGGGCGGCTGCCGCTGGCGCGCTTGACCCAGGCCGTCATCTCGCGTACGCGCACCAGCTCCAGCAGGCGGCCACCGAACAGGAAGCAGTCGCCGGGCTTCAGGCGCGCGGCAAAGCTTTCCTCCACCTGCCCCAGCTTCGCGCCGCCCAGGTACTGCACCGTCATGCTCGCATCGCTGACGATGGTGCCGATGTTGGCGCGGTGGCGGCGCGCCAGCCGGGCGTCGGGCACGTGCCAGCGGCCATCGTCACCCGGCACGGCGCGGCGGTAGTCGGGGTAGGCCGCCAGGGCCGAGCCGCCCTGCGACACGAAGTCCAGGCACCAGCGCCAGGCCTCGGGCGACAGGTCGGCAAACGCGGCGGTGGTGCGCACCTCGCCGTACAGCGCCTCGGGCGTGAAGCCGCCGCCCAGCGCCACGGTGACGAGGTGCTGCACCAGCACGTCCAGCGGCTGGTGCGGCGGCGGGCGCGACTCCACCTGACCGGCCTGCGCCGCCACGCGAGCGGCCACACCCTCGATCAGTTCCAGGCTGTGGGTGGGCACCACGGTGACGCGCGAAGGCCGGCCCGGCGCGTGGCCGGAGCGGCCCGCGCGTTGCAGCAACCGCGCCACGCCTTTGGGCGAACCGATCTGCAGCACGCGCTCCACCGGCAGGAAGTCCACCCCGAGATCCAGGCTGGAGGTGCAGACCACCGCGCGCAGGGTGCCGGCCTTGAGGCCCTGCTCCACCCAGTCGCGCACCGCGCGGTCGAGCGAGCCGTGGTGCAGCGCGATCTGCCCGGCCCAGTCGGGCCGCGCTTCCAGCAGGGCCTGGTACCAGACCTCGGCCTGCGAGCGGGTGTTGGTGAACACCAGCGTGGTGGCGCTGGCGTCGATCTCGCGCACCACCTGCGGCAGCAGGGTCAGGCCCAGGTGGCCGGCCCAGGGAAAGCGCTCGGCACGCTCCGGCAGAAGGGTGTCCACCACCAGCGTTTTGGGCACCTCGCCGCGCACCAGCACGCCCTGCTGGCTGGCCTGCGGCCCCAGCAGCGTGTGCAGGGCCTGGGGCAGGTTGCCCAGGGTGGCCGACATGCCCCACACGCACAGGCCGGGCTGCCAGCGGCGCAGGCGGGCCAGGGCCAGTTGCACCTGCACGCCGCGCTTGTTGCCCAGCAGTTCGTGCCATTCGTCCACCACCACCAGGCGCACCTGGCCCAGCGTCTGCTGGGCATCGGCCCGCGCCAGCAGCAGCGAGAGGCTTTCGGGGGTGGTGACCAGCACCGTGGGCAGGCGGCGGTTCTGCGCGGCGCGTTCGCTGCTGGCCGTGTCGCCGCTGCGGGCGCCGGTGGACCAGTTCGGGGCCAGGACGGGCAGCGGCTCCTGCAGGGCGCGCAGGGTGTCGGCCGCCAGCGCGCGCATGGGAGTGACCCAGAGCACCGTGAGCGGCGGGGTGGCAGGCCCTGGCGCCCCCACCGCCCCGGCCAGCGCCTGCAGCGCCCCCAGCCAGACGGCGTAGGTTTTGCCGGCGCCGGTGGTGGCGTGCAGCAGGCCGCTGCGCCCCTCGGCCATGGCCCGCCACACCTCGCGCTGGAAGGGAAACGGCGCCCAGCCGCGCGCGGCCATCCAGGCGGTGGCGTCGGGGGTGCGGGTCATGCGCCGCCTCCTGGCAACAGCGCGGCCAGGGTCTGCAGGGTGTCGGCCTTGTCGATCGGCTTGTCCTCGCGCCAGCGCAGCATGCGCGGAAAGCGCACCGCGATGCCGCTTTTGTGGCGTGGGCTGCGCGCAATGCCTTCAAACCCCAGCTCGAACACCAGCGTGGGCCGCACGCTGCGCACCGGGCCGAAGCTTTCGATAGTGGTCTGGCGGATGATGGCGTCCACCCGCGCCATTTCGGCGTCGGTGAGGCCCGAATAGGCTTTCGCGAAGGGCACCAGCGCGCGGCCTTCAGCGCCCGGTGGCGCGTTCCACACGGCGAAGGTGTAGTCGCTGTAGACACTGGCGCGGCGGCCGTGGCCACGCTGGGCGTAGATGAGCACCGCGTCCACGCTCATGGGATCGATTTTCCATTTCCACCAGGTGCCGTCGGCCTTGGTGCGGCCCACGCCGTAACGGCTGCTTCGGTGCTTGAGCATGAAGCCTTCAGTGCCGCGCTCGCGGGCCTGCTCGCGCTGGGTGGCGAGCGCGGGCCAGGTGGGGCCCGTCACCAGGGGGCTGGGCTGCAGCAGCGGGTGGTTCAGGGTGTACAACAGCGCGTCCAGCGCCGCGCGGCGCGCGTGCAGGGGGTGTTCGCGCTGGTCCTGCCCGGCGTGCTCGAGCAGGTCGTAGGCCAGCAGCGCCACGGGCAGCTCGCGCAGGATTTTCGGGCCCAGCGTCTTGCGGGTGATGCGTTTTTGCAGCTCGGCAAAGGGCTGCGGGCCATCGTTGCGCCAGACCACGATTTCGCCGTCGATCACGGTGCCGTCGGGCAGCGCATCGCCCAGCGCGGCCAGTTCGGGGAAGCGCTCGGTCACCAGCTCCTCGCCGCGCGACCAGAGCCACGTCTGGCCGGCGCGGCGCACCAGCTGCGCGCGGATGCCGTCCCACTTCCACTCCACCAGCCAGTCGCCGGGCGGGCCCAGGAGTTCGGTGAACCGGTCCACCGGCTCGGCCAGCGGGTGGGCCAGGAAGAAGGGGTAGGGCTGGCCGCTGTCGGCACGCTGTTCGTGGTCGCTTTCGGGCGCCACCAGCGCCGCGAAGTCGGCGGCGGTGGGGTGCCGGCCCACGGCCGTGTAGCCCATGAGGCGCTGGGCCACGCGCTTGGCATCCAGCCCGGCCGCGGCGGCCAGCGCCTGCGTCACCTGCAGTTTGGACACCCCCACGCGGAAGCCGCCGGTGATGAGTTTGAAATAGACGAAGCGCTGGTCATCGGGCAGCGTGGCCCACTGGGCGCGCAGGGTCTGCGCCTGCACCTCGGGGGGCTGGCCGCGCAGCGGCAGCAGGTGGTGCACCAGCCAGTCGGCCAGGCCACGCTCCACCGGCGCCGTGGCGGGTGGCAGCAGCAGCGACACGGTCTCGGCC
>JAUWAE010000126.1 GCA_030602185.1 Comamonadaceae bacterium
CACGCCGCGCGGCAAACGGTTGTCACCGGCCGCGCAAGCCTTCAAGGCGTGGATGTTCGATCACCGTCCGCCGCCGGCGCCACCTCCCCGACCGGTGTCGGCGCAGCGTCGTCGTCGCCGTCCGGCTCGCCCTCCTGAGGCAGGCGCTCGATGAGCACTTGGTCGATGCGGCGGCCGTCCAGGGCCAGCACCTCGAAGCGCCAGCCCGCCACCTCCACCACACCTCCCACCTCCAGCAGCTGGCCGGCCACCGTCTGCATGAGGCCGGCCACGGTGTTGTAGCGGTCCTTGTCCTCGTCTGGCAGGCTGTCGATGTCGAGGCGCGCCTTGAGCTCGTGCGCCGGCATGGCGCCATCCACCCGCCAGGAACCATCGTCTTGCGGGATGGCCCAGGCCTCCTGCGGCGTTTCGGGCGACAGCTCGCCGGTGATGGCCTCCAGCAGGTCCAGTGGCGTCAGCAGTCCCTGCACCACGCCGTACTCGTCCACCACGAACACCATGCGCGTGGCCTGGGCGCGGAACTGCTCCAGCAGCTCCATGCCGCTGAGCGTCTCGGGCACGAACACCGGCGCCACCGCGTTGCGGTACCAGCCGTCCGCAGCCCCCTCCGCCTGCAGCTTGAGCAGGCGCGGCAGGTGGATCACACCCACCACATCGTCCAGCCCGCCGCGGCACACCGGGTACCACGAATGCCCCCCCTGCTGGGCCTTGTCCAGCGCCACGTCCAGCGGGTCGGCCACGTCCAGCCACTGGATGTCGGAACGGGGCAGCATGATGCTGGCGAGCTGACGGTCGTCCAGCAGGAACACGTTGCGCACCATGCGGTGTTCATGCTCCTCGATGATGCCTGCACCCACCCCCTCTTCCAGGCTGGCGTTGATTTCCTCTTCGGTCACATGCTGCACCGCCCTGTTGTCGATCCGCATCAGCTTCAGAACCCCGTGGGTGGTCACCGACAGCAACATCACAAACGGCTTGGCGGCCTTGGCCACGCCCGCCATGGGACGCGACACCCAACGTGCCACGGTTTCTGGGTACATCTGGCCAATCCGCTTGGGCACCAGTTCGCCGAACACGATGGTCACGAAGGTGATGACCACCACCACAATGGCCGTCGCGGTGACGTTGGCTGTCGTCTGTGGCATGCCCAGCTGACCCAACCAGGCCGCCAAACCGGCGCTGAAAGCCGCCTCTCCCACAATGCCGTTCAGCATGCCGATGGAGGTGATGCCCACCTGCACAGAAGACAAGAACTGGGTCGGGTTGTCCAGCAACTTCAAGGCCGCCACCGCCCCCTTGTCACCACTTTCAGCCATGGCGCTCAAGCGCGCTTTGCGGCTACCGGCCAGGGCCAGTTCGGACATGGCAAACGCTCCATTCAGGAGCGTCAAAAAAACGATTAAGAGAATATCCATAATGCGTGGATGGCACTTTACTTGATTGGCGACGTACAGGGCTGCGACGGCCCTTTCGAGCGCCTGTTGCAGACGGTGGATTTTTCGCCCAGCCGCGATACCCTGTACCTGCTGGGCGACGTGGTGAACCGGGGTCCGGGCTCGCTGGCCATGCTGCGGCGGCTGATGGCGCTCGGCGACTCGGCCCAGTGCCTGCTGGGCAACCACGACCTGCACCTGCTGGCCGTGGCGCACGGGGTGCGCAAGCCGCACCGCTCCGACACCCTGGATGGCATCCTCACCGCCCCCGACCGGGCCGCGTTGCTGGACTGGCTGCGCCAGCGCCCGCTGGCCCTGGAGGCCGGCGGCTGGCTGCTGGTGCACGCTGGCGTGCTGCCCCAATGGGACCGGGCACAGACCCTGGCACTGGCACAGGAAGTGGGTGCGATGCTGCGCGGCCCCGACGGCCCGGACTGGCTGCACGCGATGTACGGTAATGCCCCCGACCATTGGGATGACGGCCTGCAAGGGGCCGACCGCTGGCGGGTCATCGTGAACGCGCTGACGCGCCTGCGCTTTTGCAGCGCCAGCGGCCAGATGGAATTTGCCACCAAAGACAGCGCGGCGGCAGCACCGCCCGGCTTCATGCCATGGTTCGATCTGCCGCACCGACGCACGGCCGGCACGCCCGTGGCGTTCGGGCACTGGTCCACGCTGGGCCTGATCCATCGGCCCGACCTGCTTGCGCTGGACACCGGTTGCGTCTGGGGTGGCTGCCTGAGCGCGGCCCGCCTGTCACCCGGACTCCCAGACCACCCCAACGCCGTGGAACTGATCCAGGTGCCTTGTCCGCAGGCGCAAAAACCGGGCAAGGCCTGACGCCCGGCCCAGGGCACGGTCAGTCGACCGCTTCCGGCGCAGGGGCCGGAGAGGCCTTGAACAAGGCCGCCACCTTCTTGCGCGGCTTGATGTAAGGCGACAGGCCACGACCCGTGCTGGGTTTGGCCTGTGCCTCCCACGCCGGCTTGGTGTCGCTGGGGGTGGCGGGCTCGTACGGCCGGTCGAAGAAAGGATCGGACGGCGCACGCGGTGGGCGCGGTGCCCGCTCGCGGCGCACCTCGGCCGCGGCCCGTTCGTCGTGCCACAGGCGCTGGCCGTCGTTGATGCGGCCGGTAGGGCCACCAAAACGCTTGCGGTCGGTCTCCAGCTCGATCGGCTCAACCTCGGCCTTCTTGCCAATGAGCTTTTCGATGTCGGCCAGATTGCGGGCGTCCTTGCCACTGACGAAGGAAATTGCGAGGCCCGAGGCACCGGCGCGGCCGGTGCGGCCGATGCGGTGCACGTAGTCTTCGGCGTTGAACGGGATGTCGAGGTTGAACACCGCCGGCACGTCCTTGATGTCGAGGCCGCGGGCGGCCACATCGGTGCAGATCAGCAGATCGACCTCGCCTTTCTTGAAGGCGTCCAGCGCCTTGAGGCGCTCGTCCTGGCTCTTGTCGCCGTGCAGGGCTGTGGCATTCAGGCCATCGCGCTCCAGCGCGCGCGCCATGCGGGCGCAGCCCAGCTTGCTGTTGAGGAACACGAACGCCTGCTTCACGCCTTTCTCGCGCAGCAGCTGCTTCAGCGCCTGGCGCTTGTCGTCCTCTTCGACACGGTAAAACCGCTGCTCGATGGTGGACGCCGTGGCGTTGGAGCGCGCCACCTCGATGGTGATCGGGTCCTGCAAGTAGCTGTTGGCCAGCCGCTTGATCTCGGGCGAGAAGGTGGCACTGAACAGCAGCGTCGTGCGCTGCTTGGGCAGGTAGCTCAGGATGCGCTGCAGGTCGGGCAGGAAGCCGATGTCCAGCATGCGGTCGGCCTCGTCGAGCACCACGTACTCGACCTGGTTGAGCACGCAGTTCTTGGCCTCGATGTGGTCGAGCAGCCGGCCCGGCGTGGCCACCAGCACCTCGACGCCCTTTTTCAGCTCGGCGGTCTGCGGCTTCATGTCCATGCCGCCGAACACCACCGTGCTGCGCAGCTGGGTGTACTTGGCGTACAGGGCGATCTGCTGCGCCACCTGGTCGGCCAATTCGCGGGTGGGCAACAGCACCAGTGCGCGCACCGGGTGCCGCGCCGGCGAGGTGGACGCGTTCTCGTGCTTGAGCATGCGTTGCAGCAGCGGCAGCGAAAACGCGGCGGTCTTGCCGGTGCCGGTCTGGGCTGCGCCCATCACGTCACGGCCCTGCAACACCACGGGAATGGCCTGGGCCTGGATGGGCGTCATCGACGTGAAACCCATTTCGGCAATGGCCCGTGCCAGCGGCGGCGCCAGCGAAAGTTCTGAGAATGCTTGTGTCATGTAACCCGGTATTGTCTCACCTTGGGCGAAAAAGGTGTGACATCAGGCGTAAGACGGTGCCTGAGGACTGGTGGGACGGCCCTGGAAGTCGGTCCAGCACCGGCGGCTGAAGTCGTACAGCTTGCAACGGCGGGCGGTGTCAAAGTACCAGCGCCAGCTGAAGCGCTGCACGATGATGCGGCCCGGCAGCATGTCCTCCAGCAGCTTCTGCGCCTGCTTGAGTTTGTACAGCGGCACGCTCATGTCCACATGGTGGGCGGTGTGCTCCATGATGTGGTGCATCAGGGCACCGATGCGCAGCGGGAAGATCAGGTGCACCGTGGTCGACACGAAGGGCGCCGCCTTGGCCCAGGCGGTCTTGTTGTCATGCCACTGCGACCGCACGTGGGTGTGGTGCACATACACCACAAAGCCGATCATGCAGTTCCACACAAAGAAGGGCAGCACCACCGCGGTGAGCACCAGCGTCAGCACGCTCTGGCCAGTGACCAGGGCTGCGGCCACCACCACCCCCAGCCACAGCAGGCCGAAGGTGGCCGCCAGCAGGCTGTCGAGCGTGAAGATGGCGCGCCGCGTGGGCATGTGCTGGCGGCTGGGGAAGAATTCCCGCTTCCACCAGATCTCGATCAGGTAATAGAAGCCCGGGCCCCAGCCACTGCGGTAGAGGCGCTGCAGGGCGCGCTGCAACGGACTGAGCGCCTGGAATTCGGCGGCCGTCAGCGGCTCCCACACAAAGTCCACGCCCTTGAGGTTGGTGTAGCCGTGGTGCACCACGTTGTGGCCCACGTCCCACAGGCTGTACGGGGTGAGCGACGGCAGGAAAGCGATGCGACCGAGCCACTTGTTCAGGGTGCGGTGCTCGGTCAGGCTCTGGTGGCAGGCGTCGTGGCCGATGATGAACAGGCGGCCGATGACGAAGCCGGCTGCCAGCCCGCAGACCACCTTGAGCCACCACGCCTGGGCCAGCACGGCCCCTGCGATGAGCGCGGACCACAGCGCGTAGTCCAGCGCCAGCAGCGCGAAGGCGCGCCAGGTCTGGCGCTGAACAATGGGCACCAGCCAGCCGCGGATTTCCTTGCGGTGGGGCATCGCGGCGTCGGGGGCGATGGGGGTGCCAGGCAGGCCATGGGGGGCGGCCGATGCAGCAGCAAGAGTCGGTTCAGGTGTGGACATAAATCAATCAGAGGGGGTACGGCGCCCGAATGGCACCGCCTGCCAACGGTTGCCCGGGATGCTAACGGCAGCACGCCCCGCCGTCCTTGACCCAGGTCAAACCCTGATACGGCCGCGGATTTGCACCGCCTGCCGTGCGCAGTTTATAATGCTCGGCTTTGCTGGCATCATCCACAAACCACAAGGATACTCACCATGGCAACCAAGCCGAAGAAAAAGAACCCCCGTCTGGCGTCTGGCCGCAAGCGCGCCCGCCAAGACGTCAAACTGAACGCCGCCAACAGCTCGCTGCGTTCCAAGTACCGCACCGCCGTCAAGAACGTCGAAAAAGCCGTGGTCGCTGGCGACAAGGCCAAGGCCACCGAACTGTTTGCCAAGATGCAGGCCGTGGTCGACACCATCGCCGACAAGGGCATCTTCCACAAGAACAAGGCCGCTCGCGACAAGAGCCGCCTGTCCGCCAAGGTCAAGGCCCTGGCCGTTGCAGCCTAAGCTGTAACTTCTCAAGCCCGGGCCCGGGCAAGTCCCAGGCCCGCCGTTTGTTCCGGGTGCGCTGCCAGCAAAACGGCTCACCGCCACAAAAAACCCACCGGTCACGGTGGGTTTTTTGTTGGGTCAGTGCCGGCACGCGGAGGGTCGGGCAACAGGCAGGCCTCCACCACCTGCAGGTCGTTGTCGCGGGCAAAGTTCATCACGAAATCCCAGGCCATGACTTCGTAGTCGCGCAGGGCCCGGTTCACCACCACACACTTCACGCCATTGATCACTTGCGGGATGCACCACGGGGAGTACGACAGGTGCGCCCCAGGCGATTTACCGGCCGGGTGAAACTGGGCCATAACGCCGGCGAGGCGCTCGGCCCAGTCGCTCGGGCGAAAGGTCTTGCCGCTGCGGGTGATGCCCTGAATGAAGACTTCTTTGGCGTTGGAAGAGACCATCTGGTGGAGTCCCTGCGGTGGAGTGGAAAGCTTCGGGCGCAGGATCGCTGCGGCCCGGCGCGGGTCGATCACTATTCTATCTTATATAAGACTTAAGGCTGGTGTTTACCCTGATGGCGCAGTCGGTCATCGGCCACCGCGGGAGTCCCACGGACTGCCTCTAAAATGTGCTGTCAACGGCCCGCCTCGCGTTGGGCCGCCGTTTTTTTGGCCCGGCTTCGGGATTCGATTTCACAGGACACGTCCATGCCTCAGACCGCCGCTCCGGTAGAACCGCACGTCATGACCACCTACGGCCGCGTGCCCATCGCGTTGTCGCATGGCAAGGGCAGCCGCGTCTGGGATGTGCAGGGCAAGTCCTACCTCGATGCGCTGGGCGGCATCGCCGTGAACACCCTGGGCCACGCACACCCCAAGCTGGTGCCGGCGCTGCAGGAGCAGATCGCCAAGCTGATCCACATCAGCAACTATTACTACAACCCGGCCACCGAGGAGCTGGCCCGCCAGCTGGTCGAACGCTCGGGCATGACCAACGTGTTCTTCTGCTCCAGCGGTCTGGAGGCCAACGAAGCGGCGCTGAAGCTGGCCCGCAAGTTCGGGCACGACAAAGGCATCACGAACCCGCAGATCGTGGTGTACGAAAAGGCCTTCCACGGCCGCTCCATTGCCACGCTGAGCGCCACCGGCAACCCCAAGGTGCAGGCCGGCTTTGGCCCGCTGGTGGAGGGCTTCATCCGCGTGCCCATCAACGACATCGAGGCCATCCGCAAGGCCACTGCCGGCAACCCCAACGTGGTGGCGGTGTTTTTCGAAGCCATCCAGGGTGAGGGCGGCGTCAACCCCATGAGCCCGGAGTACATGCGACAGGTGCGCGTCCTGTGCGACGCCAACGACTGGCTGCTCATGATCGACGAGGTGCAGTGCGGCATGGGCCGCACCGGCAAGTGGTTTGCCCACCAGTGGGCCGGCATCGTGCCCGACGTGATGCCACTGGCCAAGGGCCTGGGCTCGGGCGTGCCCATCGGCGCGGTGGTGGCCGGCCCCAAGGCCGCCCACATCTTCCAGCCGGGCAACCACGGCACCACCTTCGGTGGCAACCCGCTGGCCGTGCGCGCTGGGCTCGAAACGATCCGCATCATGGAAGAGGAAGGCCTGCTGGACAATGCCGCCAAGGTCGGCTTCCAGCTGCTGTCGCAACTGCAGGGCCAGCTGATGAACGTGGCCGGCGTGAAGGAAGTGCGCGGCAAGGGTCTGATGATCGGCATCGAGCTCGACCGTCCCTGCGGCGTGCTGGTGCAGCGCTGCGCCGACGCGGGCCTGCTGCTCAGCGTCACCGCCGACAGCGTGGTGCGCATGGTGCCGCCGCTGATCCTGTCGGGCGCCGAGGCCGACGAGATCGTGGCCATCCTGGTGCCGCAGATCAAAGCCTTCCTGGCCGAGACTGCGCCCGCCGCCTGAGCCCCACGACCACCGGACCTTTGCCCATGTCTGCCTCCATCACGCCCCCCGTGCCGGTGAAGCACTACCTGCAGTTCAAGGACTTTTCCGCTGCCGACTACGGCTACCTGCTGGAACGTGCCGCACTCATCAAGCACAAGTTCAAGACCTACCAGAAGCACCACACCCTGACCGACCGCACCCTGGCCATGATCTTCGAGAAGGCGAGCACGCGCACCCGCGTCAGCTTCGAGGCCGGCATGTACCAGCTCGGCGGCAGCGTGGTGCACCTGACCACCGGCGACAGCCAGCTCGGTCGCTCGGAGCCGATCGAGGACAGCGCGCGCGTCATCAGCCGCATGACCGACATCGTGATGATCCGCACCTTCGGGCAGGAGAA
>JAUWAE010000256.1 GCA_030602185.1 Comamonadaceae bacterium
ACGCCTGGCGCACAACCTGCTCAAGGGGCTGGCGCGCAAGCAGACCGGCGCACCGCCGGCCACGGTGGGGCCTGCACCCATCAAGGAGCAGGTGATCCATTTCATCAACAAGAAGCTGCCGGGCGGGCTGCCCAAGAAGACCGCGCGGGCGCTGCTGGACATCGAGGACAAGAACTACGTCCCCATCATCCGCAACCCCAAGGCCACCACCAGCGACACCGAGGCGGTGTTCTACTTCCCCGGCTGCGGCTCGGAGCGCCTGTTCAGCCAGGTCGGTCTGGCCACGCAGGCCATGCTGTGGCACGCCGGCGTGCAGACCGTGCTGCCCCCGGGCTACCTCTGCTGCGGCTACCCCCAGCGCGGCAGCGGCCAGTTCGACAAGGCCGAGCAGATCATCACCGACAACCGGGTGCTGTTCCACCGCGTGGCCAACACGCTCAACTACCTCGACATCAAGACCGTGGTGGTGAGCTGTGGCACCTGCTACGACCAGCTGCAGGGCTACCAGTTTGACAAGATCTTCCCGGGCTGCCGCATCATCGACATCCACGAGTACCTGCTCGAAAAAGGCATCACGCTCGAGTCCAAGGGCGCCTACCTGTACCACGACCCCTGCCACACGCCCATGAAGCTGCAGGACCCGATGAAAACGGTCAAGGCGCTGGTGGGCGACACCGTGGTCAAGGCTGACCGCTGCTGTGGCGAGTCCGGCACGCTGGGCGTCACCCGCCCCGACGTCTCGACCCAAGTGCGCTTCCGCAAGGAAGAGGAACTCAAGAAGAACGCCGATCAACTGGCGAAGCTGGCCGAAAAGAACGGTGTGGCCGCGCCCCAGGGCAAGACCAAGATCCTGACCAGCTGCCCGAGCTGCTACCAGGGCCTGAGCCGCTACGGCGACGACCTGAACAACGGCCTGCTGGAAGCCGACTACATCGTCGTCGAGATGGCCAACCAGATCCTGGGCGAGAACTGGATGCCGGAGTACGTGACCAACGCCAACGCCGGCGGCATCGAGCGGGTGCTGGTGTGACGATGGCGCCCGTGGCGGCCGACTGCCCGCTGTGCCGCGAGGACGGCGGGCTGTTGCTGGCCCGCCATGGGCAGTTTCGCGTCATCCGTGCCACCGGCCCGGACGCCGAGCACTTCCCAGGCTTTTACCGGGTGGTATGGAACGCGCACGTGGCCGAATGGTCCGACCTGAGCGAAGCCGATCAGGCGCTGTGCATGCGTGCCGTCTCCGCGGTGGAGCGCGTGGTGCGCCAGCACCTGCGGCCCACCAAGGTCAACCTGGCCGCGCTGGGCAATGTGGTGCCTCACCTGCACTGGCACGTGGTGGCCCGTTACGACTGGGACAGCCATTTCCCCGCCCCGGTGTGGGCCGCCGCGCAACGTGGCCCAGACGGTGCGCGCCTGGCGGCCGTGCGCGCCGCTTTGCCCGCCTGCGATGCCGCCATCGCGGCGTTGCGCTTCTGACAACCCTGGAGACTTCCCATGGCCGGACTGGACCGACAAACCCCCACCCCCCAAGACATCACCGTCCACAGCCAATCGCGCATCCTGGAAATTGTGTTTTCCGATGGCGCGCACTTCAAGCTGCCGTTCGAGCTGTTGCGCGTCTACTCGCCCTCGGCCGAGGTCCAGGGCCATGGCCCGGGGCAGGAGGTGTTGCAGACCGGCAAGCGCGAGGTGGGCATCGTGGCGCTCGAGCCGGTGGGCAACTACGCCGTGCAGCCCACCTTCTCTGACGGGCACGACTCCGGCATCTTCAGCTGGGACTACCTCTATTTCCTGGGCGCGAAGCAGGACGAGCTGTGGGCCGATTACGAGCGCCGCCTGCAGGACGCGGGCGTGAGCCGCGATGCCCCCATGCCCGAAAAAACCGGCGCCGGCTGTGGGCATCACCACTGACGGCAGGGCGCAAGCCGCTACCATAGCGGCATGAGTCAGACACATTTCGGTTTCCAGACGGTCGACGAACGCGAGAAGGCGCGCCGCGTGCGCAGCGTGTTCGATTCGGTGGCGTCCAACTACGACGTGATGAACGATCTCATGTCGGCCGGGCTGCACCGCTGGTGGAAGCGTTACACCATCACCGTGGCCAACCCGCGCCCGGGCGACCGCGTGCTCGACATCGCTGGCGGCACCGGTGACCTCGACCTGGCCTTTGCCCCGCTGGTGGCGCCCACCGGCACGGTGGTGCACACCGACATCAACGAGGCCATGCTGCGCGAAGGCCGCGACCGCCTGCTCGACCGCGGGGTGGTGTTGCCAACCCTGGTCTGCGACGCCGAGCAACTGCCCTTTCCCGACGGCCACTTCGACATCGTGACCGTGGCTTTCGGGCTACGTAACATGACGCACAAGGAACTTGCGCTCAAGGAAATGAATCGGGTACTCAGGCCCGGGGGCAAGTTGCTGGTGCTCGAGTTCTCCAAGGTGGCGCCGCCCCTGCAAAAGGCGTACGACTGGTACAGCTTCAACATCCTGCCCAAACTGGGCCAGTGGGTGGCGAAGGACGAGGCCAGCTACCGTTACCTGGCGGAATCCATCCGCATGCACCCGGACCAGGAAACCTTGCGCGGCATGATGCGCGAGGCAGGTTTCGGGCATGTGGACGTACACAACCTGACAGCGGGGGTGACGGCGCTGCACGTGGGCATCAAGTGCTGACGAAAGTCGGTTTTTTCTCGGGGGAGAGCGAGACATGAAGGTTTGGTCGGTCATTTTGGTGTGCGCCATGGTGCTGCCGTCCCACGATGCGTGGGCCAAGCGGCTGGGTGGCGGTTCGTCGCTCGGCAAGCAGTCGAGCAACGTGACCCAGCGCAACACCGCGCCCACGGCACCGGCCCAGCCGGCGCAGGCGCCCACCCAGGGCGCCACCCAGAACACGGCACAACGCCCGGCGGCCGCGCCCGCCAACGCGGCGCCGACACCGGCCAAACGGCCCTGGGGGGCCATGCTCGGTGGTCTGGC
>JAUWAE010000130.1 GCA_030602185.1 Comamonadaceae bacterium
GGTAGCCGTGGGCCTGCATGTACTTGGCCGCGAAGTAACTGGGGCGGTGCCATTGCGGCGAAAGGCCGACCACCGCCACTGTGCGGCAGGTGGCCAGAATGTGGCGCAGGGTGGAGATGTCGCTCATGGAGCCAGTGTACGCAGCCCCGGGCGAACGCGCTGTCAGGATTTGTACTTGATGGTGCAGCCGTAGGCCTGGTTGACGCTCACGCTCAGCGGACGCCCAGCCAGCAGTTCGTCCAGCCCCTGGCGCACGTAGTTGGTGGCCCGCTCGATGTCGGCCACCCGTGCCGAGGCGATGCTGTCGATCGCGCCGGCATAGACCAGCACCCCTTCGGCGTTGATGAGGTACATGTGCGGCGTGACGCGGGCCCCGTAGGCCTTGCCGACCCGGCCATCCTCGTCCATCAGCACGGCGGTGGGGCTGGCGTTTTGGTCGCTCATCCATTGCGCCAGGGCGGCCGGGGCCAGGTGGTCGGCGCTGGCGGTTTCGGTGGAGTTGACCGTGAGCCACGCCACCCCCCGGGCGGCGTAGGCCTTCTGCAGCGCCTGCATGTTGCCTTGGTAGTGCTTGCGCACGAAGGGGCAGCCGGGGTTGGTCCATTCCAGCACCACCGGCTTGCCTTTGAAGTCTTCCAGCCGCACCGTCTGGCCTTGGGTGTTGCGCAAGGCAAACGGCGGCGCGGGCTGGCCCACGCCGGCCGCCATGGCCGTCAGCGGCAGCGCACCCAGGGCAGGTGCAGCCGCCAGGGCGGTCAATCGCAGGGCAAAGTCACGTCGTTGCATGGCAGGGTCTCCTTCACAGGGCTTGCACGGCCGAGCGGACTTCCTCGGCCGTCAGGATTTCCGACAGCACCACGGGCGGGCGGCCCGGGGCGTGCAGCACGTACACCGGCACGCCGTTGCGGCCTAGTCGGGCCAGGGCTTCGGTCACGTCGTGGTCGCGGCGGGTCCAGTCGGCCCGCAGCAGCGCCACGTTCCGTGTGGCAGCTTCTTGCAGGAACTGGGTGTCGGCCAGCGCATTGCGCTTGTTGTACTGGCAGGTCACGCACCAGGCGGCGGTGTAGTCCACGAACACCGGCCGGCCCTGGGCGATCAGCTCAGCCTCCCGCTGGGGCGTCCAGGCCTCCCACGCGAGGCCCGCCACGGCGGTGGGCGTGCCGGTGGCGAGGTCGTCGTGCAGCCGGGTTACGTAGGGGCCGGCGGTCCAGAGCCAGGCCGCCAGCGCCACCCCGGCCACGCCGCCGAGCACCAGGCGCACCCGACCACGCCGGTTCAAGGCCCAGATCAGCCACGCCAGTGCCACCAGCAGCATGAGCAGCGCGGCCGCGCCATCGATACCGCTTTGCTGGCCCAGCACCCACAGCAGCCACACCACGGTGGCGAACATCGGGAAGGCCATCAGCTGGCGGAAGGTTTCCATCCAGGCGCCGGGGCGTGGCAGGGCACGCGCCACGGCCGGTACCCAGCTCGCCGCCAGGTAGGGCAGGGCCATGCCCAGGCCCAGCACGGCAAACACGGCCAGGGCCTGCGCCGGCGGCAGCGCAATGGCCAGGCCCAGCGACGCCCCCATGAATGGCGCGGTGCACGGCGACGCCACGGCGGTGGCGAGCACACCGGTGAGGAAGGCATCGGCAGTGGGGTTTTTGGCCTGCAGCGTCGCCACCGAGTTGGGCAGCAGGTGCCCGAATTCGAACAGCCCGGCCAGGTTCAACCCGATGACGGTGAACAGCACCGCCAGCCCCGCCACCACCAGCGGGTTCTGGAGCTGAAAGCCCCAGCCCAGTTGCTCGCCAGTCGCCCGCAGGGCAAGCAGCACGCCCCCCAGTGCCACGAAGGACAGCACCACCCCGGCGGTGTAGGCCAGGCCGCTGAGCCGGTGGCTGCGGTGGTCCGCGCCGTGCTGCGAGAACGCGAGCACCTTGATGGCCAGCACCGGGAACACGCAGGGCATGAGGTTCAAGATCAGCCCGCCCACCAGGGCGCCGAGCAACGCCGCCCACAGGCCCAGGCCGGCGCTCCCCCCAGTGGGTGTACCGCCACCGGCACGGGCGGCATTGGCCTGGAGGGCCTGCTCTAGCGCGGGCGAGAGGCCGCCGCTGGCCGCCGTGGCAGGCGCTGGCCAGCCACCCGCCACGCCCACTTCGAGCCGGGCACCGGGCAGGCCCGGGCCTTGTCCAGGCGGATCGGCCAGGGCCACGACCAGTGGCACAGTGGCCGGACTGTCGCTGCGGTAGGGCGACAGTGGCACCCGGGCGGTCCAGGTGCTGCCTTCCCACGCCTGCGACCAAGCCGCCCCGGGCTGGACCAGTCCGGGGATTTCGGGGAAGAACTCCAGCGCCCGGCCGCGCCACCCGCTGGGCAGGCCGCTCAGGCGCACGGTCAGGTCGCTGCCGTCGGCCGCCAGCTGGCTGTCGGTGCCGGGCACCGCCTGCGGTGCTGCCGCCCAGGCCGCCTGGAAGGCGCTGGTATGGGCCGCGGTGGAACCATCGGCCGGGATGCGCAGGTTGAAGCGGGCCTCTTCGGGCACGCATTCCTTGCGGCAGATCAGCCAGGTGGCGGTCAGCGCCACGTCGAGGTGGCTGCCCTGGAATGCCGGCCCGACCTGCAGTGGCACGGGCAGCAGCAAGGTGCCGTCGTAGCCGTAGTTGGCCAGCTCGCCGAGCGGGAACTTGCGCGGTGTCGGCCAGGCAATTTCACCGGCGCTCACACCGGGGCTGAGCTGCCATTGCAGTTCGGTGGGCAACCCAGAGTCGCCGGGGTTTTTCCAGTAGGTGTGCCACTCGGGCTGGTGCTGGATGGCCAGGCCCAGCCACAACGGCTGACCGGGTCGCACCCCCTGCGGGGCGTGGACCAGCACCTCGGCCCGCGAAAACTCGCTGGTGTGCACCGAGCGCGCGAGCAGGTCCTGGGCCCAGGCCGGGCCACCGGTGGCCAGCAGGGCCCATGCAAACAAAGTCGATAAAAGTCGGCGCATAGGACGGGGGGCCGCCAGGGGCGGCAGTTGGGAATCTGAACGGGGCGGGGGCGGCAAAGTTCCTCCCGCATTGTCCGGCACCGCGGTCGCGTGGGCCGCACTCACCCGGGCCGTGTTCAGGGGGTGAATAGAAAATTTCTATGGCATGACGGCCCCTCAGGGCTGGTCAAACCGGGTGTATCACGAAAAAATGCCCTCAGCTTGAGTGGAAAGGGAACACCTATGGTATCGATGGAGAAAGCCCTCGACAGTTGGGTGGCCGTCTTGCGGGAGCGGGTGAACCTGCCGCTGCAGGTCCGCTGGCACACCGGCCCCAGTCCCGAGGTACCGGCCGACGCCCCGACCTGGCGGCTGGGCCACTTCGACCACCCCGCAGTGGACGTGGTGGTGCGCGATGGTGCCGCGTTGCCCGCCTTGCTGTCGCCGACGCTCGATGGCCTGGGTGCCGCCTATGTCGAGGGCCGCATCGATGTCCACGGCCGCATCGACGACATCCTGGCGGTGGCGCACGGCATGGCCCGCGCCGCATCGGGCGGTGGGGCCTTGGCCCGGCTGGTGCAGACCTTCACCCACAACCGCAGGAGCGACCAGCAGGCCATCCAGTACCACTACGACGTCTCCAACGCGTTTTACCAGGAGTGGCTGGACCCGGCCATGGTCTATTCCTGCGCCTATTTCGAGCACGGTGACGAGACACTGGCCGAGGCGCAGCGCAAGAAGATCGACCACATCCTGACCAAAGTGCAGCTGCGGCCGGGCCAGCGACTGCTCGACATCGGCTGCGGCTGGGGGGCGCTGGTCATGCGTGCGGCGCAGCGTTTCGGCGCCCGCTGCGTGGGCATCACCCTGTCGCAGAACCAGTACGAGCTGGCCAACGAGCGGGTGCGCGCCGCGGGCTTGCAGGACCAGGTCGAGATCCGCCTGCAGGACTACCGCGACGTCACCGGTCCGTTCGACCGGATCACCAGCGTCGGCATGTTCGAGCACGTGGGCCTCAAGCACCTGACCGATTACTTTCGCATCATCCACGACCTGCTGGCGCCCGATGGCTGGTGTCTGAACCACGGCATCACCTCCACCGACCCCCACGACGGCGAAACCCGCCACGGCGGCGGCCGCTTCATCGACCAGTACGTCTTTCCCCAAGGTGAGCTGCCGCACATTGCCACCGTGCTCAAGACCATGCAGCAAGGGGGGCTGGAGGCCATCGACATCGAGAGCCTGCGGCGCCATTACGCCCTGACTTTGCGCCAGTGGAGCGAGCGGTTCGAGGCCCGCACCGAGGCGCTCAAGGCGCTGGTGAGCGAAAAGACGTGGCGCATCTGGCGCGTCTACCTGGCCGGCAGTGCCTGGGCCTTCGAGCACGACGAGATCTCGCTGTTCCAGGTGCTGTGCCACCGGGCGGGCCGCCCGGCCGAGGTGCTGCCCTGGTCACGCCGCTGGATGTATGCGGGCACGCCCGGCAGCGGCTAAGATCCCCGCATGCCATCGCCCCACGACCCGTCCGAGACGCGCCGAGCCTTGCCCCGCTGGGGGGACCTCTGCACCACCGACTTCGCGGCACTCGACCCCGAGCGCACCGTGGCCGTGCTGCCCGTGGCGGCCACCGAGCAACACGGCCCGCACCTGCCGCTGTCGGTGGACACCGACCTGGTGGAGGGGGTGCTGGCGGCGGCCGGCCCGCACCTGGGCGAGGGCTGGCCGGTGTACGTGTTGCCCACCCAGGCGGTCGGTCTCAGCCCCGAGCACGAACGTTTCGCCGGCACGCTCACCCTGCGGGCCGACACCATCCTCCAGCTGTGGTTCGACATCGGGGCCTGCGTGGCCCGCGCCGGCGTGCGCAAGCTGCTCATCTTCAACAGCCACGGCGGGCACACCGGGCTCATGGACGTGGTGGGCCGCGAGCTGCGCGCCCGCCATGACCTCCTGGTCTACAGCGCCAGCTGGTTCAACCTGCCCTTGCTGGACGAGCAGGGCCAGGACCTCAACGAGCGCATCGCCCCGCAGGAGCACCGGTTCGGCATCCATGCCGGGCTGGTCGAAACCAGCATGATGCTGGCGCTGCGCCCGCACACCGTGCGCCTCGCGCAGGCCCGAGATTTCCCATCCACGTCGCAGGTGCGCGCCCAACACTGGCCCATCCTCGGCAACGGGCGCAGCGCCAAGCTGGCCTGGCAGATGCAGGATTACCACCCGGCCGGTGCTGTGGGCAATGCCGCAGCAGCCGACGCCCAGTTGGGCGCAGCCCTGGTACAGGCCGCGGGGCGCTCGCTGGCGGCGCTGCTGCGCGAGCTGAGCCAGCTGCCTTTGTCCACACTCGTTGCCGAGCCAGACGGGCCCGACCTACCCTGAGCCGGCCGTTCAGGCGTGCGTGACCCAGTCGCGCAATTCTGGCTGGGTCAGGTGAGGCAGGGTGTTGAAGCTCACCAGCGTGTGGCGCTTGGGGTTGAAATCCAGCTCCGTGACCGAGGTGTTGCGCATGCGCAGGTTCAGCTCGATCGTGGTTTCCGGCGAGGTGCCGAGCAGGTGCCCCACCGCGGTCGAAATCGGCCCGCCGCTGGACACCACCAGCACATTGCCCTGGTGTTGGGTGCGCACGTGGTCCAGCGCCGACGTCACACCTGCCACAAAGTCGCCGTAGCTGGGCATGCCGCTCGGTGTCAGCACACCGGCCATCCACTGGCGCAAGGCGTCGCGCAGCAGCCGGAAGTGTTGGCGGTAGCCCTCGCGGGTGGTGGGTGCCTCGGTGGGTTGGACGTGCAAGGCCTCGATCAGTGCCGCACTGTCGTACTCGTTGAGCCCCGGCCAGGCGAGCGGCTCGGCCGCCCAGCCCAGCCCCTCGGAAAGGCCTTCCCACGTCTGCACGTGGCGCCGCAGCGTGCCGGTGATCACCGCATCAAACTGCAGGCCATGCGCGCGGAAGTGTTCACCCAGCCGCACGCTCTGGCGCACCCCCAAGGGGCTGAGCTGGTCGTAATCGTCCGCGCCAAACGAGGCCTGGCCGTGGCGCACAAGGTAGAGCGTTCCCATGGCGGCAATTGTCCCGGGGGCTGTCGCCGGACGCAGTCGCCGCCGTGACGGGCTCAGACCACGGCCTGCCCCTCGATGCAGGTCACGGCATCGCCGCCGATCCAGAGGGTCCCGGCGCCGTCACGCTCGACGTGCACCCGCCCGGCCCGCCCCATTGCAGTGCCCTGGGCCGCGACGTAGCGTTCGGGCGCCAGACCGGCACCGATGAGCCACTGTGCCAGCGCGGCGTTGAGGCTGCCCGTCACGGGGTCCTCCGCCAGACCGTTGTTGCCCGGGAAGAAGGCGCGCACCTCGAAGGCGGTGTCGTGCCCAGGTGCTTGAGGTGCCACCACGCCCACTTCCATGCCCGCCAGCAGCGCCGGGTCTGGGCGTAGCGAGCGCACGCGGTCCGCATCACCCAGCATCACCGACTGCCAGCCCGGGCCGTTGTCGCACCACGCGTGTGCCACGATCTCGCTGCGCTCCAAGCCCAGCCCTCGAGCAATGCGCTGGACGCTGTCTTCATCCAGCGGGCCGCTGCGGCGCAGGGGCGGCGCGGCAAACGCCAGGCGCGTGTGCCCGCCTGCCACGGTCTGGCGAATGGACACCAAGCCCACGCCGCACTCCTGCACCACGGTGCCCGCAACGCGGGGGCGGCCACCCGAGCGCAGCCAGGCGTGGCAGGTGCCCAGCGTGGGGTGGTCTGCGAATGGCAGTTCACGCCCCGGGCAGAAAATGCGCACACGGTAGTCCGCGCCCGCCGCCTGCCCTTCGGCCGAAGGCGGCAGCACGAAGGTGCATTCCGACAGGTTGGTCCAGTCGGTGAAGCGCTGCATGGCCTCCGTGCTCAGGTCGGTGCCGTCGAGCACCACGGCCAGCGGCTTCCCAGGCAGGCGGTGCCGGTGAACACGTCCACCTGCTGGAAGGGGCGTGCGCGGCTCATCGCGCTTTTTTCTGCTGCTCGCGAACCGCCTGTGCCAGCGCGGCGACGCCGGTCTGGATCTGGTCAGCCGTGGCGGTCACGAAGGACAGGCGCAGCGTGCGCGGGTCCGCGTGGCCGGCGTAAAAGGCGGCACCGGGCACAAAAGCCACGCCCTTGTCCACGGCGTGCGGCAGCAGCTCGATGGCGTTCAGGCCTTCGGGCAGGCGTGCCCACAGGAACATGCCGCCATTGGGCCGGTTCCAGGTCACGCCCAGCCCCTGCATCTCGTGGTCCAGCGCTTGCAGCATGGCATCGCGCTGGGCGCGGTACAGCGCCCGGATGGTGGGTACGTGCCGGTCCAGGAAGCCGTCCTTCAGCACCTCGGCCACCATGCGCTGGTTGAAGCTGGGGGT
>JAUWAE010000085.1 GCA_030602185.1 Comamonadaceae bacterium
GCGCGGTGCTGGCCGGGCTGAACCGCGCCGAACTGGGCGACACCATCCCGCCGCAGGCCCTGGCCGAATGCCCGGGGCTGCGCCCGCCTGGCGCAGCCCGCCCCTGGAGCCTGCGCGAGGCCTTGCGCTTCCTGCACCACCCCGCGCCCGACGTGCCGTTGGCCGCGCTGGAAGACCGCAGCCACCCGGCCTGGCAGCGCCTGAAGGCCGAGGAGCTGCTGGCCCAGCAGCTGTCCCAGCACCGCGCGAAGCAGGAGCGCGCGGGCCTGCGCGCGCCGGCGCTGGCCGCGCGTCCGGGCGGTCTGCACGAACAGTTGCTGGCCGCCTTGCCCTTTCAGCTCACCGCCGCCCAGCGCCGCGTGGGCGAGGAAATTGCGCAGGACCTGGCCCGCGCCGTGCCCATGCACCGCCTGCTGCAGGGCGACGTGGGCAGCGGCAAGACGGTGGTGGCCGCCTTGGCCGCCGCCGTGGCCATCGACGCCGGCTGGCAGTGCGCCCTGATGGCCCCCACCGAAATCCTGGCCGAGCAGCACTTCGGCAAACTGGTGGGCTGGCTCACGCCGCTGCTGGCGCCGCTGGGCAAGCGGGTCGCCTGGCTCACCGGCAGCCAGAAGAAGAAGGAGCGTGCCGAGATGCTGGCGGCCATTGCCAGTGGCGAGGCCGCCCTGGTGGTGGGCACCCACGCGGTCATCCAGGAGCAGGTGCGTTTCCAGCGGCTGGCGCTGGCGCTCATCGACGAGCAGCACCGCTTTGGCGTGGCCCAGCGCCTGGCCCTGCGCGAAAAAATGCAGGACGCCGGCCTGGAGCCGCACCTGCTGATGATGAGCGCCACGCCCATCCCGCGCACGCTGGCCATGAGCTACTACGCGGACCTGGACGTGTCCACCATCGACGAGCTGCCGCCCGGCCGCACGCCCATCGTCACCAAGCTGCTGGCCGACAGCCGGCGCGACGAACTCATCCAGCGCCTGCGCAGCCAGGTCGCCGAAGGCCGGCAGGTGTATTGGGTGTGCCCGCTGATCGAGGAAAGCGAGGCGCTCGACCTGAGCAACGCCACCGCCACCCACGCCGAACTGTCGGCCGCGATGGACGGCCTCACCGGGGCCGATGGCACCCCCGTGCTCGTGGGCCTGCTACACTCGCGCATGCCGCCGGCCGAGAAAAAAGCGGTGATGGCCCTGTTCAGCGCCGGCGCCATGGGCGTGCTGGTCAGCACCACTGTCATCGAGGTGGGGGTGGACGTGCCCAACGCCTCGCTCATGGTCATCGAGCACGCCGAACGCTTTGGCCTGAGCCAGCTGCACCAGCTGCGCGGCCGGGTGGGGCGGGGCACGGCGGCCTCGGTCTGCATGCTGCTGTACTCACCCAACGAAAACGGCCGCGTCAGCGAAACCGCGCGCGAACGCCTGCGGGCCATGGCCGAAACCAACGACGGCTTCGAGATCGCCCGCCGCGACCTGGAGATCCGCGGCCCCGGTGAATTCCTGGGCGCGCGCCAGTCCGGGTCGCCGCTGCTGCGCTTTGCCGATCTGGCCACCGACACCCACCTGCTGGACTGGGCACGGGCCTGGGCGCCACGCTTGTGGGTCGAGCAACCCGATCTGGCCGAAAGGCACGTCGACCGCTGGATGGGTGCAAAATCCGACTATCTGAAAGCCTGATCCGATAGCAGCCATGACCCTGACCGAACTCAAATACATCGTCGCCGTGGCGCGCGAAAAGCACTTCGGCAAGGCGGCCGAGGCCTGCTTCGTATCGCAGCCCACGCTGAGCGTGGCCATCAAGAAGCTGGAAGAGGAGCTGGAGCTCAAGCTGTTCGAGCGCAACGCCAGCGAGGTGGCCGTCACGCCGCTGGGCGAGGACATCGTGCGCCAGGCGCAGGTGGTGCTGGAGCAGGCGGCGGCCATCAAGGAGATTGCCAAGCGCGGCAAGGACCCGCTGGCCGGCCCGCTGCGGCTGGGCGTGATCTACACCATCGGCCCCTACCTGCTGCCCGACCTGGTGCGCCAGGTGATCGAGCACACGCCGCAGATGCCGCTGATGCTGCAGGAAAACCTCACGGCCAAGTTGCTGGAGCAGCTGCGCCTGGGCGAGATCGACGCCGCCATCCTGGCCGAGCCGTTCCCGGACACCAACCTGGCCATCGCACCGTTGTACGACGAGCCGTTCCTGGCGGCGGTGCCGGTGTCCCACCCACTGGCCCAGCGAGACGAGGTGACCGCCCAGGAGTTGAAGCAGGAGACCATGCTGCTGCTGGGCAACGGCCACTGTTTTCGCGACCATGTGCTGGAGGTGTGCCCCGAGTTCGCCCGCTTCTCAAACGACGCCGAGGGCATCCGCAAGAGTTTCGAGGGCTCGTCGCTGGAAACCATCAAGCACATGGTGGCAGCGGGCATGGGCATCACACTGGTGCCCCGCCTCAGTGTGCCGTCGTGGGCGCTGGGCCCCGAGGCGCGGCAGCAGTCCCCCGATGCCGGTCCGGGCGACAGCGCCTACGTCCGCTACCTCCCGTTCGCGGGCGAGCCGCCAATGCGCCGCGTCGTGCTGGCCTGGCGCCGCAGCTTCACCCGCTACGAAGCGATCGCGGCCCTGCGCAACGCCATCTACGCCTGCGAGCTGCCGGGCGTCAAGCGCCTGACCCCATGAGCGACAAACTGGCCCTCTACCTCGACCTGATCCGCTGGGACCGGCCGGCCGGCTGGCTGCTGCTGCTCTGGCCCAGTCTGTCGGCGCTCTGGGTGGCGGCGGGCGGCTGGCCCGGCTGGCACCTGCTGGCGGTGTTCGTGCTGGGCACCATCCTGATGCGCAGCGCCGGCTGCTGCGTGAACGATGTGGCCGACCGCGATTTCGACCGCCACGTCAAGCGCACCGCGCAGCGCCCCGTCACCAGCGGGCGGGTGTCTGTGAAGGAGGCGTTGCTGCTCGGGGCGGTGCTGGCGCTGCTGGCGTTCGGGCTGGTGCTCACCACCACCGCCGCGGCGGTGGCCTGGTCGTTCCCGGCGCTGGCGGTGGCGCTGGTCTACCCCTACGCCAAACGGGTGGTGTCCATGCCGCAGGCGGTGCTGGGGGTGGCGTTCAGCTTCGGCATTCCCATGGCCTACGCAGCCGTGCAAGACCAGGTGCCCTGGCAGGCCTGGGCGCTCCTGGTGGCCAACCTGTTCTGGGTGCTGGCCTACGACACCGAGTACGCCATGGTCGACCGCGACGACGACCTCCGCATCGGCATGAAGACCTCGGCCATCACGCTGGGGCGTTGGGACGTGCTGGGCGTGACGGCCTTCTACCTCCTGCACCTGGTGCTGTGGGGCGGGCTGCTCTGGCCGGTGGCGGGCGGCCCCTGGTTCGGGCTGGCGCTGGTGCTGGCGCTGGTGCAGGTCACCTGGCACTTCACCATGATCCGCGGTCGCACCCGCGAGGGGTGCTTCCGCGCCTTCCGTCTCAACCATTGGCTGGGCTTTACCCTGTTTGCAGGGTTGGCGCTGGAGCTGACCCTGCGTTGAGCGCGTTGAGAACGCGCCCCGGCGGGGCGCTCAGCGGCCGAACTCGTCGCCGAGTTCGCGTGCCCGCTCACGGGCTGCGTGCATCGCCTTCACGAACGCGTCGGCCACGCCACTCTCGGCCATGGACGTGAGTGCGGCGTACGTGGTGCCGCCTTTGGACGTCACGCGTTCACGCAGCACTTCCGGCGGTTCGCTGGAGGCCTGGGCCAGTTGCGAGGCGCCTGTGAACGTGCCAATGGCCAGCGCCGTGGCGGTTTCAGGGCTCAGGCCCATTTCGGTACCGGCGCGGCGCATCGCTTCCAGGAAATAGAACACATAGGCCGGCCCGGAGCCGGACAGGGCGGTCACCGCGTCCAGGTCGCTTTCCTGGGGCAGCCAGACGTAGCGTCCGGTGGTGCCGACCACGGTCTCCGCGAGGATGCGGTCACCGGCGCTGGCCGCCGGGCGGGCGAACAACCCGGTCATGCCCTGGCCGACCAGCGCCGGGGTGTTGGGCATGGCGCGAACGATGCGTTCGGTCCCGAGCCAGCCCACCATGCTGTCGCTGCGGATGCCGGCCGCCACGCTCAGGTGCAGCGCGCCGGACGTGTGGGGGGCGGTCGCGAGTGCGGCGTCGCGGAAGGTCTGGGGCTTGACGGCCCAGACCACCAGGGCCGCCCTGTTCAGCGCTGCACCGGGTGCCTCGTGAACGTGCACGCCAAATTCCGCCGTGAGCTTGTCGCGTTGCGGGGCATGGGGTTCCACCACGTCGATCAGTGTCGGCGACAAGCCCTTGCGGAGCAGTCCGCCGATGATGGCGCTGGCCATGTTGCCGCCGCCGATGAAGGCCAGTGGGGTGTCTGTGGAGAGGGGGGTGTTCGTCATGTCGCCATTGTTGCAGGCTTGCAGCGCCCAGGCGAAAGGTGGCGCGTGTGGTGTTGGCGAGACAGGTGAATGCCGTGGCGCGAGACGCTTGACACGCGTTGCACGCCGTGACACAATGCATAGCTTCGCCCTAAATGGGTGAAGTTTCTGCCCACCGAAGCCGTCCGTATCGCTGCCCAGGCAGCCGTCGATGCGGCAACGACGGGTCCAAGACTGATCGCCTGCTGCCGTGGTGGTGGCTGGGATTCAAGTTGGGACTTAAATCAAATGATCCAAACGCAATCTCGACTCGATGTTGCCGACAACACGGGTGCCAAGTCCGTGATGTGCATCAAGGTGCTGGGCGGCTCCAAGCGCCGCTATGCCAGCGTGGGCGACATCATCAAAGTGAGCATCAAGGAAGCTGCTCCGCGTGGCCGCGTCAAAAAAGGCGAGGTCTACAACGCGGTGGTGGTGCGCACCGCCAAAGGTCTGCGCCGTCCCGATGGTGCTCTGATCAAGTTCGACGGCAACGCCGCTGTGCTGCTCAACAACAAGCTGGAGCCCATCGGCACCCGCATCTTCGGCCCCGTCACGCGTGAACTGCGTAACGAGAAGTTCATGAAGATCGTGTCCCTGGCGCCCGAAGTCCTGTAAGGAATCGTCATGAACAAGATCCGTAAAGGCGACGAAGTCATCGTGATCGCTGGTCGCGACAAGGGCAAGCGTGGCAAGGTTGTGCTGCGTGCCGACGAAGAGCGCGTGGTGGTCGAAGGTGTGAACCTCGTCAAGAAGCACACCAAGCCGAACCCGATGAAGGGTGTGACCGGTGGCATCGTGGAAAAAACCATGCCCATCCACCAGTCCAACCTGGCCATCTTCAACGCGACCACCGGCAAAGCCGATCGCGTGGGTGTGAAAGTGCTGGCCGACGGCAAGAAAGTGCGCGTCTACAAGTCCAGCGGCGAAGAAATCAAGGTGGCATGACCATGGCACGCTTCCAACAAATCTACCGCGACAAGATCGCTCCGGCTCTGAAAGAGCAGTTCGGCTACAAGTCCGTCATGGAAGTGCCGCGCATCACCAAGATCACCCTGAACATGGGTGTGGGTGAAGCCGTCGCCGACAAGAAGGTGCTGGAAAACGCCGTGGGCGACCTGACCAAGATCGCCGGCCAGAAGCCCGTGACCACCAAGGCCCGCAAGGCCATCGCCGGTTTCAAGATCCGCGAGCAGCAGCCCATCGGCTGCATGGTGACCCTGCGTGGCGCCCAGATGTACGAATTCCTGGACCGTTTCGTCACCGTGGCCCTGCCCCGCGTGCGTGACTTCCGTGGTATCTCCGGCAAGTCGTTCGACGGCCGTGGCAACTACAACATCGGCGTCAAAGAGCAGATCATCTTCCCGGAAATCGAGTACGACAAGGTCGATGCCGTGCGTGGTCTGAACATCAGCATCACGACGACTGCCAAGAGCGATGCCGAGTGCAAGGCGCTGCTGGCCGGTTTCCGTTTCCCGTTCAAGAACTGAGGTGGTGTGTGGCTAAACAAGCTTTGCTCCAGCGTGAACTCAAGCGTGAAAAACTCGCCGCCAAGTTCGCCAAGAAATACAACGAACTGAAGGCCACCGCCAAGGATGCCCAGCGTTCCGACGAGGAGCGCGACGCCGCCCGCCTGGCCCTGCAGAAACTGCCCCGCAACGCCAACCCGACCCGTCAGCGCAACCGCTGCGAAATCACCGGTCGTCCTCGCGGCACCTTCAATCAGTTCGGCCTGGGCCGCATGAAGGTCCGTGAACTGGCATTCGCCGGCGAAATCCCCGGTGTGACCAAGGCCAGCTGGTAAGCCGCGAAGGAGTAACGAAATGAGCATGAGTGATCCGATCGCCGATATGCTGACCCGCATCCGCAATGCGCAGATGGTGGACAAGGCCACCGTGGCCATGCCTTCTTCCAAAGTGAAGGCCGCCATCGCGCAGGTGCTGAAAGACGAGGGTTACATCGACGGCTACCAAGTCAAGACCGCAGGCGGCAAGAGCGAACTCGAAATCGCCCTGAAGTACTACGCCGGTCGTCCCGTGATCGAGCGCATCGAGCGCGTCAGCCGTCCTGGCCTGCGCGTTTACAAAGGCGCCAAGTCCATTCCTCAGGTCATGAACGGCCTGGGCGTGGCCATCGTCACCACCCCGAAAGGCGTGATGACCGATCGCAAAGCGCGTGCTGCCGGCATCGGCGGTGAAGTCCTGTGTTACGTCGCCTAACGCGCACATTGAGGAGTATCTGAAATGTCCCGTGTAGGTAAAGCGCCAGTCGCCATCCCCCAGGGTGTGGAAGTGGCGATCAAGCAAGACGTGGTCAGCGTCAAGGGCGCCCTGGGCGCACTGTCGCTGAACATCAACCCCCTGGTGAGCGTGGCTCAGGCCGACGGCAAGCTGTCGTTCGCTGCCGCCAACGACAGCCGTGAAGCCGATGCGCTCTGCGGCACGATGCGCCAGCTGGTCAACAACATGGTCAACGGTGTCAGCAAAGGTTTCGAAAAGAAACTGAGCCTGGTTGGCGTGGGCTACAAAGCCGCCGCCTCCGGCAACAAGCTGAACCTGGCCGTGGGCTACTCCCACCCCGTCGACTTCGTGATGCCCGAAGGCATCACCGTCGCCACCCCCAGCCCGACCGAGATCGTGGTCAAGGGTGCCGACCGTCAGCGTGTGGGCCAGATCGCTTCTGAAATCCGCGCCGTGCGTCCGCCCGAGCCCTACAAGGGCAAAGGCATCCGTTACGCGGATGAGAAGGTCGTCATCAAAGAGACCAAGAAGAAATAAGGACTGCGAACATGTTGACGAAAAAAGAACAGCGTTTGCGCCGTGCCCGTCAGACCCGCATCCGCATTGCCCAGCAGGGCGCCGTGCGTCTGACCGTGAACCGTACCAACCTGCACATCTACGCCAACGTCATCTCTGGCGATGGCTCCAAGGTGCTGGTGTCCGCTTCCACCGCCGAAGCCGAAGTGCGTGCCCAGCTGGGTGGTTCCGGCAAGGGTGGCAACAAGGCCGCGGCCGAGCTGATCGGCAAGCGCATCGCCGAAAAGGCGAAAGCCGCTGGCATCGAGAAGGTGGCCTTCGACCGTTCCGGCTTTGCCTACCACGGCCGTGTCAAAGCCCTGGCAGATGCCGCGCGTGAAGCCGGCCTGCAGTTCTGATTGGGGATACGCAAATGGCAAAAATGCAAGCCAATGTGAAGAGCGAAGCCAACGACGACGGCCTGCGCGAGAAGATGATTGCGGTCAACCGCGTGACCAAGGTGGTCAAGGGCGGCCGCATCATGGGTTTCGCTGCGTTGACCGTGGTCGGTGACGGCGATGGCCGTGTCGGCATGGGCAAGGGCAAGGCGCGTGAAGTGCCTGTGGCCGTTCAGAAGGCCATGGACGAGGCACGCCGCAACCTGTTCAAGGTGTCGCTCAAGAGCGGTTCGCTGCACCACGCGGTGCACGGTCAGCACGGCGCTTCCAAAGTGATGATGCTGCCCGCCGTCAAAGGTACCGGCATCATCGCTGGTGGCCCGATGCGCGCCGTGTTCGAGGTGCTGGGTGTGACCGACGTCGTGGCCAAGAGCCATGGCTCGACCAACCCCTACAACCTGGTGCGTGCCACGCTCGACGCCCTGAAGCATTCCTCTACCCCGGCCGAAGTGGCTGCCAAGCGCGGCAAGTCGGTCGAAGAGATCCTGGGTTGATTGGAACGATCATGACGACAGCCAACACCATCAAAGTGAAACTGGTTCGCAGCCCTATCGGTTGCAAAGTGGACCACCGAGCCACCGTGCGCGGTCTGGGTCTGCGCAAGCTCAACAGTGTCAGCGAACTGCAGGACACCCCTGCGGTGCGCGGCATGATCAACAAGATCAGCTACCTGGTCAAAGTGATCTGATCGGAGTCAAGACATGGAACTCAACACTCTCAAGCCTGCCGCTGGTGCCAAACACGCCAAGCGTCGCGTGGGCCGGGGCATCGGCTCTGGCCTGGGCAAGACCGCGGGTCGCGGTCACAAGGGCCAGAAGTCCCGTGCCGGTGGCTACCACAAGGTCGGCTTCGAAGGCGGTCAGATGCCGCTGCAGCGCCGTCTGCCCAAGCGTGGCTTCAAGTCTCAAAGCCTGAAGTTCAACGCCGAAGTGACGCTGGCCGATCTGCAAGCCCTGGGCGCGGCGGAAGTCGACGTTCTGGTGCTGAAGCAGGCTGGCCTGGTGCCCGAGCTGGCGAAGAAAGTCAAAGTCATCAAGACCGGTGACCTGACGATCGCTGTCAAGCTCAGCAACATCGGCGCCACCGCTGCTGCCAAGGCTGCGATCGAAGCCGCTGGCGGCTCGCTCGCCTGATCGGGAACTCTCCGGAATCGCCCGTGGCCTCTAACGCAGCAACCCTGGCCAAGACCGGCAAGTTCGGCGACCTCCGTCGCCGCCTTGTGTTCCTGCTCCTGGCATTGGTGGTGTACCGCATTGGCGCACACATCCCGGTACCTGGTATCGACCCGGTGCAGCTCGAGCAGCTGTTCAAGGGGCAGCAGGGTGGGATCCTGAGCCTGTTCAACATGTTCTCTGGCGGGGCGCTGTCGCGCTTCACCGTGTTCGCGTTGGGCATCATGCCGTACATCTCGGCTTCCATCATCATGCAGCTGATGACTTACGTGGTTCCCACGTTCGTCGCGCTCAAGAAGGAAGGCGAGGCCGGCCGCCGCAAGATCACCCAGTACACGCGCTACGGCACGTTGGCACTGGCCATCTTCCAGGCACTGGGCATCGCCCTGGCGCTTGAAGGCACGGCCGGGCTGGTGATCGATCCGGGTTTTGGCTTCCGCTTCACTGCGGTGGTCAGCCTGGTGGCCGGCACCATGTTCCTGATGTGGCTGGGTGAGCAGATCACCGAGCGCGGTCTGGGCAACGGCATTTCGATCCTGATCTTCGCCGGCATTGCGTCTGGGCTGCCCAGCGCGGTCGGTGGGTTGCTGGAGCTGGTGCGCACGGGTGCCATGAACATCCTCGTGGCCATTTTCATCGTGGCCCTGGTTGTTGTCGTGACCTACTTCGTCGTGTTCGTCGAGCGTGGGCAGCGCAAGATCCTGGTGAACTACGCGCGCCGTCAGGTCGGCAACAAGGTGTACGGCGGTCAGTCGTCGCACCTGCCGCTCAAGCTGAACATGGCAGGCGTGATTCCGCCGATCTTTGCGTCGTCGATCATCCTGCTGCCCACGACCCTGGTCAGTTGGGTGAGCACGGGAGACTCGACACGTTGGCTGCGTGACATCGCCTCCGCCTTGTCTCCTGGTCAGCCGATCTATGTGGCGTTTTACGCCGCCGCGATCATCTTCTTCTGTTTCTTCTACACGGCGCTGGTGTTCAACAGCCGTGAAACGGCAGACAACCTGAAGAAGAGCGGGGCGTTCATTCCGGGCATCCGCCCGGGTGACCAGACGGCCCGCCACATCGACAAGATCCTGCTGCGCCTCACCCTGGCCGGTGCGATCTACATCACCGCGGTGTGCCTGTTGCCCGAGTTCCTGATCCTCGAGTACAACGTGCCGTTCTATTTCGGC
>JAUWAE010000276.1 GCA_030602185.1 Comamonadaceae bacterium
CTGGGCAGTTCCACCGCGTCCCATTCCACACCGCTGATGCCGCTCACGTCGCGCTCGTTCACCTGCGTGAGCATGTGGTGCAGGCCATGGCCGAATTCGTGGAAGAGGGTGATCACGTCGTCGTGCGTGAGCAGCGGCGGCTTGCCGTTCACGCCCTCGGCGAAGTTGCACACCAGGTGCGCCACCGGGGTTTGCAGTTGGGCGTTGTCGGGCCGCAGCCAGCGGGCCCGCACGTCGTCCATCCAGGCGCCGCCGCGCTTGCCATTGCGGGCACCGGGGTCGAGGTAGAACTGGCCCACCCGTTGCGGGGCACCGTCGCCCGTGCCGCTGCCGGTGCGTTCGATGCGGAAGAACTGCACGCCAGGGTGCCAGACCGGGGCCGTGTCGGGGCGGATGCTGACCTCGAACAGCGTCTCGACGATGTGGAACAACCCGTCGAGCACCTTGGGCGCGGTGAAGTAGGGCTTGACGTCCTGTTCGCTGTAGGCGTAGCGGGCCTGGCGCAGCTGCTCGCCGATGTAGGGCCAGTCCCAGGCTTGCGGGTCGGTCAGGCCGAGCTGTTCGGCCGCGAAGGTGCGCATGTCGGCCAGGTCCTGTTCGGCGTAGGGGCGGGCCTTGGCTGCGAGCTCGCGCAGGAACTTCACCACCTGCTCGGGCGAGTCGGCCATCTTGGGCACGAGCGAGACGGTGGCAAAGTCGCGGTGACCCAGCAGTTCGGCTTCTTCCTGGCGCAGTGCAAGGATCTCGCGGATCAGCGCGGAGTTGTCGAACTTCACCGCATCGCCCTCGGCCTGGTCGCTCGCCCGGGTGCCGTAGGCGCGGTACAGGCGCTCGCGCAGCGCCCGGTCGCGGCCAAACTGCATCACTGGCAGGTAGCAGGGCAGTTTGAGGGTGATTTTGTGGCCGTCCTTGCCGTCGGCCTCGGCGGCGGCGCGTGTGGCCGCCTTCACGTCATCGGGCACGCCGTCCAGCTCGTCCGCCGTGGCGTAGTACGCGTACGCGTCGGTGGCGTCGAGGGCGTTTTCGCTGAATTTCTGGCTCAGCTCCGCTTGCCGCTCCTGGATGGCGGCAAAACGCTCCTTGGCGGCCCCTTGCAGCTCCGCGCCGCCCAGCACGAAGCCGCGCATGGCGTTTTTGTGAGCCTGGGCCTGCTCTGGCGTGAGCTGGGCCGGGTCCATGGCCTTGTACTTGGCGTACAGCCGCTCGTCGGCGCCCAGCCGCGTCCAGAATTCGGTCACCTTGGGCAGAGCGGCGTTGTACGCGGCGCGCAGCTCGGGGGTGTCTGCCACGGCGTTCAGGTGGCTCACGGCGCCCCAGGCCCGGCCCAGGCGTTCCGTGGCCACGTCCAGCACACTGGCCAGCCGCTTCCAGTCGGCGGGGAAGTCGGGGGCCGTCACCGTCTCCAGGGCGGCATCGGCCGTGGCGAGCAAGGCCTCCACCGCGGGCAGTACGTGACCAGGGGCAATGGCGTCAAAGCGCGGCAGGTCGGTGAAATCGAGCAGTGGGTTGTTGGCGAGCGCGGCAGTCTGTGCGGGAGTCGATGCGTTCATTGTTGCAATGAATGAATTGATTTCAATAGTCAAAGACTAATTCATGCGCTTCAACCCCAGCGCAGGCAGGGTGTTGTGCGCCCAGGCCTCAGCCCTGGCTGCTTTTCTTGACGCTCTTGGGCTTGGCCTTCTTGGCGCGCTTTATGAGACCGCCAGGGGTGAGCCGCTCGTTGCCCAGTACCCGCACGGTTTTGACTTCGGGGCGCTGTCCGCCCTTCTTGCTGTACTTCAGGATCTTGACGTCGCGCGGACCGGGCTTGCGGTCTTCGTCCAGGGCTTTTTCTTTTTCGGGGATGGGGCGCCACAGCACCAGCAGTTTGCCGATGTGCTGGATGGGGGCGGCGTCGAGCTCGTCGGCCAGGGTCTGAAGGTAACCCTCGCGCTCGGAGCGGTCGTCACTGAACACGCGGACCTTGATCAGGCCGTGCGCCTTGAGTGCGGCGTCCACCTCTTTCTTGACCGCATCGGTCAGTCCGTCGCCGCCAATGAGGACGACCGGATCGAGGTGGTGCGCGTCGGCCCGGTGGACTTTGCGCTGGGCGGGAGTGAGTTGAATGTGAGGCATGGGACAATTATCCCCGCATGAAGGTCAAAACGCAGAGCAAGAAGGTCAACAAGGCCTGGCTGAACCAGCACGTCAACGATCCGTGGGTCAAACTGGCCCAGAAGGAAGGCTACCGCGCGCGCGCCGCCTACAAACTCAAGGAGATCGACGAAACCTTCCACTTGATCCGCCCCGGGCAGTGCGTGGTGGACCTCGGCTGTGCGCCGGGCGCCTGGAGCCAATACGTCCGGCGGCGCCTCTCGCCCGAGGGGGCGGCGGCGGGCGAGCTCAATGGGGTCATCATCGGGCTGGACCTGCTGCCCATGGAGCCGGTCGAGGGGGTGCATTACATCCAGGGTGATTTCCGGGAGGAGGCCGTGCTGGCCCAACTGGAGCAGGCGCTGAAGCTGCCGGATGGCGCGAGCCGGCCG
>JAUWAE010000030.1 GCA_030602185.1 Comamonadaceae bacterium
CAAGAACTGGAAGCTGGAATTCGACTTTGGCGACGACAAGGCCGACGAAGAAACGGGCGAGCTCGCCGACTTCAGCTCCGCCGAGGCGCTGGGCCCTTGCCCCAAGTGCGGCAGCCCGGTGCACGTGCACGGCAGCAACTATGTCTGCAGCAAGGCCGTGCCCACGGCGGCGCAACCCACGCCCAGCTGCGACTTCAAGAGCGGCACCACCATCCTGCAGCAGGAGATCGCGCCCGAGCAGATGCGCAAGCTGCTGAGCACCGGCAAGACCGACCTTCTGGACAAATTCGTCTCCAACAAGACCCGCCGCGCCTTCAAGGCCTTCCTGGCCTGGGACCCGGGGGCCGGTAAGGTGGCGTTCGAGTTCGAGCCGCGCGAGAGCAAATACCCGCCGCGCAAGACGGCGGCCGCCAAAGCCCCGACCAAGACCGCGGCGAAGAAAGCCCCCGCCAAGAAGGCCGCGCGCAAGACGGCCGGTTGACCCGACCGGGAGCCGTGACGACGGGCCGGGCGGCTCCTTTCTGATTCCGTGGCCCCTGTGAGAGGAACACAGACATGAGCATCTCCCCCGCCAGTTTCGACGGGCAGCACATCCGCCGCGTCTACGACGAGGACACCGAAACCTGGTGGTTCTCGGTCATTGATGTGGTGCAGGTGTTGACCCAGCAGCCTGACTACCAAACCGCCCGAAAGTACTGGAACCAGCTCAAACGCCGGCTCGACAAGGAGGGCAGCGAGTCGGTGACAAACTGTCACCGACTGAAATTGCCAGCCGCCGATGGCAAGCACTACCTCACCGACGTCGCCACCGCCGAAACCCTGCTGCGCCTGGTCCAGTCCATCCCCAGCCCCAAGGCCGAACCCATCAAGCGCTGGCTGGCCAAGGTGGGCCACGAGCGCATGCAGGAAATGGCCGACCCGGCCTTGTCGCTGAACCGTGCCCGCCAGACGTGGCAGCAACACGGCCGCAGCGACAAGTGGATACAGCAGCGCATGATGGGGCAGGAAACGCGCAACAAGCTGACCGACTACTGGCGCGAGCACGACATCAAGGAAGGCCAGGAGTTCGCCATCCTCACCAACATCATCCACCAGGAGTGGTCGGGCGTGAGTGTGCAGGAGCACAAGGCCATGAAAGGCCTGAAGACACAGAACCTGCGCGACCACATGACGGAAGCCGAGCTGATCTTCACCGCCCTGGCCGAGCTGTCCACTCGCCAGGTGGCCGAGAGTCACCAGGCCACCGGCTTGAAGGAAAACAAGCAGGCAGCCGTCACCGGTGGGCGCATTGCCCAGCAGGCGCGGCGGCAACTGGAGGCGCAAACCGGGCAGTCGGTGCTGTCGGCTGGCAACCACCTGCCCCCAGACCACGCCCCCAAAAAGGTGGGCAGCCGCAGGCGCCAGACCGGCAGTGGCGGCCCCGCGTCCCAGGATTGACGTCGCAAACCCCTATCATTACGTTTTGATCCATAACCTCACGGAGACCCCCACATGAGCCTGAAGCTCTACTACGCCCCTGGTGCCTGTTCCTTTGTGCCCCATGCCCTGCTGGAGCTGGCCGGCGCGGCGTTCGAGCCCGTCATGGTCAAACTGCACAAGGGCGAGCAGCAGAGCGCCGAATACCTGGCCATGAACCCACGCGGTCAGGTGCCGGTGCTGGTGGACGGCAGCGACGTCATCACCCAGATCGTGGCCATCGTGCTGCACCTCGACCAGCGCCTGCCCGAGGCCAACCTGCTGCCCAAGGCCGGGCTGGAGCGCACCCGCGTGCTCGAGACCTTTGTCTGGATGAACAACACGGTGCACCCCACGTTCACCCATGTCTTCATGCCGCAGAAGTTCACCGACAACGCCGAGGCGCAGGCCGCCGTCAAGGCCTTTGCCGTGGGCAAGTACCGCGAACTGCTGGGCGACATCGAGGCCATGGTGGCCAAGAAAACCACCCCCTGGCTGACCGGTGCGAACCCCGGCGTGCTCGACGCCTACGCGCTCACCTTCCTGCGCTGGGGTGGCTTTGCCGGCATCGACCCGACCACCCTGCCCGCGACTTGGGCCCTGGCCCAGGCTTTTGCGGCGCTGCCGGCCGTGGCCCGCGTGGTCGAGCGCGAAAAACTGCAGCTCAACGTTTACAAGCCCGTCTCGGCCTGATCGGCTGCGGCGCCAAAGCGCACCGACACCCGCAAGCCCCGGCCCACCGTCCGGCCGGGGTGGGTGTCCTCCATCTCCAGCGTGGCGCCGTGTTGCTGGGCGATCTCGTTGACGATCGCCAGTCCCAGGCCGGAGCCGTCCACGTTGGTGCCTAGCGCACGGTAGAACGGCTCCAGCACCAGCCCGCGTTCGTGCACCGGGATGCCGGGGCCGTTGTCTTCCACCTGCAGCACCTGCGCGCCGCTGAACGGGTCCACCAGTACCCGGGCCGTGACCACGCCACCGCTGGGCGTGTAGTTGATCGCGTTGTCCACCAGGTTGCGCACCAGCTCGCTCAGCAGCGTGGGGTTGCCTGGCATGAGGCAGCTGCGCGGCACCTCGTCGGGGCCCTCGTAGCCCAGGTCGATGCGCTTGTCCATGGCCCGCGGCACCGAGTCTTCCACCGCCTCGCGCACCAGCACCGCCAGGTCCACCGGCACCGTGGGCAGCGAACGCCCGGTGGTTTCCGCCCGCGCCAGCGCCAGCAGCTGGTTGACCGTGTGGGTGGCGCGCACGCTCGATTTCGCAATCTGCTGCAGCGAGCGGTGGATGTCGTCGCCAGAGGCGTTCTGCGCCATTTCGGCCTGCATGCGCAGCCCGGCCAGCGGGGTCTTGAGCTGGTGTGCGGCGTCGGCCAGAAAGCGCTTCTGGTTGCTGACCGAGTTTTTCAAGCGCTCCAGCAGGTCGTTGATCGACGACACCAGCGGTGCCACCTCCTGCGGCACGTGCTCGTTGTCGATCGGGCTCAGGTCGTCGGGCTTGCGGGCCCGGATGCGCTGCTCCAGGTCGCTCAGCGGGCGGATGCCGCGCACCAGCGCCAGCCACACCAGCAACACCGCCAGCGGCAGGATGATGAACTGCGGCACCATCACCCCCTTGATGATCTCGGTAGCGAGTTTGGAGCGCTTGCCGCGTGTCTCGGCTACTTGCATCAGCACCAGGTGTTCCCGGTCCAGGCCGCGTGCCACCCAGGTGTAGGCCACCCGCACGTCCTCGTCGCGCACGATGTCGTCGCGCAGGTACACCTCGCCCGGCAGGGCGCGCAGCTCGGCGTTGGGGGTGGGGAAGTCGGGGTCGCCGCTGACCAGGCGGCCGTCGCCGTCGCGCACCTGGTAGAACACGAGGTCGGTGTCGTCGGCGCGCAGCAGGTCGCGCGCCTGGGCCGTCAGGTTGAACTGGGCCTGCCCGTCGCGCACAACGACGAACTGCGTCAGTGCCTGCAGGCTGAACTCGAGTGCGCGATCGTACGGCTTGCTGGCAATCCCCTGGGCCACGAACCAGGTCAGCACCAGCGACAGCGGCCACAGCAGCAGCAGCGGCGTGAGCATCCAGTCCAGGATCTCGCCGAACAGGCTGCGCTGCTCGCGCTGGAACAGGCCGAAGGTCAGCGGTGGGGTGGCGGGGGTGTCGGGCTGGGGGTCCAGCGGCGACGCCTCAGCCGGGGATCTTTTCAAGGCAATACCCCAGTCCTCGCACGGTGGCGATGCGGATCGGGCCCTTCTCGATCTTCTTGCGCAGTCGGTGGATGTAGACCTCGATGGCGTTGTTGCTCACCTCTTCGCCCCATTCGCACAGGCGCTCGACGAGCTGGTCCTTGCTGACCAGGCGGCCGGCGCGTTGCAGCAGCACTTCCAGCAGGCCCAGCTCGCGTGCCGAGAGCTCGACCATCTTGCCGTCGATGGTGGCCACACGGCCGGCCTGGTCGTACACCAGCGGGCCGTGCTTGATCTGGCTGCTGGCCGCGCCGTTGCCGCGCCGCACCAGGGCGCGCACCCGGGCCTCCAGCTCCTGCAGGGCGAACGGTTTGGCCATGTAGTCGTCGGCGCCCAGGTCCAGGCCCTTGACGCGGTCGTCCACGCTGTCGGCCGCCGTCAGGATCAGCACCGGCAACTTGGCGCCGCGCGAGCGCAGCCGCTTGAGCACCTCCAGCCCGTGCATGCGTGGCAGCCCGAGGTCGAGGATCAGCAGGTCGAACTCGTTGTTGGTCATGAGCGCGGCATCGGCTTCGGCCCCGCTGGCCACGTGGTCCACGGCCGCGCCGGCGGCGCGCAGGGTGCGCAACAGGCCGTCGGCCAGCACCTGGTCGTCTTCTGCAATGAGTATGCGCATCGCATGCCTCCTCGTTGTTTGGAAGATTGTAGGCGGCCGCCGCCTTGCTGCCCGGCGCGGTGGGGGTTCAGGGGGTGCCGTCGCCGTCGGCGTAGGCTTCCAGGCCCAGCGCGACCACGGTGGCCACCGCGTCGCCCACCTGCTCGTGGAATTCCGATTCGGCCTGCGCCACCGCCCGCTGGAAGGCGTGCAGCCAGTCCAGGCCCGCCGGGGTGAAGACGATGCGCTTGGCGCGTGCGTCCAGCGGGTCGGGGTGGCGCTGCACCAGGCCCCAGGCTTCGCACTGGTCCACCAGGTCGCCCATGGCCTGTTTGCTCATGCCGGCGCGCTCGGCCAGCACGGTCAGCCGCGAGCCCGCCAGGTCGAGGTGGCGGGTGATGTGCACGATGGCGGCCCCCACCTGGTCGCGGCCGGCCAGGTTCGACAGCGCCAGCGGCGCCTCGGCCGAGCGGGCCATCAAGGTCAGTACGCGGTCGTCGAAGCGGCGCAGGGCGTGGCCCATCAGGCGCCCCAGGTGGGTCAGGCGCCAGCGGTCGTCCACGGGAGGGAGGGTGGGGTTTGGAGGCACAGTTAAATAGTAATACAAACTGACTAAAAATACAGTTTTTCGTTCTTTATGTCGCGCTACACTGCCATCCAAGCACCGACACCAAGTCGTTGAAGCCAGGGAGGCTGGTGCTTCAACCCCATGTTTAAAAAGGAGTTTTTCATGAACGCAACCGCAGCAAAACCCCAGGACAGCGAAAAAGCCAAGGCCCTGCAGGCCGCGCTGGCCCAGATCGAAAAGCAGTTCGGCAAAGGCACCATCATGCGCCTGGGCGAGGGTGAGGCCATCGAAGACATCCAGGTCGTTTCCACCGGCTCGCTGGGTCTGGACGTCGCCCTGGGCGTGGGCGGCCTGCCGCGCGGCCGCGTAGTGGAAATCTACGGCCCGGAATCGTCGGGCAAGACCACGCTGACGCTGCAGGTCATTGCGCAAATGCAGAAGCTCGGCGGCACCTGCGCTTTTGTGGACGCCGAACACGCCCTGGACGTGCAGTACGCCCAGAAGCTGGGCGTGAACCTGCAGGACATGCTGATCTCCCAGCCCGACACCGGCGAGCAGGCGCTGGAGATCGTGGACAGCCTGGTGCGTTCCGGCGCGGTGGACCTGATCGTGGTGGACTCGGTGGCGGCGCTCACGCCCAAGGCCGAGATCGAAGGCGACATGGGCGACAGCCTGCCCGGCCTGCAGGCCCGCCTGATGAGCCAGGCGCTGCGCAAGCTCACTGCCACCATCAAGAAGACCAACTGCATGGTCATCTTCATCAACCAGATCCGCATGAAGATCGGTGTGATGTTCGGCAGCCCCGAAACCACCACGGGCGGTAACGCGCTCAAGTTCTACGCCTCGGTGCGCATCGACATCCGCCGCACCGGCTCCATCAAGAAGGGCGAAGAGGTGGTGGGCTCCGAAACCAAGGTCAAGGTGGTGAAGAACAAGGTGGCGCCGCCGTTCAAGACTGCCGAGTTCGACATCCTCTACGGCGAGGGCATCAGCCGCGAGGGCGAGATCATCGACCTGGGCGTCAACCACAAGGTGATCGAGAAGTCGGGCGCCTGGTACGCCTACGGGGGCGAAAAGATCGGCCAGGGCCGCGAGAACGCGCGCGAATTCCTGCGCGAGAACGCGCAGCTGGCGCACGAGATCGAAAACAAGATCCGTGCCGCGCTGAGCGTGCCGGCACTCCCCGCCTTTGAGGGCGGCGCACCGGCAGGGCGCAGCGACGACGAACTCGAAGACGCCGACGCCCTGTGAGCTGGCAGCGCAGCGGCGACGACGCAGCCCGGTCGGCCCGGCCGGGCCCGTCGCTGAAGGCCCGGGCCCTGCGGTTGCTGGCCCAGCGGGAGCATTCGCGCGCCGAGCTGGAGCGCAAGCTGCAGGCCCATGCCGACGACCCCGCCGCCCTGGCCGAGGCGCTCGACGCGCTGCAGGCCAGGGGCTTCATCGACGAGGCGCGGGTGGCCGACAGCGTGCTGCACCGGCGCGCCGAGCGGCTGGGGGCTGCGCGGGTGCGGGCCGAGCTGCAGGCCAAGGGGCTGGCCACCGAGGTGGTGGCCGAAGCGGTGGCGCGCCTGCAAGACACCGAACTCGAGCGCGCCCAGGCCCTGTGGCAGCGCAAGTTCGGTGCCCCGGCCACCGACCTGGCCGGGCGGGCCCGTCAGGTGCGGTTCCTGGTGGCGCGGGGTTTCGCGGCCGACGTGGTGCGGCGCGTGGTGCCGCGAGCGGTGGCCGGGGGCGCCGAGGACGACCCGGAACTCGCCGCCTGAGCCAGGGCAATGCCCTGCGCGACGCCCGCCATGGCGCCGCCCCGATATGATGCAGGAATGAGCAGTTCTACTCCTGGGTTGCGCGTGCTGGTGGCCGATGACGACCCCCTCAACCTGCGTGTGGCGGCCCGATTGTTACGCGATCTGGGGCATGGCGGCGCCATGGTCACGGACGGCGTCAAAGCCCTGGCGGCCCTGGACCGTCAGACCTTTGACGTGGTGCTGCTCGACATCCAGATGCCCGAGCTCGACGGCTACGGCGCGCTCTCCGCCATCCGCGCGCGCGACCTGCCAGGCCGGCGGTTGCCGGTGATCATGGTGTCGGGCGAAAGTGGCGAGTCCACGCGCCAGCATTTCCTGGCCGCTGGCGCAGACGGTTTCCTGGTCAAACCGCTGTCGGTCGAGGGCTTGGCCGGTGCGCTGGCCGAGGTGGCCCGCCCGTGACACCATGACCGTTTCCCCGTCTGCCCTGTCGTCGGCCGGGTTGCTCGTTGCCTGGGGCGAATTGGCCCGGCAGGGCCGCCAGCCGATGCTGGCGGTGGATGCCACCGGCGTCGTGCTGCTGGCCAACGCCCCCGCCGAACGGCACTGGGGCGCCACAGGCCCTCTGGTGGGGCAGCGGCTGGAGGCCGCACTGCCCTTGCATGGGTCATCGCCGGCGCTGCCGGGCGGCTGGCTTGCCCTCCTGGCCCATATGGCCGGCCCGGGGGCGGCGGTCACCGACGTTTGCGTCGGACTGCCGCATGGCGGTGCCCGCTGGTTCCGGCCCGAGGTCCATGTCCTCGACGGCGGTGTCCTGGGATTGCACCTGACCGACGTCGACGACTACCGGCGTGAGATCGAACGTTCGCGCCAGTCGGTGCGCGAATTGCAGGCCTTGAGCGACACGCTGGACATCCACGCCATCGTCTCGGTGGCCGACCGCCAGGGCACCATCCTGCACGTCAACCCACGCTTCGAGGCGGTCAGCGGTTACAGCGCGGGCGAGTTGCTGGGGCAGAACCACCGCATCGTCAATTCGGGCACCCAGCCGCCCGAATTCTGGGAGGAGATGTGGCACACCGTCAGCCAGGGACGGCCCTGGCACGGTGAAGTCTGCAACCGCGCCAAGGACGGCTCCCTCTACTGGGTGGACAGCCTCATCGCGCCCCAGCTGGGGGCCGATGGCCTGGTCGAGCGCTACACCTCCATCCGCACCGACATCACCGGCTACAAACGGGCCGAAAAAGCCCTGGCGGCCAGCCGGCGCATGCTGGCACGCACCGGGCGTCTGGCCGGGGTCGGGGGCTGGTTCCGCGACGAGCGCACCGGAGCGTTGTACCTGTCGGCCGAATGCCTGGCCCTCTACGGCATTGACGCGCTCGACCGGATCGAGTCGCCCGAGGCGCCCGGTTACTTCGCGTTTGGCCGCAACGACCCCTCCATCCCCGCCGCCGTCGTGTCCTTGCAGACGCTCGAGCCCCCGGTCGACACTGTGATCGAGATCGACCTCGCCGGCGGTGGCCGCCGCTGGTTGCGGCTGGTGGCGGACCTGGAGTCCGACGACGACGGGGTCGCCTGGCTGATCGGGGCCGTGACCGACCTGACCACGGTGACGCTGACGCAGCGGCGCGTGCTCGAGAGCGAACGCAACTTTCGCACCGCGATCGAAGCGCTGGGTGAGGCGTTTGCGTTGTTCGACCCCCAGGAGCGGCTGGTGTTTTGCAACGAGCAGTACCGCAGCCTGCACCCCATCATGCCCGATGCCAACTGGGTCGGCGTGCGCTATGAGGACATCCTGCGTGCCCAGGTACAGCACGGTGCGGTGCCGATGGAAGCCGACGGCGCGGCGGTCGAGGCCTGGGTCCAGGACCGGCTGGAGCGCTTTCGCCGCGACAGCTCCGACCAGCTGGTGCAGCTGCGGGACGGCCGCTGGTTGCGGCTGGCCGACCGCCGCACGGCCGACGGTTTCCACGTCAGCTTCCGCATCGACGTGACCGAGATGCAGCGCGCCTTGCACGAAGCCGACGCCGCTTCCCGCAGCAAGAGCCAGTTCCTCGCGGCCATGAGCCACGAGATCCGCACCCCGATGAACGCCGTGCTGGGCATGCTGAAGCTGCTGCAGTTCACCGAGCTGTCGCGCCGGCAGCTGGAGCTGGTCGACAAATCCAGCCGCGCGGCGCGTTCCCTGCTCGACATCCTGAACGACATCCTGGACTTCTCCAAGGTCGAAGCGGGCAAGATGGTGCTTGACCCGGAGCCGTTCGTGCTCGAGCAGCTGCTCTCGGACCTTTCGCCCATCCTGTCGTCCACCCTGGGGGGAAAGTCGCTGGAGCTGGTGTTCGACGTCGATCCCGACTTGCCGCCCGTGCTGGTAGGGGACATGCTGCGTCTCAAGCAGGTGCTCATCAACCTGCTGGGCAACGCCATCAAGTTCACTTCGATTGGCGAGGTGGTGTTGCGCATTGACCGGCTGGCGCAAGACGGTGACGAGGTCCGGGTCCGCTTCCAGGTGAGCGACACCGGCATTGGCATCGCGCCCGAACAGCACAACAAGGTGTTTTCCGGTTTCTCGCAGGCGGAGGCCTTCATCGCGCGCCAGTTCGGGGGCACCGGCCTGGGCCTGGCCATCAGCCAGCGCCTGGTCAACCTGATGGGCGGCGCCATGTCGCTGCAAAGCGAGCTCGGGCGCGGCAGCACCTTCGGTTTCGAGGTGAGCCTGGGGGTGTCGGCGCAGGCCGAGCGCCCGGACGGTCCTTGCCGCCCGGTGGCAGGTGCGCCCCGGGTGTGGCTCTGCGGCTGCCAGACGGCCACCCTCCATGCACTGGAGCGCGGCCTGAGTGCCTTGGGGTGCGAGGTTTCCGTCGGGCACGACTGGGAAGCCGGTGCTGCCGTGGCCCCGGCCTTGGTCGTGTCGGAGTCCCGCATCGACCGCCTGCTGGCCGACCGGCTCCACAGCCGGCTCGGCCGCTGGGCCGCCCAGGGTCAGCGGGTGACGTGGTTCCAGCTGGCGCGTGGCGCCGACGTGGAAGAGCCGGCAGCCGGCCAGTGCCCGGTGCGGCCCGACAAGTTTCTGGTCAAGCCCGTGACGGCCGGTGCCGTGTGGCGGGCGTATGCCCACGCGGTGGCCAACGGTGCGGCCGCCGAGTCTTCCGCCGTGGCGCCCCTGGCCGGCCCCGCGCGGCTGCGCGGGCTGCGCCTGCTCCTGGTCGAAGACAACGCCTTCAACCAGGAGGTGGCGCAGGAGATGTTGTGGCGCGAAGGCGCGGACGTCGTGGTGGCCGACAACGGGCTGGTCGCCCTCAACACCCTGCGTGACCAGGCGGCTTTCGACCTAGTACTGATGGACATGCAGATGCCCGTCATGGACGGTTTGCAGGCCACCCAGGCGATCCGCCGGCAGGACCGGTTCCAGGCCTTGCCCATCGTGGCGATGACCGCCAACGCCATGGTGGCCGACCGCGAGGCGTGCCTGAGCGCCGGCATGAATGCCCATATCGGCAAGCCGTTCGACCTCGACCAGGTGGTCCAAGTGGTGCTGGCCTACACCGGCCGAGGCCCGAGCGCACCTCCCGCGCCCGCTGCCGGCACGCCCCCGCCGACGTCTGTGCCAGAGCCACCGGCGCCGGCGGTGTTCGCCCCCGAGGCAGCGCTGCGCCGGCTGGGTGGCGACCAGCGGTTTTTCGAACGCATGCTGCGCAGCTACCCCGACACCCTGAGGCCCCAATTGGATGAGTTGCGCATGGCGGCCGCCAGTGGGGACGTGTCCCGGGCCGCGGCCGTGCTGCACCGCCTGAAAGGCAGCGCCGGCAGCATGGGGGCCGAGCAACTGGCGCTGGAGCTGTCGCGCCTGGAAGCGCTCGCGAAGGCCGGGACCGTGGCGCTCGACCTGGATGGGCTGGCCCTCGCCGTGCAGCAGGTGCTGGCGGCCCAGGGTGCCTGGCTGCAAGCGCTCACCACCGCAGCGCCGTTGCAGAGGGCGGGAGCCCGCCAGCCGCCGCAGAGCGAGGCCCTGGCCGCGCTGGCCGCACTGGAGGCCGCCGTCGGCAGCGGCGACCTGGCGGTGTTCGACGCCTGCACCGACTGGGCCGAACGTTTCGGCGCGCCCTGGGCCATCGACACCACGGCCTTGTCGGCGGCGGTGGACGCCTTCGATACCGACGCCGCGCTCGAGGCCATCCAGGCCATCCGCCAGCAACTGGCCTGAACTCAGGTCGCCAGCTCCAGCACCTCACTGGCGGGCACCGGACGCCCGAGCAAAAAACCCTGCAGCCGGTCGCAGCCGTGCTGCAGCAAAAACTCGTGCTGGGGTTCGGTCTCCACGCCTTCGGCCACCACCTCCAGCCCCAGGTTGTGCGCCAGGGCGATGATGGACAGGCAGATGGCCGCGTTGCCGCTGTCGGTCTCCACACCCTGCACGAAACTCCGGTCCAGCTTGAGGGCGTCGATCGGCAGCATGCGCAGGTAATTGAGCGACGAGTAGCCGGTGCCGAAATCGTCGATGGCCAGCTTCACCCCCATTTCGCGCAGCGCGCCCAGCCGCTCCACGTTGCGGTCCACGTCCTCCATCAGCATGGATTCGGTGATTTCCAGCTCCAGGCACTCGGGCGGCATGCGGTTGCGCTGCAGCAGCTTCTGCACCTGGTGGATCAGGTCATCGCTTTCGAGCTGCTGCGCCGACAGGTTCACCGCCATCCGCAGGTGGGGGTTGCCGGTCTGTTCGTACCACAGGCGCCACTGGTGGCAGGCCTGGCCCAGTACCCAGGCGCCGATTTCGAGGATCAGCCCGGCCTGTTCAGCTACCGGGATGAAGCGCGCCGGCGACACCCAGCCGTCGATCGGGTGCAGCCAGCGCAGCAGCGCCTCCACCCCGTCCATCTGGCCGGTGCGGGCATTGAACTGGGGTTGGTAGTGCAGCTGGAACTCGTGCCGGTCGAGCGCCTGGCGCATTTCGTGCACCAGCTTGATCCGCTCCAGCAGCGCCTGTTCCATGCCGGGCGAATAGGCCTGCACGTTGTCGCGTCCGGTGGACTTGGCGTGGTACATCGCGGTGTCGGCGCTCTTCATGAGCAGTTCCACCGTTTCGCCGTCCTGCGGGTACACCGCCAGCCCGATGCTGGCCGCCGTGCGCAGCGCCAGGCCGCTCATCTCGTACGGCGCCGCCACCGACTCACGCACCTTTTCCGCCACCTGCAGCGCCCCCTCGCGCCCGTTGACGTAGCGCAGCAGGATGACGAATTCGTCCCCGCCCAGGCGGGCCACGGTGTCGCCATGGCGCACCGCCTGTTTCAGGCGGCCGGCCACCTCCACGAGCAATTTATCGCCCACGTCGTGGCCGTGCACGTCGTTGATTTCCTTGAACCGGTCGAGGTCGATGAACATCAGCGCCAGCCGGTGGCGGTTCTGTGCCGCCTGGCGCACCGCACTCTGCAGCTCCAGCGCCAGCGACATGCGGTTGGCCAGCCCGGTCCGGCTGTCGTGGTGGGCCAGGTGGTAAATCTTCTCTTCGGCTTCCTTGCGCTCGGAAATGTCGCTGAAGATGGCCACGTAATGCGTGACCTTCTCTTGTGCGCCGCGCACCGCGTTGATCGACAGCCACTTGGGGTAGATGCGGCCGTCCTTGCGCCGGTCCCAGACCTCGCCCTGCCAGCAGCCTTGCTCCGACAGCGACTGCCACATGTCCTTGTAGACCTCGACCGGCGTCATGCCGGCCGACAGCATGCGCGGGTTGCGGCCCAGCACCTCGCCGACGTCGTAGCCGGTGAGCTTCACGAACGCCTCGTTCACGGTCACGATGCGGTTGGCGTGGTCCGAGATCATGATGGCTTCGCGGCTGCTTTCGAACACGGTGGCCATGACGTGCAGCCGCGCTTCGATGCGGCTGCGCTCTTGCAGCTCGGTTTCGAGTTCGTGGGCACGCTCGCGCTCCTGGCAGGCCAGGGTCCAGAGGGTTTCCTGCATGCGCTGTACCGACTGGGCCAGCCGCGTCAGCTCGTCGGGCCGTGCGGGCTCCTTGCGCGGCAGCACCAGCGCGGCCGGCGCCGGCCCGACCGGCCAGGGCCCTTGTGCGTAGGCCGCAATGTGCCGCAGGTGCCGACCCACCAGCCGGTAGAACACCCAGGCGAAGAACAGGGCCACCAAGACCGTTTTGAGCAGGTTGGCGCTGGCCAGCTGCCCGAGGTGCTTGACCATGCGCATGAACGCCAACTCATGCGAGGCGTGCACTTCCAGCTGACCTGGCGGCAGGCCGGCCTCTGCAGTGGTCGAAGGCAGGGCAAATACCCGTTTCAACCCCGGGCCGGCCAGGGGCTGGCCGGATTCGAAAGCGGTCTCGGCAGCGAACACCAGCCGCACGTAGACGAAATCTTCCAGTTGCGTGATGCTCCGAAGCGTCTGCTGCAGCCGCGCCGCCTGGTTCGCCCCCAGGTTGTCGGCCACGCTGGGCAAGTGGACCTGCTCGATCTGGGACATCTGCAGGGCGATCGTGTCGAGCTCGTTGCGGTAGTGCCGGTGCGCGTCGAGCAACGTGATCACCGCGGCCAGGGCCGAGCTGAACAGGAAGGCCTGGACCAGCAGCCGCCGTGCCAGCGGGCTCAGCCGGCACTTTTTGCACACGCTCGCCAGGGCGGCTCTCATTCGCCCCCCAGCCGTTGCAGCCACGGCTCCAGCAGGGCGCAGGCGCCGTCGAAATCGACCACCTCGATCGCATCGCGCACGGCGGCGAGCTCGGGGTGCCAGGCGCCATGGCGCGCCCAGGCGGTGTCCATCAGCTCGTACGCCACCATGTCGGCCGAGCGGGCGGCTGCCAGCAGCGCGCGCAGGTCCTGTTGCAATTCGGTGAACGGCGGTGCCGCAGGGCTGTGGTCAGGTGGGTCTGCCGGCGCCGGGTGGTCAGCCGTTGGGGCGGTACGAGATGCGACGGTAGCTTCCAGGGTCTGCCGGAACGCCGTGGCCAGCGTGGCCACCGGGTGGTCCGCTGCGGTGGGCCATGGGTCGGTGGCCGTCCGGCAAGCGGTTTCCAGGTCGGCCGCGGTGGCCGACAGCGCCCGGTCCCCAAGCATGGCGGCAGAACCTTTCACCTGGTGGGCCAGCGCCTTCAGTTGCGCCACATCGTGCTGCTCAAGCGCCCGTGCCAGCCGCTGCAGGTAGGTGGGCGCCACCCGCAGGAACACCGCGGTCAGGCCGGCGTCGCGGCCGTGCGTCGCTGTGGCGTCGGCTGCGGGCGCCGTGGTCGGCCCGGGGCGGGCAGGGGGGCGGCCGGCGCTGCGCGCCAGCGCCACCCGTTCCAGCACCGTCCGCACCAGGGCGTTCACGTCGAACGGCTTGCCGACGTGAGCGTTCATGCCCGCGTCCAGGCAGGCCTGGCCGTCGGCGGGGGAAATGTTCGCGGTCATGGCCACCACGGGCAGGTGCTCCAGCGCTGGGATCTGGCGGATCTGCCGTGTCGCGGCCAGCCCATCGAGTACCGGCATCTCCATGTCCATCAGCACCACGTCGAACGCGTCGGGCTGCTCGGTCAGCCGTGCCACGGCGGCCTGACCGTTGGGCTCGAGCACCACGTCCGCGCCCTGCAGGCGCAGCAGTTCCATGGCCACGTGCTGGTTGAGCAGGTCGTCTTCCACCAGCAGCACGTGCAGGCCCGCCAGCGGTGTCGCCGTCGGGCGCGGCGCGGCGGTGACCTGTTCCTGCGACAGCGCCCGATGCAGGGCCTGCCCCAGGGTCTGCGGCGTCAGCGGTTTGATGAGCACATGCTCCCACTGCAGGCTGAGCGGGCACTCCTGTTGGCCGAAGGCTTCGATGCCGCACGACGACAGGGTCAGCACCGGCAGCTCGGCCGAGGGGTCTGTGCCCCGTTGCTGCAGCTGCTGGATCAGGCGGCGCGTCTCGTCGGCGGCCTCGGCAGCGGTCTCAAGGTCCATCAGCAGGACGTCGCAGCGCTGCGCGCTGTCGGCGCCCAGCCGCTGCCCGGCCGCGGGCACGCCGTTGAACGCCTGCACCTTGCAACCCATGGCCTGCAGCGTGCGCTGCACGCTCCGGCGGCTGGTGGGGTGGCGGTCCACCAGCCAGACCGCCGGCCGGTTCAGGGCCGGTGCCACGGCCTGGGCCAGCCCGACCGGGTCGACGATCGGCATGGTCACCGCGAAGCGGAAGGTGCTCCCCTGGCCCAGCTGGCTGGTCACTTCCAGCGTGCCGCCCATCAGCCCCACCAGCTGGCGGCTGATCATCAACCCCAGGCCGGTGCCACCATGGCGCCGGGCGGTGGAGGCGTCGGCCTGTTCGTATTCCCGGAACAGGCGTTGCAGCTGCTCGGGCGACATGCCCGGGCCGGTGTCGCTGACTTCGAAGTTCAGCCGCACGCTCCCGTCGGCAGCGTCGGCCTGCTGGACCGCCAGCACCACCGTACCCGTTTCGGTGAACTTGATGGCGTTGGCGCTCAGGTTGATCAGCACCTGCTTGAGCCGCAGCGAGTCGCCCAGCAGGGCGCGGGGCACGGTGGGGTCGAGGTCGAACACCACGTCCAGCCGTTTCTCGCCCAGTGTGTTCGAGACGATGACCGACAGGTCGGCCAGCAGCGCATCGAGGTCGAAGGGCTGCGGGTCCAGCGACATCTTGCCGGCCTCCACCTTGGAGTAGTCCAGGATGTCGTTGACCACGCCCAGCAGCGCCCGGGCGGCGGTGGAGGCCTTGTCGGTCAAGTCGCGCTGCTTGTCGTTGAGTTCGGTGTGCTGCATGAGCTGCAGCATCCCCATCACCGCGCTCATCGGGGTCCGGATTTCATGGCTCATGTTGGCCAGGAACTGGCTCTTGCCGCGTGAAGCCGCCTGGGCCGCCTCCAGCGACTGCTGCAGTTCGGTCACGTCCACCCGCAGGGCCACGTGGAAGCCGTCGGGCGTCCGGTAGTCGACGAAGCGTATCCAGCGGCCGTTGTTCAGTTTGCGGATCTCGCTCGACTCCTGCCGGCGGGTGCGCAAGAGCCGGTCGGCGATCCAGGTTTCCCGGTCCATGCCGGCCGCCGTCAGCACGCCCTCTTCGGCGCTCTGGCGGATCACGTCCTCGTACGCAGTGCCCAGCCGCAGGTCGTCCGGGTTCTTGAACACCAGGTGCCGGTACTTGTCGTTGCAGAACAACAGGCGGTCTTCGGTGTCGTACAGGGCAAAGGCCTCGTCCATGGCGTGGATGGCCGAGCGCAACACCGACTCGCTCTGCTCGGCCCGGCGCTGGGCCTCGATCTGGGCGGTCACGTCCTGGGCCGCGCCCAGCAACCGGGGCGTGCCTTCGGCCCGCCGGTCGAATTCGCCCATCAGGCGCACATGGCGGTGCCGCTGGTCGCTCAGGGTGATTTCAATCACCTGCTCGAACGCTTCCTCGCGGCCGTTGACCGTTTCGATCAGCCGGGCCACCGCCGGCGTGTGGTGCGGCTCCCGGTAGCCCAGGATCTCTTCCACGCTCGATGTCCAGTCGGGCTCGGCGCCGAAAATCCGCATGCACTCGGCCGACATGTAGAGCTGGCGCGTCCCCAGGTCGTAGTACCAGCCGCCGGTGCGGGCCAGGCTGCCGGTACGGGCCAGCATGCGCTGGCTGGCCGCCAACGCGGCCTCGGCCCGTCGGAAGTGGGTGATGTCGGTGCGGATGGAGATGTAGCGCTCCACCTTGCCCTCGGTGTCCAGGATGGGGGCCACCAGGCTGTCGACCCAGTATAGGCGGCCATCCTTGGCGCGGTTGCACACCTCCCCGCGCCACGGGCGGCCCTGGGAAATGGTCGTCCACATGTGCATCCAGAACTCGCGCGGGTGCACCTCGGAGTTGACGATGCGGTGGTTCCTGCCGAGCAACTCCGCCTCGCTGTAGCCGCTGATCTCGACGAACTTGCGGTTGGCGCGGGTGATGTTGCCGGCGCGGTCGGCCTCCGAGACGATGGCCAGCTGGTCGATGGTGTTGCGCAGCGCCTCGTTCTCGCGCTGCAGCCGTTCCAGTGCCGGCCCGAACGCGGGGTGGGTGGCGGTGTCATCGAAGCGGATGGTGTAGCCCTTGAACGCGCTGTTGGCATCGTGACTGGGCGCCAGATGGACGAAGGTGTGTCGGGTGTCGGGGGAGCCCAGCTCCAGTGTGGCGGGCAGGCGCTGGGCCAGCGCCGACTCCAGGCGCCGCAGCGCCTCGGGCGCGACGCGCTGTGCAGCGAGCCAGGTGAGAAAGGACTCACCGTACACGTCCGACTCGTGGCCGCCGTGCCAGTCCAGGAAAGGCAGGTTGACCCAGCTGAAACGCAACTCGCGGTCGAGCAGGGCCAGCGGATCGGGCGACGACAGCGCCACGCGGGCCAGCACCTCCAGGTCGCCGCGCGATTGGCGTGCCAGGGTACTCGCCCGCCGGCACACATGCAACCCGGCCCAGCCGGCGACACAGACCAGGCTGCTGAGGGCGAGGCCGGCCAGCCACATCAAGCCGCCGTCGGGCAGGGCGGGGGCACCGTCTGCGCTACCTTCGAGCGACAGCGACAACCGCCAGGTCAGCCAGGCGCCGGTGGGCAGGGCGGTCAGCGGCAGCATCAACTGCCACACCCGCACCGGCTCGGGCGGGACGGCCTCACAAGGCGCCGGGGCCTGGCGGCCCTGGGGTCTTGGCGGGGGCGTCATCTGCGGCGCCTCACGCGGGTGCTCGTTGTGGTTCATCGTCTCGGCCTTTGACATGCGGGCGGCTCCCCCGCCGTTAGGCGAGACAACCTCCCTTCACACTGGTCCGCTAAATTCTTGGACTGACAACTTCGATTTATCAACCCATGAATCTATTTCACATGATAGTCGTTGACTGCTAGGGCAAACCCGGGTGTTATGCCCTAAATTTATGACAGACAGATGTGAGGTTTCTGTGGGATTGTCCCACGACCTGTGGCTGCCGGCCCGCGATCCTGTCCTTTGCCGCACGGTGTGCCATCGCCGCATCAACCGCCCTGGAAATGTTGATCACTGTCAAACGCCCCGCGTCATCAGGCGAAAAGTTGGGGCATTCGGGCCGGCGGCATACATCAACCCGGCGACTTGCCGATAAACTGTCCAGATTCACTCTAGACGTGGCATTGCCTCGGGAGCATTCATGCGCACCAACCTGCCTGTTACCCAGAACAACTACGACTTTCCGGCCGACCAGACACTGATCTCGGTCACGGACCTCAAAGGCCGCATCACTTACTGCAACACCAATTTCGTGGCGGTCAGCGGGTTCACCCGGGAAGAGCTGCTGGGGCAGCCCCACAACCTGGTGCGCCACCCCGACATGCCGGAAGAGGCGTTCCGCGACATGTGGCACACCATCATGGACGAGGGGCTGCCCTGGACGGCGCTGGTGAAGAACCGCCGCAAGAACGGCGACCACTACTGGGTGCGCGCCAACGCCACGCCGGTGCGCGACGGCGAGCGCATCGTCGGCTTCCTGTCGGTGCGCTCCAAGCCCACGCCGGAAGAAATCGCCACCTACGATAGGCTGTACGAAAAAATGCGCGCCGAGGCGGCGGCCGGCAAGCTGGTGCACGTGCTGCGGCGTGGCCAGGTGGTGCGGCAAGGCCTCATTGGGGCGGTGGGGCGGTTGTTCCGCCCGGGGCTGCGTGGCAAGCTGGTCTGGTTGAGCGTGCTGGCCGCCGGTGGCCCGCTGGTGTCGGCCGAGCTCGGCATGCCGGGCTGGGTCACGGCGCTGGCGGCCCTGGTCACCGTGTCGCTGTCGGCGTTTCTCGCCGTGCGCACCGTCGACGCGATCAAGCGCGTCATCAGCGAGGCCAACCTGATGGCCGGTGGCGACCTGACCGTGCCGATCACCGTCGATGCGACGGGTGAAATTGGTCAGCTGCAGCTGGCGCTCGCGCAGCTCAACGTGTCGGTCCGCACGGTGGTGCGCGACATCCGCCACGAAGTGCGCAACCTCCTTGGCGGTTCTAGCGAAATCTCTGCCGGCAACAACGACCTGTCGGCCCGCACCGAGGCGCAGGCCAGCAACCTGGAGGAAACCGCCGCCTCCATGGAAGAGATCAACGGCACGATCCAGCAGACCGCCCAGCTGTCCCGAGAAGGTTCTGGTCTGGCCCGCGACACCGCCGACGTGGCCAAACGCAGCCATTCGGCCGTGCTGACGGTGGCCGATACCATGAAGGACATCGCCGAGTCGTCGCGGCGCATCGGCGACATCATTCAGGTGATCGAGGGCGTGGCCTTCCAGACCAACATCCTGGCGCTGAACGCGGCCGTGGAAGCGGCCCGGGCCGGCGAGCAGGGCCGTGGCTTCGCGGTGGTGGCGTCCGAGGTGCGGGCGCTGGCGCAGCGCACCACGTCGGCGGCGAAGGAAATCCGCGAATTGATCGAGGAGTCGCGCAACCGCGTCGACGCGGGCAACGTGCGTGCCTCCGAAGCGCGTGAGCGCATGGACGAGGCCATGGCCTCGGTGGAGCGCGTGACCGCCGTGCTCGAAGAAATCAGCAACTCGGCCAGCGAGCAGTCCAGCGGCGTGGCGCAGGTCAGCGAAGCGGTGTCGCAGCTCGACTCCATCACCCAGCAGAACGCCGCCATGGTGGAAGAGCTGTCGGCCGCGGCCGCGTCGCTCAACCAGCAGGTCGAGCAGGTGCACAGCACCATCCGGGTGTTCCGCCTCACGCCGAACGACGTGACGCTGGCCGAGGAAGATGCTGTCGAGATGCGCAAGCGTTACGTGCAGCACCGAGACGGCGGTGACGCGACGCCC